>NZ_JADPJR010000036.1:0-170393 GCF_023073535.1 Bradyrhizobium sp. 179 | reverse complement strand
AACGGCGACCCAGCTCGGGCGGCCACCCGGGCTGGGCCATTCCTCACGGAACGGCTCAACATAACCGATCAGGCTAATACAAGGGTGGGCAAAGGCGCACTTGCGCCGTGCCCACCATGCTTCCGCGAATGATGAAGACGTGGTGGGCACGCTTCGCTTTGCCCGCCCTACAGCCGTCGTGAATGCCCCTACCGCCAGTGCAGCAGCCTTGTCTCCAGCCAGCCGATCACCTTGCCGACCACGAGGCCAAACACCGACAGGATCACCACACCCGCGAGCAGCTGATCCGTCTGCATCAGATTGCCGGCCTGGAGCACGAACGCGCCGATGCCGTATTGCGCGCCGATCATCTCGGCGCTGACGACGAGCAGCAGCGCGACCGAGGCGGTGATGCGGAAGCCAGCGAGAATCGCGGGCAGCGCGCCAGGCCAGATCACCTTGCGCACGATGGTGGCAAACGGAACGTTGAAGCTCTGCGCCATGCGGATCAAGTTGCGCGGCACCGCGTCGACGCCGCTATAGACCGAGATCGCGGTCGAGAAGAAGACGCCGAGCGCAATGGTCGCGATCTTTGGCTCTTCGCCGATGCCGAGCCAAAGGATCAGGAGCGGCAGCAGCGCAATCTTCGGGATCGGAAACAGCGCCGAGATGAAGGTGATGCCGACGCTGCGCGCGAGCCGCGACAGGCCGATGGCGAACCCGACGGCAACGCCCGCCGCCGTCCCGAGCAGCCAGCCCATGCCGATGCGCAGCAGCGAGGCCGAAACGTGCTGCCAGAGCGCGCCAGAGATCGCGAGCTGATAGATCGCACGTATGATCGCCGACGGCGCCGGCAGGAACAGCGGATTGACGAAGGCCGCGCTGCCGGCGGCCTGCCAGATCGCGATGACGAGCGCGAGCGCGATCCAGCCGCCGAAGCGGCTCGACGCAGGCACGAAGCCCGCACCGCGGAAGCGGACGCGTCGAGTGGCTTGGTCCTTCGAAGCGCCTTCCGCCGGCGCGCGGTCAAGCATGCTGAACCTCGCGTTCGGCGTCGATGGCCTCGTTGCGGATCAGTGACCAGATCTGGTTTTGCAGCGCCAGCAGCTTTTCCCGCGCAGCGGTTTCGCCGCGCTCTGCACGCGTCATCGGCACGGTCACGACCTCGCGAATGCGGCCGGGCCGCCGCGACAGCACCACGATGCGGTCGGCGAGCCGCGCTGCCTCTTCGAGATTATGGGTGACGTAGACCGCGCCCATGCCGCCGTCGGCGAGCAGGCGAACGAAGTCCTCCATCAGGAGTTCGCGGGTTTGCGAATCCAGCGCCGACAGCGGCTCGTCCATCAGCAGGATCGCAGGTTTGACCGCAAGCGCGCGCGAAATGCCGACGCGCTGGCGCATGCCGCCGGAGAGCTGTTTTGGATAGGTCTTGCGAAATTCGGTCAGGCCGGTGCGGCGCAGCGCGTCCTCGACCAGCGCGCGACGCTGCGTTGCTGAAAGCTGCGTGTGCAGCAAGGGGAATTCGACGTTCTCCTCGACCGTCGCCCATGGCAGCAACGCGAAATCCTGAAACACGAAGGTCAGCGGATTAAGGCTGTCCGCCGGCGGCTGGCCGCGCAGCTCGGGCGCCCCCGAGCTCGGCTGCAAGAGGCCGCCGAGGATCGACAGCAGCGTGCTCTTGCCGCAGCCGGAGGGACCGACGATCGCCACGACCTCGCCGGCGCTGACGGTGAACGAGACGTCGTCGAGCACGGCGAGGTCGCCGAAACGATGAGAGATGTGGTTGGCGATCAGATCCATGCGCGCCCGCCGTCTTCACCCTTCCCTGGAGAGGCAGGGGAAGGTGGCAGGTTGCCCGTCACGAGAGTCTGCATCGTCAGCATCAATCCGCCTTCACATAGTCCTTCGCGATGATCGCGTTCGCATCAAAGCCCTTGTCGGCAAAGCCCTGCTCCTGAAGCCATTTGATCTGGTTGTCGACGTTCTTCACATCCAGCTTGCCGTTGGGGTCGATATAGGCACAGTTGCCGACGACCTGCTCGACCGGGAGGTTGGTATACTTGGCAATGATCTCCAAGAGCGGCTTGGTCTGGTCGTTGACCGGCGCAACCCCGTCCTTCATCGCCGCGAGAATGACGTCGTGATATTCGCGATCGGCCCTCGCCAGAGCGGCGAGCAGTTTTGTCACCAGGGCCTTGTTGGTCAGCGTCTTCGGCGAAGCGAACACCGCCCCTAATTGCCAGGGCGTCTCGTCGCCGACCCAGCCCAACAATTTCGCGCCGCCCTCGTCGATCAGCTTTCGCGCCGTCGAGACCGGAAGCAGCGCCGCATCGACAGTCTCGCCCTTCAGCGCAGCCGCGGCATTCGACAGCGATTGCAGCGGCACGATCTTCACGTCCGCGAGCTTGAAGCCATATTTATCGGCGAGCAGCCCGAGCGAGTAATGAAAGCTCGATCCGACCTGCGTCACCGCCACGCGCTTGCCCGCAAGATCCTTCGGCGTCTTGAGGCCGGCGGCATAGGCGTTGTTGCTGGCGAAATAGCCGATCAGGGGATAGCCGGCCTTCTCGCGGCTCATGCCGCCGATCACCTTCAGCGTCCCCTTGCCGGCGAGATTGTAGAGACCGGCGGTGAAGGCGGTGATGCCGAAATCGACGTCGCCCGATGTGGTGGCGACCGCGATCGGCTGCGCCGCGTCGAAGAATTTCAGCTCGACCTCCAAGTCGGCGTCGCGAAAATAGCCCTTGTCCTGCGCAATGAAGACCGGCGCGGAGGACGACAGACGAAGCACGCCGATCTTGGCCTTCAGCGCCTCTTCGGCCCGGGCCGTGCCCGTCGCCATGATCGCCAAAAGCCCCACTAGCGCGAGCCGCGCAATCCCCATCATCCCATTCCTCCAGTGGTTCTCTTGGTCGTTCTCTTGCAGTCCGCTACAGGCCCTCGGGCACCGTCTGGTCCCGCCCGATGAAGGCGCCCTGTCGCTTCAACGCTTCCTGCAATTTTTCAACGGGGATGTCACGTGGCATCCGGTTTCCGGCCAGCGCCAGGGCGGCGGCGGAACCGGCCGCCTCCCCCATCACGAAACACGCACCGGAGACCCGTGCCGCCGACTGGCCCTCATGGGTCATGGAGGCACAGCGGCCGGCGACCAGGAGATTGTCGACCCCCTCAGGCACCAGCATCCGGTACGGCAGCTCGTTATAGCCGCGCGAGTCCGGGATCGGCGGAAAGGTGAAGACCACGTCGCCGGGCACATGGGCCTCGATCGGCCAGCCATTGACGCCGATCGAATCCTCGAACGAAGCGCAGCCGAGCACGTCCGCGCCGCTGAGCTGGTAGCCGCCCTTAATGCGGCGGGTCTCCCGGATGCCGAGCTGCGGCGGCAGGTCGACGATGTAGGACTTTTCGAAGCCCGGCACGGTGCGCAGGAACTCGAACGCGGCGAGCGCCTGCTTGCGGCCCTCGATCTCGCCGCGGGTGAGGTCGTCGGGCTCGACGCCGTTGATGGCGTGGCCGTCCTCGCGCGCGACTTGCGTGAAATTCACCCGCCATTCGATGCCGGACTTTTGCGGCCGCACGATCGCGCTCTTGCGCGGGAATTTGTGCGTGCCGGCGGCAGTGGCCTTCTCCATCAATTGCGGAATGGTTCGCCAGGCCTCCCCTGCCTTCGCGGGATCGATGCCGTTGAGACGCAGCATCATCGAGGGGTACATCGGATGGCCATGTTCGTCGCCGATCTCGAACGGCGCGCCGGCCCACACCGCGAGATCGCCGTCGCCCGAGCAGTCGATGAAGATCTCGGATCGCACCGCCTGCCGGCCCGCCTTGGTCTCGACCATCAGCGCATCGATGCGGCGGTCATCGCCCATCACCACGCCGGCGCCGAGTGCGTGAAAGAGGATGTGCACCTTGTGGCTCGCAAGCAGCTCGTCGGCCGCAATCTTATAGGCGGCGGTGTCATAGGCCTGGGCAAAGACCTTTCCGAGGATCAGGTGCGGCGCATTGAGACCGTTGAGCCGGTCGATCCGCGCCAGCAGCTCCGAGGCCATGCCCTGCACCAAGCGGCGATGCTCGCCATAGACATTGCCGTGCAGGCCGCAGAAATTGGTGACGCCGGCTGCCGTGCCCATGCCGCCGAGAAAGCCGTAGCGCTCGACCAGCAGAGTCTTCCGCCCTGCGCGCGCCGCTGACGCCGCCGCAACGATGCCGGCCGGGCCGCCGCCGAGCACGACGACTTCATATTCGCCATAGAGCGGCACCTGTCGTGCCGGTTCTTCGATCATCGCCCGCATGATGCGTCCTGTTCCCAACTCTTACTTGGGGCCGACTATGGATCAGTGCGCACTGAGCTACAATCCACCAAAAACAAGCCCCCGATCGACGAGCGCAAGACACTCGAAACGCTGCGCCGGATGCGGCAGGACGATGATGCCGTCTATCGCAGCATCAACAACTTCTACCGCGGCTACTGAACGCCTAACCTTTGCCGCTCCGCCAATTCGCCGCCCGCTTCTCGGCAAACGAGGCCAGCCCTTCCGCCGCCTCTGCGCTCTGGCGCTTGACCGAATGCAGATGCACGAGGCGCGTGTAAGCGGCATCGTCCACCGCCATGCCGCCGAACGAGCTCTCCAGCGCGAGCTTTTTGGTTTCGGCCATCGCTTCCGGCCCGTTGGCGAGCAACTGCTCCACCACCTTGCTGCCTGCGGCCTCCAGTTCGGCGAGCGGCACCACCTCGTGAACGAGGCCGATGCGGCGGGCGTCCTCGGCGCCAAAGCGCTCGCCGGTCAGCGCGTAGCGGCGGACTTGCCGTACACTCATGGCGTCGCAGAGCTGCGGGATGATGATGGCGGCGGTCAGGCCCCAGCGCACCTCGGTGATCGAGAACAGGGCGTTGTCCGCGGCGATCACGATGTCGCAGGCCGCGATCACGCCGGTGCCGCCACCGAAGCAGCCACCCTGCACCAGCGCAACCGTTGGAACCGGCAGCGTGTTGAGCCGCTGCACGGCCTCGAAGGTCGCTCGCGAGGCCGCCTTGTTCGCTTCAGTCGATTGCGGCCGCACGCCGTTGATCCATTTGAGGTCGGCGCCAGCCTGGAAATGCTTGCCATTGCCCCGGAGCACGACGATGCGAAGGCTCTGCTTCTTGCCGAGATCGTCCATGGCCGCGAGCACGCCCGCGATCAAGGCGTCGTCATAGGCGTTGTTGACCTCGGGACGGTTCAGGGTGACGGTCGCAACGCCGCGCTCGTCGAGGGTCCACAACACTGGATTGGTGGTCATCGGCGATCCTCCGGTCGATTTGTTTGCCGCGCACTATGGCCGAGGCCGCGCGCTCTGATCCATATCTTTCCGGCGTGGGGCGGCCGCGTCCATCGCATGGCGGCTTGTGTCATGCTGGCACCAGGCGGCAAGAGATCAGGACGGGACATAGACATGCGCATCTGCATTTTCGGCGCAGGCGCCGTCGGCAGCCACATTGCGGTACGGCTGGCACGCGCGGGCTATGAGGTCAGTTGCGTGATGCGGGGGGCGCATCTGGAGGCGGCTCGCGCCGGCGGCCTCAAGCTGCGCGTCGGCGATTCCGAGGTCGGCGCCAAGGTGATCGCGTCCGGCGATCCGGCCCAACTCGGGCCGCAGGACGTCGTGATCTCGACGCTGAAAGCAACCGCGCTTCAGGGACTGGTCTCCAGCATCAAGCCGCTGCTCCAGGACGACACCGCGATCGTGTTCGCGCAGAACGGCATTCCCTGGTGGTACAGCATCGGCCTGCCGCCGCGACACCCCACGCCGCCGGACATTTCGTTTCTCGATCCCGGCGGGCGCTTGCGCGCCTGCATCCCGAAGGAACGCATCGTCGGCGGCGTCGTCTTCTCGTCCAACGAGGTGATCGCGCCCGGCGTGGTGCAGAACCTCACCCCGGACCGCAACCGCCTCTTGATCGGCGAATGCGACGACCGCAATTCCGAGCGCATCACCAGACTGCGCAGTGTCTTCAACGATGCCCGACTGGAATCGCCGCCGGTGGCCGAGATCCGCGAGGCGATCTGGTCAAAGCTCCTGACCAACATGTCGCTGTCGGTGCTGTGCCTGCTCACCGGCCAGACCGCGCGCGGAGTGCGCGACGATCCCGCCTTCACTGAAGTCATCCCGCGCATGCTGAACGAGGCCAACGACATCGCCCAGCACTTCATCCCCGAGGTCAAGCGCGTGACCCGCAGCGGCCCCGCCCCCAATCACAAGCCATCGCTGCTCCAGGATTACGAGCTCGGTCGCGCCATGGAGATCGACGTGCTGGTGAAGGCGCCGGCCGCCTTCGCGCGCGCCGCCGGCCTATCGACGCCGGCCCTCGACCTGATCGCCGCGCTGGCGATCCAGAAGGCGCGCGACAAGGGGCTCTATGCGGCGTGACCTTCAGGCAAGCCCATCGATCCAAGCCGCCAGCGTGTCGAGCACCTCTGTCAGCACCTCGTCATTGCTGCGGCCGGACTTTTTCAGGACCGCGAAGGAATGATCGCCGCCCTCGGTCTCATGCAGCGTCGCCTTCGCCCCGAGCCGCGCGACGACAGGCCTGAGATGGCCGAGATCGGCAAGCCCGTCGCGCGTCCCTTGCAGGAACAGCATCGGGATTGCGATGCCGGCGAGATGCTCGGCCCGATCGACCGACGGCTTTTTGTCGGCATGCAGGGGAAAGCCGAGGAAGGCGAGCCCTTTGACGTGAGGCAATGGGGCCTTGGACTGCGCCTGCGAGGTCATCCGCCCGCCGAACGACTTCCCGCCGGCCACGAGCTTCAGTCCCGGGCATAGCCGCGCCGCCTCCAGGGCCGCCGCGCGGATCGCGGCGTGGGCGACCGCCGGTGGATCGGGACGCCCCTGCTTCTTCTCCATGTACGGGAAATTGAAGCGAAGCGTCGCGATGCCGCGCTCAGCGAGACCTTGTGCGACCTTCTCCATGAACGCATGCCGCATATCGGCGCCTGCGCCGTGCGCCAGCACGTAGCAGGCGCGCGCCTCGGCCGGCTGCGTCAGGATCGCCGAGACTGTGCCGACGCGCTCGATGTCGAGCTTGAGCTCTTGAGTTTTGGCAGCCAAGATCAGACACCCTGATGCATTTCTGGCCGCCTTGGTAGCGTCACTGGCGCAGCCTGAAAACACAATAATTGCCGCGCCCTGCCGGCCTACCAAGCCGGACAGCCGCATTGACCGAGGTAACCATGTCCTACCGCTCCTCCTGGATGACCGAAGAGCTCGAAATCTTCCGCGACCAGTTCCGGAAATATCTCGCCAAGGACCTGGCGCCGCATGCCGAAAAATGGCGCGAGCAGAAGATGGTCGACCGCTTCGCCTGGCGCGGGCTCGGCGAGATGGGGGCGCTGCTGGCGAGCGTGCCGGAGGAATATGGCGGGCTGGGTGCCACCTTCGCTTACGACGCGGCGGTGCTGGACGATCTCGAAAGCACGGTGCCGGAGCTGACGACAGGCGTCTCCGTGCACAGCGCCATCGTCGCGCACTATATCCTCAATTATGGCTCGGAGGAGCAGAAGAAGCGCTGGCTGCCGAAGATGGCCTCGGGCGAGATGGTCGGCGCCATCGCCATGACCGAGCCCGGCACCGGCTCGGATTTGCAGGCCGTGAAGACCACGGCGAAGAAGCAGGGCAATTCCTACGTCATTAACGGCCAGAAGACGTTCATCACCAACGGCCAGGCCGCCGACCTCGTTATCGTGGTCGCGCGTACCGGCGAGGCGGGCGCGAAAGGCATCTCGCTGATCGTGGTCGAGACTGCTGGCACTGAAGGCTATCGGCGCGGGCGCAACCTCGACAAGATCGGCCTGCACGCCTCCGACACCTCGGAGCTGTTCTTCGACAATGTCACCGTGCCGCCGGACAACCTGCTCGGCAACGAGGAAGGCCAGGGCTTTGTCCAGTTGATGCAGCAATTGCCGCAGGAGCGCCTCGCGCTCGCGGTCGGCGCCGTCGCCGCGATGGAGCGTGCGATCAAGCTCACCACCGACTACACCAAGGAGCGGAAAGCCTTCGGCAAACCGCTGATGGAATTCCAGAACACCGCGTTCAAGCTCGCCGAGCGCAAGACCGAGGCGATGATCGCGCGCGTCTTCGTCGACTGGTGCATCGAGCGCCTGATCGCCAAAGACCTCGACACGGTCACGGCGTCGATGGCGAAATATTGGTGCTCGGAGAAGCAGGTCGAGACCGCCGACGAATGCCTGCAGCTGTTCGGTGGCTACGGCTACATGCAGGAATACCCGATCTCACGCATCTTCATCGATTCCCGCATCCAGAAGATCTACGGCGGCACCAACGAGATCATGAAGCTGTTGATTGCAAGGTCGCTGTAGTCGCGTCCTGCTCAATTCGGATGCCACCAGCGGCCGCCGATGACGACACCGTCGGAGACGATCTTGCGATCGCCGATCAGGTGCTCGCCGACGACGTCCTCGTAATCGAACTGGCCCTGCTTGACCGAGATCAGCGTGGCGTCGCCGACGCTGCCCGGTTTGAGGCTGCCGAGCTCCGGGCGCCGCAGCGCCATCGCCGCATTCACCGTCGAGGCCGCAATCACATCCGGTAGCTCCATGCCCATGCACAGGAATTTCGACATGGTCGTGACCTGATCATAGGCGGGGCCGTCGATGCACAGCATGTGGATGTCGGACGAGATCGTGTTCGGATAGAAGCCGTTGGCGAGCATCGCGCGCGCGGTCTTGAACGCGAACGAGCCCTTGCCATGGCCGATGTCGAACAGCACGCCGCGCTCGCGTGCATCCAGCACCGCCTTCTTCACCGTGCCCTGCGCGGTCGCGGGCGTGTTGGGGAAGGGGCGGAACGCGTGGGTGAGCACGTCGCCGGGGCGCAGGCGGGCCAGCACCTCCTCGTAGCTCGGCGGTGGATGGTCGATATGCGCCATTAGGGGGCATGCCGACCTCCTCGGCAACCTCGAGCGCGATGTCGAGCGGCACGGTTCCGGACGTGCCCGAGGAGTGCAGGCCCACGCGCACCTTGATGCCGACGATGAGATCGCGATTGGCATCGGCGACCTTGGCCGCATCGATCGGATTCATCAGCCGCAGCTCCTCGCTCTCGCCGACCATGATCCGGTGCGAGAAACCGAATATGCCGGCATGCGAGACGTGGAGATAAGCGAGAATGCGGACCTGGCTCGGCTCGATCACATGCTTGCGAAAGCCTGCGAAATTGCCCGGTCCGGCGCTGCCGGTATCCACCGCCGTGGTGACGCCGGAGCGGCGGCAGAATTCCTCGGCATCGATGCCGAGCGAGGTGCCGCCCCAATAGACATGGGTGTGCAGATCGATCAGCCCCGGCGTCACGATGTAGCGTGACGCGTCACGGACCTCGGTGCCCGGATCCGCCTTGAGCCCGTTGCCGACCGCCGCCACCTTGCCGCCGGCAAAAGCGACGTCGGTCACGGCGTCGAGCTTCTGGGACGGATCGACCACACGGCCGCCGCGCAGGATCAAGTCGAAAGGCATCGTCGTCTCCGGAAGTGCTGTAGGGTGTGGCGGGCACGTCGGCCGGACCAGCAAGGAAGGAAGCCGTTTGCTTCTAGCAATTTTTGCGCCGATCGGCGTAGCAAACCGTAACGGTGGCCCTGAAAATGGCGATCCCGGGAAGACTCGAACTTCCGACCTACGGTTTAGGAAACCGCCGCTCTATCCGGCTGAGCTACGGGACCGCGGAACCCGGAGTTGCGGGTTCGGCCCCCTCATAGCAGAGCAGGATGCCGTTCGCCAGCCGCAAGGCGGGTCATCGCCAAGCCGAGCGAGGAGGCTGTACAATCGCGTCTGGATTGACGTGCGGAGCATCCCATGATCGAAAGCATCAGCGCCATCACCCTCGGCACGCACGACATGGCGCGCGCCGTTCACTTCTATCATTCTCTGGGATTCGAGCTCCTCCACGGTGGCGAAGCCGCGGCATTTACCAGCTTTCGCGCCGGGACCGGCTATCTCAACCTGACCGCGCAGCCCGACGACAAGCGCTGGTCCTGGTGGGGCCGCGTCATCTTCTATGTCGCCGATGTCGACGCGACCTACGAGCGCGCTCGCGCCGCCGGATGGCAGCCCTCGACCACGCCGCGCGATGCGGAATGGGGCGAACGTTATTTCCATCTTACCGACCCCGATGGCCATGAGCTCAGTTTCGCGCGGCCGCTCCGCGGAGTTCGAAGAGGCCGGATAGCTACGCCCTGATATTGTTGTCCTTTACCACCTTGCCCCAATAAGCGACCTGCTTGTCGAAGAAGCCCTTGAACGCGGCGCCGTCCTCGAGCAGCAGCGTCATGTGCTGGGTGTCCTTGAGCTGGGCGGCGGTCGCGGGCTCACTCAGGATCTCCTTGGAGGCCGTCGCCATGGCCGAAACGATGTCCGGCGGCGTGCCGGCGGGCGCGAAGATGCCCCACCAGGCGAGCGTCTCGAAGTCCGGAAAGCCCGCCTCGATCGCGGTCTGCGTGTCGGGCAACGCCGGCAGCCGCTCGCGGCCAAGCTGCAGGATCGGTCGCAGCATGTTGGTGCCGAGCTGGGCTGCGACCAGCGCCGCCGATCCTGCAATCAGATCGACATGGCCCCCGAGCACGTCGTTCATCGCCGGGCCGCCGCCGCGATAGGGTACGTGCATGATCTCGACACCGGCCTTGCTGCCGAGCACGGTCATGGCGAGATGGCCGAGCGTGCCGATGCCGACCGAGGCATATTTCACCGCGCCGGGCGTCGCCTTGCAGGCCGCCACCACGTCCGCGAAGCTCTTGTAGGGACGGCCGGCGCCGGCCGCGATCACGTAAGGCGCGGTGCCGATCAGCAGGACCGGCATCAGCTCACGCTCGACATCCACCGGCGGCTTGTCGAGGATGGATGGAATCACCGCATGGGAATCGAACGTCACCAGAAATGTCGAGCCGTCCGCCGGGCTCTTGGCCACCTGCGCCGCGCCGAGCGCGCCAGCGGCGCCCGACTTGTTCTCGACCACGACGATGCGGCCAAGCCTGGTTTGCAGATTGGACTGCAACAGCCGCGCCATCGCGTCGGTCGATCCGCCCGGCGGAAACGGCACCACGAGCGTGATCTTGCTCCCTTGCGCCGCCGCCGGCGCCATTGCGAGGATGGCCGGCGCAGCCAGGAGCGTACGTCGCGTGATGGTCATGGTCCCTCCCTTTGATCCCCCGCGCTTTGCTTTTTCTTTTGAGCGCTTCAGGTCGTCCCGAAACCGGATCCCGGTTTCCTGTATTCTGGCCTTGGTGGACTAAAGATGTCCAGCACGCGGGCGCCGTCGGGGCCGGCGCGCATGGTGTGGGGCACGTTGCCGGGCGTGCGCCAGAAATCGCCCTTCTTGACCGGGATTTCCTCATCGCCCTGGACGCGGATGGCGGAGCCGTCGAGCAGCACGCCCCATTGCTCCTCGGGATGATGGTGCAGCGTGCCCTGCGCGTGGGGCGCGAGCGTCACCACCGACAGCATCGCCTGCTCGCCGGAGAAGATGCGCGTGGTCACCCCAGCCGCGAGCTCGCGAAACAGCCCGTCGCTGGGATCATCGATATTGTGGAATTCATTCTTCTGGCTCATGCCATCCTCTTGTCGCCGCCTGATCAGGACTTGCCGTAGGAGCCCTGGTAGCGCCCCTCGCGAATCGCCTTCAGCGTCTCCTCCTCGCGCGCGACCTGGACGCGCACCGCCTCCAGCAGAGCCGCGGCGCCCGCGGCGGGAAACGACACCACGCCGTCCTCGTCGCCGACGACGATGTCGCCGGGCGCAATCACGCTGCCGCCGATCGTGACCGGCACGTTGATCTCGCCGGGGCCGTTCTTGTAGGGGCCGCGATGGATCACCGCGCGGGCGTAGCAGGGAAAGTCGTCGGCGGCGAACGCCGCAACGTCGCGGATCGCGCCGTCGATGACATAGCCTTCGGCTTTGCGCCATTGCGCGATGTTCTTCATGATCTCGCCGACCAGGGCTCGCGTCTCGTCGCCGCCGCCATCGACCACGATGACGTCGCCGGGGCCGACCAGCTCCAGCGCGCGGTGGATGGCGAGATTGTCGCCGGGACGGGTGCGCACCGTGAAGGCCGCTCCCACCAGCTTGCCGCCGCGATGATAGGGCCTTAACCCCACTGCGCCCGGCAGCCGGGCCAGATTGTCTGAGATCACCGAGGTCGGCGCGTCGCCGAAACCTGCGATGATGCTCGCCGGAGGCTTCGGCACGCTGCTCGCTGCGATGGTGATCGTCATGTCGGTCCTTCCGTGTTCTTGTCCGTGTTTTTGTCTTATTCGGCGTGCGCCCGCGCCTTCGCCGGCCAAATCCGGAAGGCGCGCCCCTCCTTCATCCACGCCGCGCGCTCGTCGCGCAACAGGGTGCGGCGGACTTTGCCGGAATCATCGCGCGGCGGCGCGTTGACGATCTCGAAACTCTCCGGGTGCTTGTAGCGGCTGAGCTTGTCCTTCAGGAAATCGGCGACGCCATCAGCGACGGCCTGACCGTCGGCATCGGGCTCCGGCTCGATGATGGCGTGGACGCGCTGGCCCAATTCCGGATCGGGCAATCCCACCACGACGCAGGAACGCACGCCGGGACAGGCGGAGACGGCGGCCTCGACCTCGGCCGGATAGATGTTGGCGCCGCCGCGCAGGATCATGTCGGCAAGACGGTCACCGAGATAGAGATAGCCTTCCGCATCCAGCCGGCCGATATCGCCAAGCGATTCCCAGCCGTCGGCACGGCGCTTCGGCTCGGCGCCGAGATAGTGATAGGTCGCGTCCGTGCCGTCATTGTTGAGGAAATAGATCTCGCCGGTCTCGCCAAGCGCGACATCGTTGCCGTCCTCGCCGATGATGCGAAGCTTCGCCATGTCGCCGATCTTGCCGACCGAACCCTTGTGCGTCAGCCATTCCGTACCGGAGATGATGCAGGCGCCCTGGCGCTCGGTGCCGCCATAGAGCTCCCAGATCCGCTCGGGCCCGAGCCAGGCGATCCAGTTCTCCTTCAGCCAGGGCGGCATCGGAGCTGCCATATGGAAAACCGTCTGAAGACTCGATACATCGTAGGCGTTGCGCACGGTCTCCGGCAGCGCCCAGATCCGGTGCATCATGGTAGGCACGAAATTGACCCATTGCACGCGCTCGCGTTCGATCTGCCGCAGCGTCTCCTCAGCGTCGAACTTGACGAGGCCGGTGAGCTTGCCGCCGGCGAACAGCGCGTAATGCGACACGATGAACGGCGCATTGTGATACAGCGGGCCGGGATTGAGCAGTGAGACCCCGAAGGGGATATGAAGCGGCGGCGCAGCGATGGTGTCGGTCACTGCCGGATGATGGTCGAGGATCACCTTGGGACGGCCGGTCGAGCCGCCTGAGGTCATGGCCTTCCAGTAGCGCGCCACCGGCGGGTTGAGCGGCTCGTCCGAAAAACCTTGCGGCACGAAATCAGCCGGGAGACGGTTCGGCGCGTTCCAATCGGCCTCGCCGCCGACCACCAGCGCCGGCTTGAGGATGTCGAGCACCGCGGCGGCTTCGCCGCGCGGCAGCCGCCACGACAGCGAGGTCGGCGTTGCCCCGCACTTCCACACCGCAAAGGATGTCTCGAAGAACGCGTTGCTGTTGGGTAATCCGATCGCGACGAAGTCACCGGGCTTGACGCCCTTGGCCATGAACGCCCGCGCGCGCCGGCTGGCGCCACGCTCGAGCTCGTCCCATGTCAGTGTCTCCTGCCCATGACGGACGGCGATCGTGCCGTGCGGTTTGCGCTCAGCGTACCAGCGCGGCACGTCGGACAGGGGCAGCAGCATCAGGCGTTTCCACTTCGTCTTCTTGGCGCCGCCTCACGATGAGGCGCTCACAGCGCGAAGTGTAACAGCCAAAGCCTAGCCTTCAAGTCGCAAGCCTTCGAGGCACAAGCCTTCAAGGCATGCGCATCAGCGCTCCGCGCCGCAGCCCGCACTGTCGAACAGCGCCGCGAGCCCGCATCGCGAGGTCAGCATCTTGTCGCCGTCATGGCCGACGCCGGGAACGTCCCCAGATCCTGTGATTGGGCGTGCGGTGATTGCGCTTGGCCATCGCCTCCGCATAGGCATGGCCGCGTCGGTTGCGCGTGGCGCCTTGCGCCTTCGCCATGCAGCTCTTGTCGAGCGCGAGATGCTCCGGACTGGCGTCGAGGGTGCCGAGCAGATAGATCACCTCGCGCTCGACATAGCGCTGTTCGAGCGCGGCCGGCGCCACGTTCGCACCAGGGCGGTTGCGACGATACCTGCCAGCGCTCGCATAACGGACATTCTCCTTCGAATTCAGACCAATAAAAGTTTAAGCGCATCACCTGCCGCGCGGCTGTGACTCCCGCGCCACGTCAAGCAAAAAATGTCAGCAGCCCAGCCATGAAATTCCCGGGTTCCATGGGTGACAAGCCGGCGATAAAGAGGCAAAAATCCGGCTCGACTCAGGTGGGGTTGAGTCGGGCAAGGAATGCTCTCGTAAAATGTCGGTCGTAGTTGCATCGCGTCGTGCGGCGCCGCTTCTCGTTACCGCAGCAGGATTATTTCTGCTGACGCTGCCGCATGCCCAGGCGCAATGGTGGAAGCGCGCGCCGGTCGACTTCGAGCAATGCGCCGACGCCGCCGAGAAATCCCCGACCAAGGCCGAGAAGACGGCCGCGCTCGCCGATTGCAACGCCAAGTTCGCGGGGCGCCGCAAGGCAGGCGGCGGCTATTCCTATTACGACTTCCTCCAGGATCGCACCTTCGACATCGCCGGGCCGAATCCGACCCCCGAGGAGCAGAAGAAGATCGACGAAGCCTACACCGCCTATCTCGCCAGTCAGCGCCGCAGCAATGAAGCGGCCCAAGCCACCGCGCGACAGCAGCGCGAGCAGCAGGAACAACAGGTCCAGCAGCTCCAGCAGATCGCACTGCGAACCGAGGTCGAACGCGTACGCGTGCCCGTCCCGGTTGAGCGGCCGAAAGTGCAGCAGACTGTCGGCCCGAAGCCGAAGGGCGCGCCCTGCACCAAGGGCTCTTTCTCCTGCGAGTGGCCGCGCCTGTCGGAAAGCTTGAACGATTTGAAGAAGTTGTTCAATCCAACGCAGAGCAAGCCGGCGAAGAAGGGTTAGCTGGCCGCTCCCAACTCCGCTGTCGTCCCGGACAACCTTAAGCGCAGATCCGAGACCCATCGCCGCAGGGAGGAGTTGTCGCACGCAGTCGGCAACCACGAGTCTTCGCCACACCCAATCCTGTGATTATGGGTCGGGGATTGGCGCGCGCTTTGGGCGCGCCCTTGTCCCGGACGGCGGCGCAGAGCGTGGCGTCAGTTCGCGTGCTTCTTCTTAGTGCGCTTGGGTTTGATTGCGGGCGCCGCTGCCGTTGGCGGAGCGCTCAACGCCTTGCGGCTCTCCTGCAATCGCGCGTCATAGCCCGGAGAGTTCACGACCGTCGGCCGCCTTGCATCAGCGAACGTGGATGCGCCGCAGAGCGCAGCCAGCGCGAGCCCGATCATCAAACAACGCTTCATCGCACTGCTCCTTCGCGCTCACGCTAATCCGCGAATCTGCCGTGGCGTCAGCCCGGGTGGGCCCTTGCCCACGACTTCGGCTTCCTTGATCAACGCAACAATGCGGCGCATCAGCGGCACGCCGATATTGTTCTGTTCGGCCAGCGCGATGACCGCACCCTGAAGATAGTCGATCTCGGTCTTGCGCCCCTGCTTCAGGTCCTGCCACATCGAGGAACGCGCCTCTGGGTCGATCTTCATCGTGCGGCCCAGGATCGCATTGAAGATTACATCTGGCAGCCTCAGCAAGGTCGGCGTCCATCCCATTGGGATCGGTGTTGCCGAAACCGGCGCGATGCCGGCGGCCTTCAGCGCGGCGAGGCCCTCGGCCATCTGGTCCGCGAACAGCCTTCGCCAGTCGCGGCTCGCCAATTGAGCGGCGAGCGGCATGTCGGATAGCGCGCTGAGTGCGTTGTTCAGATTGATGATCAGCTTGCCCCATTGCACGCCGGTGATGTCGCGGCTCGCGCGCATGGTGAGCCCCGGAACCGAGAGCGCCGCTGCCGTGTTCTCCGCATCCTCTCCGACATGAATATCGCCGGACGTCGAACGGTGGAAACGGCCCTCACCCATCGCGATCACGTTGAACGGCACCATGCCGGCGAGCACGCGCCGGCCGCCGAGACGCTCGCCTAGCACCGCGACATTGCCGATGCCGTTCTGAAGCGAGACCACGACGGCGGCGCATGCTGCGCGATCTGCTCCGCGACATCGGCGGTGTCGGCGCTCTTCACCGTCACCAGCACGATGCCGGCGCTGTGGAAGATCGAAGGGTCCTCCGACAAAGCGAGCTGGCCAGCACCGAGCTTGTTCTCGGAGCCGTCATGGTCCGTCAGCCGCAGGCCGAAGCGTTCGATCTCGCTCTTCACCCGCGGCCGCACCAGCAGCGCGACGCGGCGGCCCGCGGCCGCCAGCATGCCGCCGACGAAACAGCCGATAGCGCCGGCGCCGGCCACCACGATCGGTCGATCCGTAAGCACTGATCTGGCTCCCTGAATGACCGGCCTTCGATAGCAGAGGCGAAGCCGGCTGCCCATCGCGTCGCAGCCGCCTTGTAACCGTCATGACTGCCCCATATGTTCTCGCCCCGGGGGCCTGTCAGCGGCGAGCGCTCGCCGAACGAGACGCCAAAGGGAGAGCACGATGGGTCTACTCGACGTCCTCAACGGCATGCAGAACGGCCCGCGCGGCCCCAGCACGCCCAGCTCCGAGCAATCCTCCGGCGGCATGTCGCCGATGACCATGGCGCTGCTCGGCCTGCTCGCCTGGAAAGCCTTCAAGCATATCACCGCAAACCAATGTGGCACGGCCCCGCAACCGTCGCCGACGCCTGCGCCGCCGCCGGTGAACACCGCAGACAGCGGCGGGCTTGGCGGTCTCGGAGGCTTGCTGAAGGGCGGCCTTGGCGGCCTGCTAGCGGGCGGCGCGGCCGGCACCGTGCTGAGCGGCGGGCTTGGCGATCTCCTCAACCAGCTCCAGCAGAGCGGCCATGGCGACGCCGCAAATTCCTGGGTCGGCAAGGGCGAGAACAAGCCGATTGCACCGGGCGATCTCGCCAGCGCGCTCGGCGCCGACCAGATCGACAGCCTGTCCGCCCAGAGCGGCCTGTCGCGCGAGGAGCTGCTCTCCGGCCTCAGCCAGTATCTGCCGCAGGTGGTCGACCATCTGACGCCGGACGGAAGGCTGCCGACCGAGGACGAGCTCTCGGGCCGCATCTGATTGTCGTCAAAGAGAGGGGAGCACTGTCATGAGCATGGGCGGCCTGTTGTGGATCATCCTCGTCGGCTTCGTTGCCGGCCTCATCGCGCGCTGGCTCGCGCCGGGGCCGAACAATCCGAGCGGCTTCATCCTCACCACCATCCTCGGCATCGCCGGCGCGTTTCTCGCGACCTTCGTCGGCCAGGCCATCGGCCATTACAGCCCCGACCAGGGCGCCGGCTTCATCATGGCCACGATCGGCGCCGTGGTGGTGCTGTTCATCTGGCACCGCCTGGTGGCCAGCGGCGTGATCAAGGGGTAATCGCCGCAGGCCGTAGGGGAGCCTGCCGCCTCACACGGCGTCATTGCGAGGAGCTCTTGCGACGAAGCAAATCCAGACCGTCGCCGCGGACGCTTTCTGGATTTGCTTCGCTTAGCTCGCAATGACAGGGGTCACGTAATCAAATGCATCCCCGCATCCATGCGCACGACCTCGCCGGTCATGTTGCTGGAGGCCGGCATCGCGAGGAAGCAGACGAGCTGCGCGATGTCTTCCGCGCTCGAGGCGACCTTGAGCGGCACTTTCGCGACCACGCTGTCGCGCACCTGTTTTGCGCCGGCCTCGCCGCGGCCCTTGGTGAACCAGGGCGTGTCGATATAGCCGGGGCAGACCGTATTGACGCGGATCAGCGGCGCCAGCGCGCGCGACAGCGACAAGGTCATGGTGTTGAGCGCGCCCTTGCTCGCGGCATAGGCGATCGACGAGCCGACGCCGCTGATGCCGGCGACCGAGGACACGTTGACCACCGCCGACGGCCGGCCCGAAGCCTTGGCGCCGGCCTCGAGCAGGCTGCGTGCCGCGCGTACCATCTGGAACGGGCCGATGGTGTTGACGCCATAGACCCGCTGGAAATCTTCCGCCGACAAGCCGTCGAGATCGGCGTGAGCGACGTGCTTGGTGGTGCCGGCATTGTTGACGAGCACGTCGAGCCGACCCCACCCGGCCGCCGCTGCGACGATCTTGCGGCAATCGTCATCCTTTGAGACGTCGCCCTGCGCGACCAGGACTTCCGCGGCGCCGGCCTTGCGGCAGAGCTCAGCCGTGGCCTCGGCTTCCTTCTGGCTCGAGGAATAATTGATGACGAGCCGGGCCCCGCTCCGCGCGAGAATTTCCGCGGTTGCAGCACCCAGGCCGGATGCCGACCCCGTCACGACTGCGCACAAGCTGTCCTTTGCCATCCCTGATGTCCCTCCCTGATCTGATGTCGGCGTCCTGTTTAGCGAGTTTGCCGCGCCCTGCAAATCGAGCAAACTCCGCTAAGCGGAATTAGCTTGTCGCCCATGCCCGCGCCGCAGGTTGGCCTGCGATCAACGCTTGTCAGGGCCATGGCTTTTTCCGATCATCGGGCGCAAGAAGAGACCGCGCGCCCATCAAGGGGACGGACGCGCCAATGGCAAAGCACGGGGAACGCTGTGGCGGAGAGTGACAATATCGTCGTCGAGACCGCGGAAAAAATCTTCGCCGATCTCGCCGATCCGCAAACCATCAACAACGACAAGAAGAATTCGTGGCAGGCGCCGCTGTGGCAGGCGCTGAGCGAGGCCGGCCTGCCGCTATCGTGGGTGCCTGACGACCTCGGCGGCTCCGGCGCCAGCCTTGCCGACGGCTTTGCCCTTCTGAATGCTGCGGGCCGCTTTGCGGTCGCGGTTCCGCTGGCCGAGACCATGCTCGCGGGCTGGCTGCTTGCGCAGGCCAAGATTGCCTCGCCCGAGGGCGAGATGACGGTGCTGCCGGCCTCGCCAAAGGACCACATCACGCTCGATGCCGAAGGCGCGCTCTCCGGCCGCGCGCGCGGCGTGCCCTTTGCCAAGGCGGCGAAGCATTTTGCGGTGCTGGCGCAGGGCAAGGACGGCCTGTCCATCGCGCTGGTCGATGCGAACAAGTCCCGGATCGAAGCCGGGCTCAATGTCGGCTACGATCACAGCGACACCGTGACGCTCGATAAGGTTCAGCCCGTCACCCTCAAGCCCGCGCCACAAAGCTTTGAGCAGACCACGCTGATGCTGATGGGCGGCGTCGCGCGCAGCCTTCAGATCGCCGGCGCGCTGGAATCCATGCTCGATATCTCCGTGCGCTATTCCAACGAGCGCGTCGCCTTCGAGAAGAAGATCTCGAAATTCCAGGCGGTGCAGCACAATCTCGCACGCCTCGCCGGCGAATCCGCCGCAGCGCTGGCGGCCGCGACCTCTGCCGCCGATGCGATTGCGAACGCCAAGGCGTTCGACGACGAGGTCTATCTCGAAGCCGCCTCCGCAAAAATCCGTTGCGCGGAAGCTGCGGAAAAAGGCGGCGCTATCGCGCACCAGGTCCACGGCGCGATCGGCTTCACCATGGAGCATATCCTGCACCGCTACTCGCTGCGGGCGCTGGCCTGGCGCGACGATTTCGGGTCGGAGAGCCATTGGGCCGTCGAGCTCGGCAGGCTCGTTGCAAACCGCGGCGCCGATGAATTGTGGCCGCTCGTGGCTTCGCGCTGATCAGGGGACGACGACAATGACCGCTGCCCTCCGTTTCGATCCGATCCGCCTCCCCGAAAAATGCGAGCAATTGCGCAAGGAAGTGCGCGCCTTCCTCGCCGAAGAAATTGCCGCCGGCACCTTTGATCCGCACAAGCCCAACCGCGAGGACACCGACGCGCCGGAATTCTCCCGCCGGGTCGGCGCCAAGGGCTGGCTCGGCATGACCTGGCCCAAAAAATATGGCGGCCAGGAGCGCTCGTTCCTCGAACGTTACGTCGTGACCGAGGAGATGCGCGTGGCGAATGCGCCGACGCGGCGCTTCTTCGTCGCTGATCGCCAGAGCGGGCCGGTGCTGCTGAAATACGCGCCCGAGCACATCAAGATGGAGATCCTGCCGCGCATCTGCCGCGGCGAGATCTGCTTTGCCATCGGCATGAGCGAGCCGAACTCCGGCTCCGACCTGTTCGCGGCAAAGACGCGCGCCACCAAGACCGACGGCGGCTATCTCATCAACGGCACCAAGATCTGGACCTCGTCGGCGCATATCGCCGACTACATGATCGCGATCTTCCGGACCTCGCCGCCGACCAAGGAAAACCGCCGCCACGGCCTGACCCAGTTCCTGGTTAAGATGAAGCAGCCGGGCATCAAGGTGAACCCGATCGGCCAGATCACCGGCCAGTACGAGTTCAACGAGGTCGTCTTCACCGATCACTTCATTCCCGACGATCATGTGCTCGGCGAGGTCGATGGCGCCTGGAAACAGGCGACATCGGAGCTTGCCTATGAGCGTTCAGGCCCCGAACGCTTCCTCGAGACCTATTACGTGCTGACCGAGCTGGTGCGCGCGATCGGCCCCAACCCGGACACGCGCAGCGCCGAGGGCATCGGGCGCCTGGTTGCGCAGCTCCACACCATGCGGCGCATGTCGGTTTCGGTTGCCGGCATGCTGCAGGCCGGCAAGGAGCCGGTGGTGGAAGCGTCCATCGTCAAGGATATCGGCACGGTCTGGGAGCAGCAGCTGCCGCACCGGGTGCGCGATCTCGCCGCCTTCGTCGAGGAGACCGCGACCAACCGCGAGACGCTGGAGCGGCAGCTCGATTTCGCCATCAAGACCGCACCGAAACTAACCATCCAGGGCGGCACCACCGAGGTGCTGCGCGGCATCATCGCCCGCGGACTGGGCTTGCGTTAGGACGAATGGGCGACACGATCGCGGCTCGCTCCGGCCACCTCTCCCATAGGGAGAGGTCGATTTGCGTCAGCAAATCGGATGAGGGGTTACGCCCTCACCAGGACCGCAGCCCCTCACCCGGCGCTACGCGCCGACCTCTCCCGATGGGAGAGGTGGTTCTTCGCTACTGAGAGATCGAGATGTTTGGAGACAACCTATGAGCACCTATAATGACATCGGCGTCGAGAAGGTCGGACATGTCGGCACCATCGAGATCCGCCGCCCGCCGCTCAACTTCTTCGACATCTCGCTGATCAACCAGATCGCGGATGCGCTCGACGAGTTCGACCGCGACATCGAAATCCGCGCCTCGGTTCTATCGGCACAGGGCAAGGCATTCTGCGCCGGCGCCAATTTCGGCGATCCGGCGCGGCAGGCGCAGGAAGCGCGCGAAGCGGAGAAGACCGCCAAGGGCGATCCGGCCGACAGTCTCGGGCCGATCAACCATCTCTACATCCAGGCCGTGCGCATCTTCCGCGCCAAGAAGCCGATCGTCGCCGCCGTGCAGGGCGCTGCCATCGGCGGCGGCCTGGGCCTGGCGGTCTCCGCGGACTTCCGCGTCACCTGTCCCGAAGCCCGCTTCTCCGCGAACTTTACCAAGCTCGGCTTCCATCCCGGCTTCGGCCTGACCGTGACGCTGCCCGAGCTGATCGGCAAGAACAACGCCGAGCTGATGTTCTACACCAGCCGCCGCGTCACCGGCGAGGAGGCTTACAAATGGGGCCTCGCCAACGAGCTGGTGCCGCAGGACCAGGTCAAGGCGGCCGCGATGAAGCTCGCCAGCGAGATCGCCGAATGCTCGCCGCTCGGCCTGCTCTCCACCCGCGCCACGATGCGCGCCGGATTGGCCGACCGCGTCATGGCGGCGACCAATCACGAGCTCGCCGAGCAGACGCGGCTGCGCGCGACGGAGGATTTTAAGGAGGGCGTGAAGGCGACGGAAGAACGGCGCGTGGCGAATTTTAAAGGAAGGTAGCTCGTCGGGTGAAGGCATCTCTTTCTTCCTTCTCCCCTTGTGGGAGAAGGTGGCGCGAAGCGCCGGATGAGGGGTATCTATCCCATGCGATCAAGCCCGTATTTGCGGAGAGATACCCCTCACCCGTCGCGCCGCGACACGGCGAGCCACCCTCTCCCACAAGGGGCCCACAAGGGGAGAGAGTTTAAGTGCGCCTCGCTACAAGCGCGTCGACGATCGTCACGCCCTGCCCCTCGGCATGCACCAGCACCGGATTGAGCTCGATCTCCGCGATCTCCGCTGCATGCCGCGCGGCAAGCACGGAGACATCGGCGACGAGCTGCGCCAGCGCCGTGACATCCGCCCTCGCCCCTCCACGAAAGCCGTTCAGGAGCGGCGCAGCCTTCAATCCTGCCAGCATCGCGCCGGCCTCCTCCGCACCGACAGGCGCCGGACGATAGACCACATCGCGGAATAGCTCGGTCGTGACGCCGCCGAGCCCCACCATCACCATCGGGCCAAATGTCCTGTCCGTCATCGTCCCCACGATGATCTCGACGCCCTTCTTCGCCATTGGCCCAACCAGCACACCTTGAATGACCGCCGCCGGCCGCTGCCTGCGCGCATTGTTAAGCAACGCTTCGAACGCCAGGAAGACCTCGCCCTTTGTGGTGATGTTGACGCGCACGCCATCGACTTCGCTCTTGTGCGCGATGTCGGGCGACTGGATCTTCATCACCAGCGGAAAGCCGACGCGGGCGACGGCTTCATCCAGCCCGGCCTTGTCCGTCACCAGCACTTCGTCCGGCAGCGCGATGCCGGCGCGGCGGAGCAATGCCTTGCTGTCGGCCTCGGACAATGCCTGCTGCTTCAAATGCGCAGAGAGGTCGCGCACCGGCAACCGCGTCTCGTCCGCGGGCTTCGGCAGATTGAACATTGCGTAGTCGACGAGCCGCCGCATCGCGACGCCGACATGAGTCAGACCGGAGAGGACCACGACACCAGACTTCGCGAGCTCCCGCCGCGCGAAGTCGGAGGGCACCGTGTAGGAATAGAACGCGACCGGCTTCTTCTGCGCCGCCAGCGCCGGCGTCAGCTCGGCCTCGTCGAACGGTTTGCGCACCTCGCTCGACAGTGAGAGCACGACCAGCACCGCGTCGACCTCCTCGGAGGCGGTGAGCAGGTCGACGCTCTTCTGCAATCCGCCGGAGGTCACGCCTTGCGCCGTAACGTCGATCGGGTTGCGTGCGGTGCCGTAGGACGGCATCAGCGTTCGGATCCCGGCCTGGATCGTTTCGGAGAGCTCCGGCACCTGCAAGCCTTGCAGTGCCACAGCATCCGCGCCCCAGATGCCGGCGCCGCCGGAGACGGTGACAACGGCGACGCGATCGCCCTTTGGCAGCGGATTGCTGGCGAGCAGCGCCGCGATCGTCAGCGCCTCGTCGAGATCGTTGGAGACGATGAATCCGTATTTCGCGAACACCGCGTCATAGGCCGCCGACCAGCCGGCCATGCTCGCCGTGTGCGAGGCCGCCGCGCGCTGGCCTGCGCCGGAACGGCCGACTTTTGTCACGATGACGGGCTTTCTCGTCTCGGCGGCGCGCCGCGTCGCGGCCAGAAACTTGTCGACGTCACGGATGCCTTCGATGAACAGCAGGATGACGTCGGTCGAGTCGTCCTGCACCAAATAGTCCAGGAACTCGCCGGCGCCGAGATCGGATTCGTTGCCGGTGCTGACAACGTAGCTCACGGCGATACCGATCGCCCTCGCACGATGATGATAGGCAAAGCCGATGCCGCCGCTCTGCGCGACGATGCCGATCCGCTTTTGCGTAGCGACCAGCGGCACCACACCCGGCTTGACGTCCACTGCGGGACTGAAGGTGGCCGCCACGCGCTGCATTTGGCTGAAGAAGCCCTCGGCATTGGGGCCGGAAATCCGCATGCCGGTGCGTCTCGCCAGCGCCGCGATCGCGTCCTGCATCGCCGCGCTGTCGCCGCCCTCCTCCGCGAAGCCAGAGGAGATGATGACGGCGTTCTTGACCCCGGCGGCGGCGCATTGCTCGAGCGCTGGCAGCACTGCGCGGGCCGGAATGACGATGACAGCGAGATCGATCGGCGCGCCGATCTCGGCGATCGATTTACAGCAGGCGAGCCCGTCGATGTCGGCATAGTTCGGGTTCACCGGATAGATCTTGCCGGGATAATCGTTCTTGCGCAGCATCGACAAAAGCCGCCCCGGAATCTTCTCGTGATCGCGCGAGGCCCCGATCAGCGCGATGCTCGCGGGCGCAAAGAAGCTGTCGAGCGGATGCGGCATGGCGTGTCCCTGTTCTTTTTCGATCAGCCTATCCGTCATGGCCGGGCTTGTCCCGACCATCCAACGCCGTCATTCCAGCCCAAGAACGTGGATGCCCGGGACAAGCCCGGGCACGACGATACGACGAGACATGAGGCGACAACTCAAGCGACGCGGAACGTTACACCACCTAACAAGAACTCGTTGCCGGCAACGGCCAGCCCCTTCGCCTTGGCCGCATGCAGCACGCGCGCCACATCAGCCACCCGAAACTCCAGCGCGCTCATGATCTCGCTGGCCCCCTTCACGAATCGGAAGCTTGCATTGGGCAGCTTCAGTTCGGCGTCGCGCGGCGCAATACCAATGATCTTGCCCCAGTGCTCCGCCAGCCCCTGCGGGTCGGGGCTTTGCATCTCCACGGTCGTCAGCGCCTGCGTCACATCCTTGCGGATGAATTTTTGCCAGTCGGGTCCCGCCGGCGGATAGAGGCCAAGAATGTCGTCGCTGCCTTCGGTGTGATTGAACTCGATGAAGGCGGCGCGGCAGTCGCGGGGATGGAGCTGCACGCCGTGATAGGGCCCATGGTCGATGACGTTGGCGGTGCGCACGCCCAGCGCGCTGGCGTTGCGGCCGCGCTCGTCCGGATCGTTGCAGCAGAAGATCGCCATGTAGCCGCCACGGCCGCCGGTCTTCTCGATGAAGCGACCGGCCGTGGTGCCGTCCTTGAAGGGCGCCACGACCTCCAGCAGGATCGTGTCGACCGGGAGCAGCGCGTTCTCCAGACCGTATTTCGCGACATTGCCGTCGCGATAGCACACAGTGAGGCCCATGATCCTGGCGATATCCGTGATGACAGGCTCAAGCTGCGGCGCCACCAGGCAGATCTGCCGCAGCCGGATATAGGGCGCCATCGTCATGCGCCCTTGAAGGTCGGCTTGCGCTTCTCGACGAAGGCTTTGGCGGCCTGCTTGTGGTCCTCGGTGTCGCCGCATCGGGTGTGATGGATCGCCTCGCCGTCGAAGCAATCCTCCAGCGCCAGATGCTCGGCATTGTTGATGTTGCGCTTGATGAAGCCGAGCGCGATCGATGGGCCCTGCGCCAGCGACAGCGCGAGCTCGTGCGCGGCAGCATCGATCTCGGTGTCGGGAACGACCTTCGTCACCATGCCGATCGCATGCGCCTCTTTTGCAGTCAGCACCGGCGACATCAGATAGAGCTCGCGCGCCCGCGCGCTGCCGAGCAATTGCGTCAGAAAATAGGTCCCGCCGTAATCGCCGGAGAAGCCGACCTTGGCGAAGGCGGTCGTGATCTTGCAGGATTCGCTGGCGATGCGCAGGTCGCAGGACAGCGCCATCGATAGGCCGGCGCCGGCCGCCGCGCCGTCGAGCTGCGCCACGACGGGCTTTGGCATCTGGTGCAGGATGCGCGAGACCTCCATGCCGCGGCGCAGGTTTGCGAGCTTCTGCTCGAACGGCAGCGGCGCGCGGCCCTCCGCCATCGACTTGACGTCGCCGCCGACGCAGAAACTGCCGCCCGCGCCCTTGAACAGCACCGCCCGCACCTCCGGATCATCGGCCGCGCGCCGCGCCGCCTCGACCAGCCCGGCGACCATGTCCGGATTGAGCGCATTCTTGCGCTCGGGCCGGTTCATCGTGATGGTGAGCAGCCCGCCTTCGAGCCTTTGCAGGACCATGTCGTTGCTCATGGGTGGTCTTCCTTTGTTTGATTGAGTCTTTCCGGGGCTCGCGAAGCGAGAACCCGGAACCTCGAGATCCCGGGTTCGCTTCGCGCCCCGGGATGACGTTACGACTGCGTCACGCGGTTATTTCTTCACCAGCGGGCAGCGCGACTGCTCCAGCGACTGGAACGCCTCATTGCCGGGGACGGTGGCGAGCAGCTTGTAATCGTCCCAGCGGCCCTTGGATTCCGACGGCTTCTTCACCTCGAACAGGTACATGTCGTGAATCATGCGGCCGTCCTCGCGGATCTTGCCACCCTTGGCGAAGAAGTCGTTGATCGGCGTCTCCTTCATCACCTTCATGACCGCCGCAGCGTCGGTCGTGCCGGCTGCCTTCACCGCTTTCAGGTAATGGGTGACGGAGGAATAGACGCCGGCCTGCGCCGAGGTCGGCGGCCGCTTCACGCGTTCCTGGAAGCGCTTCGAGAAGGCGCGCGTCTCGTCGTTCATGTCCCAGTAGAACGCTTCGGCCAGCAGCAGGCCCTGCGCGGTCTCAAGCCCGATCGAGTCGATGTCGGTGACGAAGGCGAGCAGCGGCGACAGCTTCTGTCCCCCCTTCATGATGCCGAACTCCGCCGATTGCTTGATGGCGTTCACGGTGTCGCCGCCGGCATTGGCGAGCCCAATCACCTTGGCCTTGGAGGCCTGCGCCTGAAGCAGGAACGACGAGAAATCCGAAGTGTTGAGCGGATGACGCACGCTGCCGAGCACCTTGCCACCGGTCTTGGTGACGACGTTGCTGGTGTCCTTCTCCAGATCCTGGCCGAAGGCATAATCGGCGGTGAGGAAGAACCAGGTGTCGAGGCCGGATTTGACCGCGGCAAGGCCGGTCACGTTGGCCTGGGCGAACGTGTCGAACACGTAGTGCACGGTATAGGGACCGCAGGCTTCGTTGCTGAGGCGGATCGAGCCCGGGCCGTTGAAGATGATGATCTTGTTGCGCGCTTTCGCGATCTCTCCGGCGGCGAGCGCGGTCGCGGAGGCCGCGACGTCGTAGATCATCTCGACGCCCTGGTTGTCGAGCATGTCGCGGGCGATGTTGGCGGACAGATCGGCCTTGTTGAGATGGTCGGCCGCCAGCACCTGGATCTTGCGTCCCAGCACCTCGCCGCCAAAGTCCTCGACAGCCATCTTGGCCGCGGTCTCGCTGCCGGGGCCGGTGATGTCCGCATAGAGGCTCGACATGTCGAGGATGCCGCCGATCTTGAGCGGCGGCTTGTCCTCCGCCTGCACGGCGCTCGCGCTCATGGCAAACGCGGCAGCAAAAATGCCCGACAGAATATGCTTCATCGAAACAGACCTCCCTTATCGTGCCGTGCTCTGATGGCGGCTTGGTTATTGCTCTTGGTTATTGCTTTTGGCGATCGCTATTGCCGCAATCATGCCGCATGCGCGAGAGCGCAGCAAGCAGAAGCACGACACACGTCTTGCGATGGCGCAGAGGTTTTCCGCAAAGCGGAATGGTGGAAATGACGCGAGATCTTTCCGCACTCATTGTGGGTGTGTGAGGAAGCCTCTTCGCGACCCGCCACGCTTGGGTTAAAGTTGAAACTCAATGCAACCTCTCCGGGCCACGTGGCGCAACGGCTTCACCTCATCGTCGTAGTTCTTCTCGTCGCAAATCACGCTGCGTTTGCCTCGCCGTGCCAATTCGAAGCGCAAGGTGAAGGCCGTGTCGCCGCGATCCCCGATGCGCGCAGCATCCGCCTGGACGACGGCCGCGAGATCCGTCTCGCCGGCATCGAGCCGACGGCAACGACGAAGCAGGCGCTGACCTCGCTGCTCGCCGGCCGCGACGTCACGCTCCGCGGCAGCGACGACACGCCCGATCGTTACGGCCGCCAGAACGCGCTGGTCTTCGCCGGCGAAAGCAACACCCCGGTGCAGACGACGCTGCTCGCCCAAGGCGATGCCATCGTCTCCGCCGAGATCACGGACAAAGATTGCGGGGCCGCCCTGATGGGGTCGGAAGCCGAGGCGCGGCGCCAAAAAATGGGCATCTGGGCTGACCCGTCGGCCATAAAAAACGCGGAAAGTCCGGACGATATTTTGGCAGGGATTGGGCGTTTTATGGTGGTTGAGGGCAAAGTCCTGTCGGTCCGGCAAGCTGGGGCAATGACCTACCTCAACTTCGGACGAAACTGGACACGGGGCTTTGCGGCGACTATTTCAAGGCGCACGCTGCCGGCATTCGAAAACGCCGGAATTACCCTCAAGTCCTTGGAGAATCGACGTATTCGCGTTCGGGGCTGGGTTGAAGGGAATACGGGGCCGCGTATCGATATACGACTCGTGGGACAGGTCGAGTTGCTGGGCGCAAACGAGCCGACAGGGGTAAGGCCCTAAAAGGGCCGGGCACGGGTTAAGCGACGTGAATGGGGTGCTAGAACGGCACGAACGAGGTGATGGCCGCCGCCTGCGGGCTGCGCCGGCCGCGCTGTGCCTTGTTCTGGGCGGGCTTCTCGCCGGCTGCGGCGACATGGGCAGGTTCCAGGCCGCCGCGACCCCACCGGCTGTCGCGATGCCCAAGCCGAAGCCCGCGGTCGCGCAGACCCCGGCCACCGAGAAGGAGCACGAGCGCATCCTGGCGAGCTATGGCGGCACCTATGACGATCCCCGGCTGGAATCGCTTGTCAGCAAGACCGTCGACCGGCTGGTCGCCGCCTCCGATCGCCCCGATCAGGGCTACAAGGTCACCATCCTCAATTCCGGCGCGGTGAATGCGTTCGCACTGCCGAACGGCCAGCTCTACGTCACGCGCGGCCTGCTCGCGCTCGCCAGCGACACCTCGGAATTGTCCTCCGTGCTCAGCCACGAGATGGCGCATGTGCTGTCCAAGCACGCCGCGATGCGCGAGGACCAGGCGCGCCAAGCCGCGATCGTCACCCGTGTCGTCACCGACATGGGCAACGATCCAGATCTGACCGCGCTGGCGCTCGCCAAGACCAAGCTCACCATGGCGAGCTTCTCGCGCAAGCAGGAGATCGAGGCCGACGGCATCGGCGTCGGCATTTCCGCCCGCGCGCATTTTGACCCTTACGGTGCGGCGCGCTTCCTCTCGGCGATGGAGCGCAATGCCGAGCTGAAGGCCGGGAAAAGCTCGCTCGATCCACGCGCGCAGGATTTCACCTCGTCGCATCCGGCCACCCCGGAGCGCGTGCAGAATGCGCAGACCATTGCGCGACAATATGCAGCGCCCGAAGGCGCCGAGCGCGACCGCGAGACCTATCTCGCCGCGATCGACAATCTCGTCTATGGCGAAGACCCCAGCGAAGGCTTTGTCCGCGGCCGCAGGTTCCTGCATCCCAAGCTCGGCTTTACCTTCCAGGCGCCGGACAATTTCACGCTCGACAACACCGCGCAGGCGGTGATCGGCGTGCGCGAGGGCGGCTCGCAGGCGATGCGCTTCGACGTGGTGCGCGTGCCCGCCGAGCAGTCGCTCGGCGATTACCTGAACTCCGGCTGGATGGAAGGTGTCGAGAAGGCGTCCACCGAGGATCTCACCATCAACGGCTTTCCGGCGGCGTCCGCCACCGCCAAGGGCGATCAGTGGCAGTTCAAGGTCTATGCTTTGCGCTTCGGCAGCGATGTCTACCGCTTCATCTTCGCAGCCAGGCAGAAGTCGACCGAGAGCGACCGCAACGCGCGCGAGACCGTCAATTCATTCCGCCGCCTGACGCTCGAGGAGATCCAGGCCGCGCGCCCGCTACGGATCAAGGTCATCACGGTGCAGCCCGGCGACACCGTGGAATCGCTCTCCCATCGCATGGCCGGCGTCGACCATCCCGCCGAGCGTTTCCGCGTGCTCAACGGCCTCGACCGCAACGCGCAGGTGAAGGTGCGTGATCGGGTGAAGATCGTTGCGGATTGACGTCGACGCGTAGCCCGGATGGCTACCGCCCCGCGTCCATATCGCCGGCCTCGCGCTGGCCGCTGAGCCAGAGCGCGAGCAGGGTCCAGAACGCGCCCGACAGCAGGTACGCACCCGAGGCGATGACGCCGAGATTGGTCGCGAGCAAAAGCGCCACCAGCGGCGCGAAGCCGGCGCCGAACAGCCAGGCCATATCCGACGTCAGTGCGGACGCCGTGTAACGGTACGTCTGCTTGAAGTTCGAGGCGATCGCGCCCGAGGACTGGCCGAAGGACAGGCCGAGCAGGATGAAGCCGATCACCATGTAGATGGTCTCGCCGAACGCACCAGCATCGAGCAGCTGGGGGGCGAAGCCGCTATAGATCGCGATCGCGATTGCCGATCCCATCAGCAGCGATTTGCGGCCGACACGGTCGGCGATGATGCCGGAGATCACGATCGCGGCGACGCCGAACACGGCAGCAACGATTTCGATGATCAGGAAGCGCACCGGGCTTTCGCGGGTGAACAGGAACACCCAGGACAGCGGAAACACCGTCACCATGTGGAACAGGGCGAAGCTCGCCAGCGGCGCGAACGCACCGAGCATGATGTTCTGACCTTCACGCGCGACGGTGTCTGAGATGCGCGCCGGCTGCAATTCGCGAGTCTCGAACAGCGAGGCATATTCCTCGGTCGTCACCATGCGCAGGCGGGCGAACAGCGCCACGACGTTGATGGCGAAGGCGACGAAGAACGGATAGCGCCAGCCCCAGTCGAAGAAATCGTCGGCCGAGAGATTGCCGGCGAAATAGGCGAACAGCGCGCTCGCCACGATCAGCCCGAGCGGGGCCCCTAACTGCGGCACCATCGCGTACCAGCCACGCTTGGAGGGCGGCGCATTCAGCGCCAGCAGCGAGGCGAGACCGTCCCAGGCGCCGCCCCAGGCCAAACCCTGCGCGATACGCGCCAGCGCCAGCAGCCAGATCGCGGCAACGCCGATCTCGTGATAGCCGGGCAGGAACGCGATCGCGACGGTAGCAGTGCCGAGCAGGAAAAGCGCCGAGATCAGCTTGGCCGTCTTGCCGTAGCCGCGGTCGATCGTCATGAAAATGACGGTGCCGATAGGGCGGGCCATGAAGGCCAGCGCGAAGATCATGAAGGAATAGAGCGTGCCCGTCAGTTCGCTCGCGAACGGGAACACCAGGCGGGGAAACACGATCACGGAGGCGATCGCGAACACGAAGAAGTCGAAGAATTCCGAGGTACGGCCAATGATGACGCCGATGGCGATCTCGCCTGGACTGGCCTGGTCGTGGCCGTGCTCGCCCGAGTGGAGGTCTGCCATTGCGGGGGTCTGTGCCGTCGCCATGCGTGCGCCCTTAACGTCCTGAAAACCAAAGCCGACCGCCCGGCGGGGCGCCAGGCAATCTGGACCTCTCTGACCCAACATTCCGCACTGCAACATTGGACAAATTGTCCAATGTCCGGATTGCTGCGCCGCAGCTACCCCTTGGCCTCGCAAAGGAAACTCATTCTTAAAGGCTCGGCCCGTGTCCCGTCTCAAGATCCTGGCGCTGCTACCCCTGGCCGCTGCGCTCAGTGGCTGCAACTACGTCGTGCTGGCGCCCGCCGGCGATATCGCTGCCCAGCAGCGCGACCTCGTCATCATCTCCACCGTCCTGATGCTCCTGATCGTCGTCCCCGTGATGGCGCTGACGGTGCTGTTCGCCTGGCGCTACCGCCAGTCCAACACTGAGGCTCGCTACGAGCCGGATTGGGACCACTCGACCAAGCTCGAGCTGGTGATCTGGTCGGCGCCGCTTCTGATCATCGTGTGTCTGGGCGCGCTGACCTGGATGGGAACGCATTTGCTCGACCCTTATCGCACGCTCGGCCGCATCCATGCCGAGCGCGCCGTGGATCAATCCAAGGCCCCGCTCGAGGTCGACGTCGTCGCGCTCGACTGGAAATGGCTCTTCATCTACCCGGACTACGGCATTGCCACCGTCAATGAGCTCGCAGCTCCGGTCGACCGTCCGATCACCTTTCGCATCACCGCATCCTCGGTGATGAACTCGTTCTACATCCCCGCGCTCGCCGGCCAGATCTACGCGATGCCGGGCATGGAGACGAAGCTGCACGCCGTCGTCAACCACGCCGGCACCTACAAGGGTTTTTCGGCGAATTACAGCGGCGCCGGCTTCTCCGGCATGCACTTCAACTTCCAGGGCCTCGACGACAAGGGCTTTGACGCCTGGATCGCCAGCGCCAAGTCGGCCGGCGGCTCGCTCGGCCGCGCCGAATATCTCCAGCTCGAAAAGCCCAGTCAGAACGAGCCGGTGCGGCGCTGGGGCACCGTCGATGCCGATCTCTACCGCCTGATCCTCAATATGTGCGTCGAGACCGGCAAGATGTGCCAGAGCGAGATGATGGCGATCGACGCCAAGGGCGGAGCCGGCCATCAGGGCCTGAACAACATTCTGCCGCTCGCCTACGACAAATACGCCCGCCGCGGCACGGCGCTTGGGCCGGAGCCGAGCTTCGTTGCCGGCACCTGCACCCCGGATGCGCCGCAAGGCGCCGCGACCACCGCGTCGATCAAGGCGCCGACCGACACCGCGCCGCTGCTGGGCGCCGGCCTGAAGCGGCCGTCGTTCACGCCGCTGAAGTCCTCCTTCTTCCTCGGACAGCGTCCGAAGTCAGATTCTTAAAGAGATCCCGCATGTCTCCTGATCTTCTCAAGCTTATCTTCGGCCGGCTCGGCTTCGAATCGCTGCCGCTGCACGAGCCGATCGTCGTCGGCACCTTCGTGGTGGTCGCGCTCGGCGGCGCCGCGCTGCTCGGCGCTCTCACCTATTTCCGTCTCTGGGGCTATCTGTGGCGCGAGTGGTTCACCACCGTGGACCACAAGCGCATCGGCATCATGTACATGATCCTCGGCATCGTGATGCTGCTGCGCGGCTTCGCCGACGCGCTGATGATGCGCGGCCAGCAGATGCTCGCCTTTGGCGGCTCCGAAGGCTATCTCAACGCCCATCACTACGATCAGGTCTTCACCGCCCACGGCGTGATCATGATCTTCTTCGTGGCGATGCCGCTGGTCACCGGCCTGATGAACTACGTCGTGCCGCTCCAGATCGGCGCGCGCGACGTGTCGTTCCCGTTCCTGAACAATTTCAGCTTCTGGATGACGGTCGGCGGCGCAGTGCTGGTGATGGCCTCGCTGTTCATCGGCGAATTCGCCCGCACCGGCTGGCTGGCTTACCCGCCGCTGTCGAACATCGGCTACAGTCCCGACGTCGGCGTCGACTATTACATCTGGGCGCTTCAGGTCGCCGGCGTCGGCACGACGCTATCCGGCATCAACCTGATCTGTACTATCGTCAAGCTGCGAGCCCCGGGCATGACCATGATGCGGATGCCGGTGTTCACCTGGACCTCGCTCTGCACCAACGTCCTGATCGTCGCCTCCTTTCCCGTCCTCACCGTCGTGCTCGCGCTGCTCTCGCTCGACCGCTATGTCGGCACCAACTTCTTCACGAATGATTTCGGCGGCAGCCCGATGATGTACGTGAACCTGATCTGGATCTGGGGCCACCCCGAGGTCTACATCCTGGTTCTCCCCGCCTTCGGCATCTTCTCGGAAGTCACCTCGACCTTCTCCGGCAAGCGGCTGTTCGGCTACACCTCGATGGTCTACGCCACGGTCGTCATCACCATCCTGTCGTACCTGGTCTGGCTGCACCACTTCTTCACGATGGGCTCGGGCGCCAGCGTCAACTCGTTCTTCGGCATCACCACGATGATCATCTCGATCCCGACGGGGGCGAAGATGTTCAACTGGCTGTTCACGATGTATCGCGGCCGCATCCGCTACGAGCTGCCGATGATGTGGACCATCGCCTTCATGCTGACCTTCGTGATCGGCGGCATGACCGGCGTGCTGCTCGCGGTACCGCCTGCCGACTTCGTCCTGCACAACAGCCTGTTCCTGATCGCGCACTTCCACAATGTGATCATCGGCGGCGTGGTGTTCGGCGCGTTCGCAGGCATCAGCTACTGGTTCCCGAAGGCGTTCGGCTTCAAGCTCGATCCGTTCTGGGGCAAGCTGTCGTTCTGGTTCTGGGTCAGCGGCTTCTATCTTGCCTTCATGCCGCTCTATGTGCTCGGCCTGATGGGCGTGACCCGCCGCCTGCGCGTGTTCGACGATCCCTCGCTCCAGATCTGGTTCATCATCGCCGCGATCGGCGCCGGCCTCGTCTTGCTCGGTATCATCTGCATGCTGGTGCAGTTCGCGGTGAGCTTCCTCAAGCGCGAGCAGCTCAAGGACGTCACCGGCGATCCCTGGGATGCACGCACGCTGGAATGGGCGACCTCTTCACCCCCGCCGGACTACAACTTCGCCTTCACGCCCGTCGTGCACGACAACGATGCGTGGTGGGACATGAAAAAGCGCGGCTACCAGCGTCCGCTCACCGGGTTCAAGCCGATCCACATGCCCAGCAGCACCGGCACCGGCATCATCCTCGCCGGTCTTGCCACCGCGATGGGGTTCGGCCTGATCTGGTACATCTGGTGGCTGGCCGCCGTGAGCTTCATTGCGATGCTCGCCGTCGGTATCGGTCACACTTTCAACTATCACCGCGACTTCGACATTCCGGCTGAAGACGTCATCCGGACCGAGGACGCGCGCACCAAACTGCTCGCCGGAGCCAAGTAAATGACTGTCGCGATCAAGCCCACCCAATCCGGCGAGCCGATCTTCTACCTCGCCGACGAGCACCCGCATCCGGAAGGCTGGAGCACCGCGCTGGGCTTCTGGATCTATCTGATGAGCGACTGCCTCATCTTCGCGATCTTGTTCGCCACCTTCGGCGTGCTCGGCGGCAACTATGCCGCCGGTCCCGCGCCAAAGGACCTGTTCGACCTGAATCTGGTCGCGGTGAACACCTCGATGCTGCTGCTGTCGTCGATCACCTACGGTTTTGCCATGCTGACGATTCAGCAGAACAAGGTCGCGCAGACCCAGATGTGGCTGGCGATCACCGGCCTGTTCGGCCTCGCCTTCATCGGCATCGAACTCACCGAGTTCGCCCACATGATCCACGAGGGCGCCACGCCGCAGCGCAGCGCCTTCCTGTCCGCGTTCTTCACCCTGGTCGGCACCCACGGCCTGCACGTCTCCTGCGGCCTGATCTGGCTCGTGACGCTGATGGTGCAGGTCGGCAAGTTCGGCCTGATCGAAGCCAACCGCCGCCGCCTGATGTGCTTGTCGATGTTCTGGCACTTCCTCGACGTAGTCTGGATCGGCGTCTTCACCTTCGTCTATCTGCTGGGAGTTCTGCGATGAACACCGATACCCACACCGCGCACGCCGACAATCATCACCATGGCGACGGCCACGCCCATGGCACGTTCTCGACCTATATGCTCGGCTTCGTGCTCTCGGTCGTGCTCACCGCGATCCCGTTCTGGCTGGTGATGAGCGGCGCGCTGCCGAGCAAGCAGATCACCGTGCTGCTCATCATGGCCTTCGCAGTCGTGCAGATCGTCGTGCACATGATCTACTTCCTGCACATGAATACGACGTCGGAGAACGGCTGGAGCATGATGGCGCTGATCTTCACCATCGTCATGGTGGTGATCGCGCTTTCCGGTTCGCTGTGGGTGATGAACCACCTCAACAGCAACATGATGCCGATTCATCAGATGAGCGGAATGAAGTGAGCGAGCCTCTGACGTGAGCATGATCTGGACCGCGAAGGACAAGGCAGGCGGGACGCGCGGCAAGGCTGCGCGATCCCCCTCCCTGTGGCTCACGGTCCTCTCGCTCACGGCGATTGCCGTTCTGATCGCTTTGGGCATCTGGCAGATCGAACGCCGCGCCTGGAAGCTGGCGCTGATCGACCGGGTCGAGCAGCGCGTTCATGCCCCGGCCCAGCCGGTTCCCTCGCCTGCTGCGTGGCCCACGATCTCCACCGCGAACGACGAGTACAGGCACGTCACTCTCACCGGCCATTTCCTGCATGACTGCGAGACGCTGGTGCAGGCCGTGACCGAGGAAGGCCCCGGCTATTGGGTGCTGACGCCGCTTCTGCGCAGCGACGGCACGCAGGTCTTGATCAACCGCGGCTTCGTGCCCTCCGAGCGGCGCGACGCCTCGACGCGCCGGGACGGCAATCCCGACGGCGAGGTTGAGATCACCGGTCTGTTGCGCATCACGGAGCCCCAGGGCGGATTCCTCAGGAACAACGTGCCACAGCACAACCGCTGGTACTCGCGGGATGTCGCCGCGATCGCGGCGGCACGCGGCCTCCACGAGGTCGCGCCCTTTTTTGTGGATGCCGACGCCGGATCACAAATTGCCGGCGGTCCGATCGGCGGATTGACCGTCATCCGCTTTCCCAATAACCACCTGATCTACGCGCTGACGTGGTTTGCCCTGGCTTTCATGCTAGCCGGTCGACTTTTCGTCACATTCGGCGGCGGGCTATTCCGCCGCAAACGCTTCGTCCACGAACCGGCCGGCGGCTCCGACGCCGCTGGCCGCAGGACGGGATCAGATGCTGGAACGATCGTCGAGCCGACCTGACGACGCAAAGTCGAGCCCCCGGACGCTTGCCCATGGCGGCGAGCTGGCCGTGACGCTGCAATCGCAGGAGGACGCGCGCGGCGAGTTGATCGGCACTGCTCCCACCGACGACGAGACCAACCGCAAGAACATGGCGCTGCTGATCCAGCTGCGCTGGACCGCGGTGGTCGGCCAGATCGTGACCATCGGCGCCGTGCATTTCGGACTTGGCATCCCCCTGCCCTTGGAACGGATGGGTGCGGTGATCGGCGCGCTGGTGCTGCTCAACGTCTCCAGCCTGGTCTGGGTGCGCCATCGCGCGGCGATCACCAACAACGAGCTTTTGGTCGCGCTGATGCTCGACGTCGCCGCGCTGACCGCGCAGCTCTACCTCTCTGGCGGCGCCACCAATCCCTTCACCTCGCTGTTCCTGCTCCAGGTGACGCTGGGCGCGGTGCTGCTCGATGCCCGCTCGACCTGGTCGCTGGTTGCGCTGACCTGCGCGAGTTTCGTGTGGCTGACGCTCGCCTACAGGCCGCTCGACCTGCCGCCAAATCCCATCAGCGAAACCTACAGCCTCACCGTAGCAGGCATGCTGTTGGGCTTCGTTCTCAACGCCGTTCTGCTGGTGGTGTTCGTCACCCGCATCAACAGGAATTTGCGCGAGCGCGACGCACACCTGGCGGCGCTGCGCCAGCACGCGGCCGAGCAGGATCACATCGTGCGCATGGGCCTGCTCGCCTCCGGCGCGGCCCACGAGCTCGGCACCCCGCTCGCCTCGCTTTCGGTGATCCTCAGCGACTGGCGCCGCATGCCGGATCTCGCCGCCGATCAGGAGCTCGCCGAGGATCTCGCGGAGATGGAGGCCTCGCTGCAACGCTGCAAGTCGATCGTGACGGGCATCCTGGTGTCGGCGGGCGAAGCACGCGGCGAAGGCTCCTCACCGACGATGGTGACGGCTTTTGTCACCGCGCTGGTGGAGGAATGGCGCGACGCGCGCTCGGCGCGGACGCTCTACTTCGTCAACACCTTCGGCGAGGACGTCGCGATCGTCTCCGACGTCGCGCTGAAGCAGGTGATCTTCAACGTGCTCGACAACGCCTATGAGGTCTCGCGCGATTGGGTCGAACTCGTCGCCGAGCGCGAGGGCGACAATCTCGTGCTGTCGATCAGCGACCGCGGCCCGGGCTTTGCGCCGGAGATGCTGGCGCAGCTCGGAAAGCCCTATCAGTCCAGCAAGGGCCGCGCCGGCGGCGGGCTCGGCCTGTTCCTGGTGGTGAACGTGGTGCGCAAATTAGGAGGCAGCGTGACCGCCGAGAACCACAGGAAGCGCGGCGCCACCGTTCGCCTCACGCTGCCGCTCGCAACGCTCGCGATCGGAGGGAATTTTGACGCCTGACCGCTCGCTCATCGTCGTCGAGGACGATGCCGGCTTCGCCCGCACACTGAAACGCTCGTTCGAGCGCCGCGGCTACGAGGTCGTGCTCGCCGCCTCGATCGAAGAGGTACGCCAGGTGCTGGAGGAGCGCTCGTTCGGCCACGCCGTGGTCGACCTCAAGCTCGGCGGCGCCTCCGGGCTTGCCTGCGTCGAGCTCTTGCACACGCATGATCCCGACATGCTGATCGTGGTGCTGACCGGCTTTGCCAGCATTTCGACCGCCGTCGAGGCCATCAAGCTGGGAGCCTGCCACTACCTGGCAAAACCGTCGAACACCGACGACATCGAGGCCGCCTTCAACAAGGCCGAAGGCAACGCCGAGGTCGCGCTCGATGCACGACCGACATCGATCAAGACGCTGGAATGGGAGCGCATCCACCAGACCCTGATCGAGACGGATTTCAACATCTCGGAAGCGGCACGAAGGCTCGGCATGCATCGGCGGACGCTGGCAAGGAAGCTGGAGAAACGGCCGGTCAAATAAGGTGCCGTCCGGACAAGCGTCCCCCAAAGCAAAAAGCCCGGCCGAACGGCCGGGCTTTTGATCTGTTGCGATACGACGAGCTGCTTATGCAGCCTCGTCGGCGACGGTGGTATCGTCGCCATCGGTGTCGTCGGTATCGCCCTCTGCATCCGTATCTGCTTCGCCCTCGGCGGCTTCCGCCTTGGCGTTGCGGCGCGGGCTCTTGGCGAGCTGGGCCTCGATCTCCTTGACTGCCTCGGTCTCGGTCGAGTGCTGCACCACCGCGATCTCGCGGGACAGACGGTCGAGCGCCGCTTCATAGAGCTGGCGTTCGCTGTAGGACTGCTCCGGCTGCGACTCCGAGCGGTAGAGGTCGCGCACGACTTCCGCGATCGCGACGATGTCGCCCGAATTGATCTTCGCTTCGTATTCCTGGGCGCGGCGCGACCACATGGTGCGCTTGACGCGGGCGCGGCCCTTGAGCGTCTCCAGCGCCTTCTTGACCAGCGCCGGATCGGACAGCTTGCGCATGCCGACATTGGCGACCTTGGCGGTCGGAACGCGCAGCGTCATCTTGTCCTTGATGAAGTTGATGACGAACAGCTCGAGCTTGGCACCGGCGATCTCCTGCTCCTCGATGGCCAGGATCTGGCCGACGCCGTGAGCGGGATAAACGACGAATTCGTTGGCCTTGAAGCCCTGACGCTGGGTGACGACCTTCTTTTCCTCGACCTTCGGCGCAGCAGCGGGCTTGGCGGCCGGCTTGGCAGCGGCAGGAGCCTTGGCATGAGCAGCAGCAACGGGAGCCTTCGGCGCGGCGGGCTTGGCAGCGTGAGCCTTCGCAGGGTGAGCCTTGGCAGCAGCAGGCTTGGCAGCGGTCGCTTTCGCGGCCGGTTTGGCAGTCTTGTTAGGCATTGCGCTTCTTTTGTTCTTCGAGGACTTTGCAGCCGGCGCCTTCGTCGCGGTCCGACCCTTGGATGCGCTACGGCTGGCCGCGGCGACTTTTTTGGCCTCCTTATGGGAAACCCTCGCTGAAGTACTCTTTTTACGCGTTTTCTGTGACACAGCCTGCGCGCGGAAACTGCCACGCCCCTGTTCGACATTTGGTTTCACGGGAACCCAGAGGGGCCAACGGGGCTGACGGGGTTCGGCTTAATGTGCCCAATATAGCACATTTCCCGCAAAAATCAATGATTTAGGGGTCTTCAGGGCTGGTTTTCGGGCCTAACGCAGCTATTAGGGTTAAGTTTGGGCCCTAATTAGTCTCCCGAGCCCGGGTTCGGAGAAAAATATTTCTCGAACTTGCCTTCCATGCCGTCGAATTCCTTGGCGTCGGCGGGTGATTCTTTCTTCTGGGTGATGTTGGGCCAGCTCTTGGCGTAGTCGGCGTTGACTTGGAGCCACTTTTCAAGGCCCGGCTCTGTGTCCGGCTTGATGGCGTCGGCGGGGCATTCCGGCTCGCACACGCCGCAATCGATGCACTCGTCGGGGTGAATGACGAGCATGTTGTCGCCCTCGTAGAAACAGTCGACCGGGCAGACCTCGACGCAGTCGGTGTACTTGCACTTGATGCAGTTTTCAGTGACGACGTAAGTCATCCAACGCTCCGAAAAGCTCTTTCAAAAGTCGCGGCTTGCGTAGCGCGGATGGCCGGGCGCCGCAAGGTCGGGAACGGCTGATCATGACACTTGTGTGCGTTTGACCAGCCAAGAAATGAATGCACCGCGCAATTAATTGCGCTCGCCGAGCTCTTCGTAGAGCACGCGGGCCGAGGCGGCATCGCCGCGGCGCTCGTTGAAGGCGATGACCCTCAAGACGCGCACGGTGCGATCGAGCGCGATGGTGAGGACGTCGCCGACCTTGATCGCATGCCCCGGCGATGTCTCGCGTGCGCCGTTGACGCGAACGTGGCCGGTGACCACCAGCTCAGCGGCGGAGGTGCGCGCCTTCACCACCCGGGCGTGCCACAGCCATTTGTCGATGCGCTGCCGCTCGGTCGTAGGATTACTCCTTGCGCCCCGCCAGTTGCTCTTTCAGCGCTGCGAGCTTTGCGAAGGGCGAGTTCGGATCAACAGGACGATCGCGTTCGCGCGGATTCGCGCTGGAGGCATAGGGACGCAGCGACGGACCGGACTCGCGGTCGCGGCGGTCGCGGCCACGGTTGTCGCGGCCCTTGTCGCGATCGCCGAACTTGCCTTTGTTGTCACGGTTGCGATCGCGATCCTTGTTGTCGCGGTCCTTGCCCTCGAAACGGCGATTCCTGTCGTCACGCCCCTCGGGACGCGGCGCACCGTCTCCACCACCTTCGCGGCCCTTGCGAAAATCCTTGGCCGCGTCGCGGCGATGACCACCACCATGGCGATGGCGCTCACCCGGCTTCGCGCCTTCGGCTGCTTCGCCGGGCGCGGCCGTGCTAGCTTCTGCACCCGCCTGCGGACGCGGCTGATGGTGACGCTGATGGCGATGGCGCTCGTGGCGCGGCTTGCGATCCTCGTGACGGCCGCCGGGACGCCAGACCTCGACGAGCTCGGGCTCGGCCGGCGTCGCCGCAGCCTCAGGCGCGGCAGCCTCAGGCGCGACGGCTTCAGGCGCGGCAGCCTCAGGCGCTGCGGTAGCTTCCGTTGCCGCGGTCTCGGCGGCAGCGGCTTCGAGGCCGGCAGCCTCTGCCGGCGCAGCAATCTCTTCCGCCGGTGGCGCGATGCTGGGGGCATCTTCGGGCGTGACGGCGGCCTTAGGCGGAGCTTCCGGCGCAGGCTCTGGCTCGTGCGCGCCCTCGTCGCGCTGCTCCATGCCGGGGGCGTCTTCGACGGCGACGGCTTCAGGAGCGGCTTTGGCGGATGCTTCTGCGGGCAGACCCGCTACGGCCTCCGCTGCGGTCTCGGTCGACGTCTCCGCGCTGCCCTCGACGGGCGGCGTCTCTGCCGCGACCGTCTCGGTCACCACAGGCTTTGGCGGCAACGGCGGACGCTTCTCCATGCGATAGCCGAGCGCGCGCAGCACCGACGCAAAGTCCTCGCCGGCCGATCCGGTGAGCGAGGTCATCGCCTGCGTCACCACAAAACCGCGGCCGTCGAACGCGCCGGCCGGCTTTTCGCCGGGCGAGTTCTCGCGCCAAGCCAGCGCCGGGCGGATCAGATCGGCAAGCCGCTCCAAAATATCGACGCGCACGGCGCGCTCGCCGGCCTGCTTGTAGCCGAGCACGCGATAGGCATCGCGCGGCAGCTGCTTGTCGACCGGGAACGAGGTGCGGCCCGAAGATGCCAAATGCTGAGCGCCAGACAGCGCGGAGAGATCGACATTGTCCTGCTTCAACGCCCAGAGCAGCGCTGCGAGGGCGCGCGCGGCGGGCTTGAGCAGGCCGGGGAAGTAGATGTGATAGGCCCCGAAGCGGACGCCGTACTTGCGCAAGACCGCGCGCGAGGACTGGTCGAGATCCTTCAGCTCGCTGGCGATCTTCGGACGCTCCAGCACGCCGAGCGCCTCGACCAGCTGATAGGCGATGCCGCGGGCGATGCCGGTGACATCCTCGGCCTTTGACAGCTCGAACATCGGCCCGAGCAGCTTTTCGATATGCGTCTTGAGCCAGAGCTCGAGCCGGGCCTGCACCTTCTCGCGCGGGCCGCCGGTCAGGCGCTCGTCGGAGATGATGCGGATGCGCGGATGCAGCGCGTCGTCTGCGGCGGACAGGCGCGCCACGGCATCGCCGGTCCAGCGGATGATGCCTTCCGAGGTCAGCACGAACTGCTCGTCCGGTGCATTGCCCAGCTTTTCGGCGCGCGCGTTGATCTCGCCGGCGAGCACCGCTTGCGCTGCAGCCTGCAAGGCTTTCGCATCGGAGCCGGCTTCCGCAGCGTCCGGTGCAAAGGTGAAGCCGTCGAGGCGGCCGATGACGTGGCCTTCGACGATGACTTCGCCGGTCTTGCCGATTTCAGTATTCAAGCTCGTGTTCTCCCGCAGGCGGCGCATCAATACACTGGTACGGCGATCAACGAAACGCTCAGTCAAGCGTTCATGGAGCGCATCCGATAATTTATTTTCGACCTCGCGCGCGATCCCCTGCCAGCGTTCGGGGTCTTTCAGCCAATCCGGGCGGTTGGCGACGAAGGTCCAGGTGCGAATCTGCGCGATCCGGGCCGACAGCGTGTCGATGTCGCCATCGACGCGGTCGGCCTGATCGACCTGGGCGGCAAACCAGCTATCGGGGATGCATCCCTTTTGCATCAGGAAGCCGTACAGCGTCGTCACCAGCTCGGCATGAGCGGCCGGCGACAGCTTTCGGTAATCGGGGACCTGGCAGGCCTCCCAGAGGCGCTCCACGGCCGCCTTGCCATGCGCGATATCGCGCACATCGACGTCGCGGGCGGCGTGGTCGAGCACGCGCATGTCCTCGGCGATCGGGGCGCGCGTCAGCGCCTCGTGCCCTGGGCCCAGGTTCAGCGACACCTGGAGCGCGCCGAGCGAGGAGAAATCCAGCTTCGAGTTGCGCCATTGCAGCATCTTCACGGCATCGAAGGTGTGGTTCTGGAGCGCGTTGACGAGTTCGGGCTCGAACGGCGCGCAGCGGCCGGTGGTGCCGAAGGTGCCGTTGCGCGTGGCGCGGCCGGCGCGGCCGGCGATCTGCGCAAATTCCGAGGGTGTCAGGCGGCGGAACTGGTAGCCGTCGAACTTGCGATCGGAGGCAAAGGCAACGTGGTCAACGTCGAGATTGAGGCCCATGCCGACGGCGTCGGTGGCGACGAGATAGTCGACATCGCCGTTCTGGAACATCGCCACCTGCGCGTTGCGGGTGCGAGGGCTGAGCGAGCCCAGCACCACGGCGGCGCCGCCATGCTGGCGGCGGATCAGCTCGGCAATGGCGTAGACCTCGTCGGCGGAGAAGGCGACGATGGCGGTGCGGCGCGGCTGGCGCGTGATCTTGCGGTCGCCGGCGAATTCGAGCTGCGACAGGCGCGGCCGCGTGATCATGGACACGCCCGGCAAGAGGCGCTCGATGATCGGGCGCATGGTCGCAGCGCCCAAGAGCAGCGTCTCGTCGCGGCCGCGGCGGTTGAGGATGCGGTCGGTGAAGACGTGGCCGCGTTCGAGGTCCGAGGCGATCTGGACCTCGTCGATGGCGAGGAAGGAGACGTCGAGATCGCGCGGCATCGCCTCGACGGTCGAGACCCAATAGCGCGGCTTCTTCGGCTTGATCTTCTCCTCGCCGGTCACGAGCGCGACGCTCTCTGGCCCCGCGCGATCGGCGATCTTGTTGTAGACCTCGCGCGCAAGCAGGCGCAGCGGCAGGCCGATCATGCCGGAGGGATGCGCGAGCATCCGCTCGATGGCGAGATGGGTCTTGCCGGTGTTGGTCGGCCCGAGCACCGCAGTGACGCCGGCACCGGGGGCACGCTCGGAAGCGAAGGGGGAGGAAGAAAAAGCCATTCTGGAGATAGGTAGTGCCGATTTGGGCGAATGTCAGTGCTGTTTGAGACGATGAGGCGATCAGGTGTCAGCGATGTCTCCGAACGCCACCACGCGCTCCGCTGTCATGCCCCGGCTTGACCGGGGCATCCAGTCCGCCGCGGCTCATCGGCTCAACCACGATTGCCTCGGCGTACTGGATCGCCCGGTCAAGCCGCGCGGTGACAGCGAACGCGGAGCAGTCTTCCCAACCTCGCGCAGTGTCTCACTTTGCGACGCTTTTCCCGTTCGCCTTAAGCTTCGGAACGACTCTAGAACGAATCGCGGCCGAATCGCTGACTCCCTGCCGAGTCCCGTTCCGTTCACGCAACATGTCGCGGGACTCGCCACAGGCGTGCACTAGATGAAGGCTCCGGCTGCCGTACAAGCGACGATTTGATGACGTGTTCCTTAAGGCTGGGGACAGCCGGGAGTCGAATCAGAATCAGGCGGGAGTCAAATGGATTCCAGCTTCGCCGACCTGCCAAACAAAAAGTGCGAAAACAACCCCATGCACAGTAGGTAAGCCGTTGAATTCACAAGACTTCTTTTACCCTCCCTTGGAGGGGAGGGTTAAGAACCCCTACTGCGTCTTGGCGACGCGTGGCGGCTGGGGGGAGGTGATGAAGCTGGTCGCTTCCAGCATCGCAGGTCCCAACGGCGTCGGCACTTTCAGCCAGAACGGGACCAGAATGCGCGTTCCCGCCACCGGCGCAAAGGCGATCTCGATGTTGCGCTGGGCGGCGAGGTATTTGATCACGGGGCGATCGGGGATGTAGCCGGCCACAGGCACGAAATAGAGCGCGCAGACCACGACCGGGCCCTTGTAGCCCTTCTCGGCCTTCACGCTCTCCATGCGCTTGAAATCGAGTTTCAAGTCGTAGCGCATGCGGCCGTCGAACACGGGCGCGCTATTATGGCAGGCCTCGGGCGACACCGGATCGCCATTGCCGGGCACGCGCAGCAGCGAGGCCGTCATCGGATCCCAGACGCCGCGGCGATGCGCTTCGGTGACGACGATGCGATCGGGGTCGACCGGCGGCTCCGGCAGGATCGCAAAATCCTTCACATTGCCCTTGTCGAGGGTGATGCGGATCTCTTCGGTCTTCTTCGAGGTGGTGGTGGAGGCCTGATAGCCGGTCGCAACCAGCGCGCCGTTGACGACGCGGCCCTGCGAGGCGCCGGTGCCCGAGCCGCCCGCGAACGACTTCAAAAGCCCCGTGGTGCCGCCGGAAGCCGCGGCCGCGAACACGTCGTCCTGGATGTCGATGTTCCAGGCGCCCTTGCCGACGGGAATGCCCGATAGTGTCGCCTCATATTGCGCCTCGAGCTTGCCTTGCGCCGTTGCCGGCGCCGCTCCCCACGCCAAGACGAGGCCGCAGAACGCCGCCAGGGCCAACTGGCCGGCGCGCCGCCGCGGCGGGTGAGAGGTCAGGATATTCACGAAGCCATCCAATGGGGCCGTCAGGCCTTGTTAGTTAAGCCAAAAACAGCGGCAAACAATGTGCTGGACGCCAAAAGCGGCGGAACTCCCCAGGACTCTTCGGCCGCGAATACGCCCTTTATGTGATGGTAAGGCGTTCCGATCATTGCCGTTTTGGTGATCGGGCGGTAGCCCTTGGCGCCAACCTTTCCCCGCCCCCTCCGCGGTCATGCCCCGCGAAAGCGGGGCATCCAGCACGCTGCGGCCCCTCGACTCCAGCCGCGCCGGTGGAATACTGGATCGCCCGCCTTCGCGGGCGATGACGCCCGGCGTGGGGCTAAATCCACCCCAAAACCTTGACGTCCCGCCCCTTCCCCCCTATACGTCCGCCCGCTCCCTGCAAGGACGAAAGAATTTGCCCCCGTGGCGCCCCGAATGGCGGCCGCAAATCGTTGGGGGCTCGAACCTGAGGATTTCTACCATGTCTCGCCGCTGCGAACTGACGGCCAAGGGCCCCCTCGTCGGCCACAAGGTCAGCCACTCCAACATCAAGACCAAGCGCCGCTTCCTGCCGAACCTCGTCAACGTGACGTTCATCTCGGAAGCCCTCGAGCGCAACGTGCGCCTGCGCGTCTCCACCAACGCGGTCAAGAGCGTCGACCACAATGGCGGCTTGGATGCCTTCCTGCTCAAGGCCAGCGCCGACGTCCTGTCGCCGCGCGCCCTCGAGCTGAAGCGCGCCATCCAGAAGAAGGTCGGCGACGCGCCGGCGAAGAAGGCGAGCTAAGAATTCAGAATTGGGCGGGGGCTAAGTTGCGTCGTGTGGCGTAGGCTTAGCCAGTAGAGTTGCGTTGCGGCCGGATCGGAAGATCCGGCCGTTTTTGTTTGTGACAGGTCGTAATTCCTGACCTCGTCACGAACGGTCGCACCACAAATGGATCCTCCCGGCACCGGGCGTGTATCGCGCGTGCAGATCGAAGCAGCGCACCTCTCCTTGCACATCTACGAAGTTGAATAAGGATCGGCGTTGCTCGTGTTCAGGGGTAACCTTAGTACGAAAAGTCGGGAGAGCGTGTGACTCAGGATTCCACTCTGCAAGCGCGCACTGAATTTCCCATAGGCGCCGGTTCACGGCCAACAATTCAGGCGCTCCCGATCTTAGCGAACGCACTTGCTCCTCTACACGCGGCAAGAAACGAAGGCGCGGGAAGCGTTCGGCTCGATTGTCCCACAAATCATCCCCATCGCTAGGCGCCTGCAGCGCCACAATGCGCATCCAAGCACGCACCGGATCGACGTGACCTCGGATCGAAGCGTTTCGGACAACGACAACTTCCGATTCGAGCGCTTCATCCTGCAGTTCGAGCCTGAAGACGTCCACTTCGGACCGACGCCAAGTCTCACAGTCAAAGCTAACTGCCAAAGCATCAAATTCATATGCCAGTCCTAGCGCAATCGCGCTCTTATCTTCGAATTCGAAGTCTACGTTAGCAGCAATCTTTCGATCCAGGCCAATATGAAAGGGAGCTCGATTTTCCAAGCCACGAAGAAAGCGCCACTCATCGATGGTGTCTGCATCAGCACGCAAGGCGCTGAGCCACAGATTATCACCAAGCGGCACAGCCCCTAATGGCACGGATGAATGAAGGGCCAAATCCGATCGTTCCGCCTTCAGCTCTTTCAAAAGTGCGATCAACGTCCGCACCACTTCACGGGCCGACGCTTGAGTCTGCGAGCCCTGCGGGTAAGAGAGCTCATTTAAGAAGGTTAAGAATGCCATCTTATGACAGCAAGCGATCGAGCGATTTATCCCACTGATCAAAAAAGCCGTTCGGCCAATGACTCAGCCGCCCATCAGCGGAAATCTTTGGTTGTTCGTGAGAAGGTTCGACGGCGCCCATCGGGCGATGAAAGAAATTTAGTCCCACTTGCTCTGGCGAGAGCACCCCCTCCTTCACGGCAATTCTGATGCCATTCAGAAGATGGTCGCTATGGGTCTCTACTATAATGGTCGTCCCTGCGGCTACCGCACGCGCTATCATTTCGCCCATGGCAGCCTGGCCTTGGGGATGCAAATGAGCCTCTGGATTTTCTACCAGAACCCAGCTACCCGCCGGCAAGGCAAGACACGCAACAACCACAGGGAGTGCATAAGTAAGTCCAAATCCGACATTGGTTGGTCGAAATGGATTGGAGCCGCTGAGACCTGCTGAACCGCCGTAACTATAGTCAAGCTGAACAAAGTCGGTCCGCGGCACTTCGGCAACATTGAGACTTACGCCAGGACTGAAGACCTGCATCCAAGCGTTGGTCTGTGACAGCAAGCCAGGAGCCATTTCGGCCGGATGCCGGAGCCGCTCTGGTACAGGAGCATCCCGAAACGCATTGAGATAATGTGCAGTAAATTCTCCGCGCGTGCCAAGAAAGCGGCGCTCGCTTACGACATGATATGATTTGGGATAACTGACGTTCGGGCTGGCTCTATCAGCCCTCAAATACTGAAAATTATTGCCAAAGAGTCCCCCATCAAAGTTTCCAGCAAACATTCCGTACTTGGGCGAGGTCGCAAAGTGCAAGACATCACCCTCAGGAGCGTATGCGACCTCCCACTCCCAAGGCGTTCGCCCATCGTGCATACCTATACGGATAACGTCATCCTCGTGCTGATCGTGAAGGAGGTCAGATCCCGTTCCCAACTCAACGAGTTCGCCATTGAGCAAGAAGCCCTTCGAGTCAAGAAAACCAGCATCGCGAGACTGCCTGACCAACGCTAGCGCCTGAAGCGCGGTGCTCTTGCCCGCACCGTTTAAACCAGCCAGTACAGTGAGCGGCCGAAGAGGAAGCGCAAGGTCCTTGAACGCTTTGAAATTGTGGAGCGCCAAAAGGTCAGCCACGCGCCACCTCCTGAAATACTCGCTCCATTGCCATGAATCGGTAGCGAACTTTGGCAATATCGCCTGTACCCTGCGAAATTGAGCTCTCGAATACTCTATCTTGCATTAAGACCATCATTCGCGCGCGTATTTCGGTGGCTCTGTCAACACATCGCCGCCGCTCAGAGTCCGCCAGCGAAGCTATCGCCACTGAAACAGTTTCGAACAGCGCCTTGTTTATGGGCATGCGCGCGTCTTGCTCGCGATAGCGCTTTCGAAACGCATCATCTCCAAAGATCTCCGCTGCTGTATTCATCACAGCAACGAACTCCTCCCCCAAACGATCGAGCTTACGACGGCTCAGAGTATTTATTTGACGCATAGCATCACCAAGGAAGCGATCAAAATCGTACGCTCTAAACTCCTCAGGCTCATTCAAACGAAAAGCGACGAAACGTAGCACCATTTCTCGATCAGCCATTCGTTCGTCGCGTATGCTGTACGTGGTTGCGACCTTGAACGCATCGCTTGCTGCCAAATCCCTAAGGAAATTTCTGGCCTGACCGGGAATGAGCGCATGACGCAATTCTTGGCTGGAGAGAGGTAATCCGCCAGTGTTGATGCGAGCGAAGATATTGAATTTTACTTCTTGCGGCGTGCCATGCCTAATCAAATGAACAACCAGCTCAGTTTCACGAAGGCGGCGCTTTAGTCGCGCAGGCAGATCATCATAAACCATGCCATTGAACGAATTTCCCAGATACTCCAGACCACTCAAACGTAGCGGAGCTTCTTCTATCAATTCAGGCGAAATGAAGCGCGTAATGGTGGTTAGCCGCTGGATACCATCCACAATCGCCCAATTCTCTTGTTCATCCTCCGCCGCATAAAGTGTAGGAAGCGGAATTCTCAATAAAAGAGATTCGATCAAACGACTCTGTTGGCGATCGGTCCAAATCCCTCTCGACGCTGAAAGTCGGGCTCAAGATCGATTGCATCAGCGGCAATCCTAGACAGCAGCAAATCTATCGTCATCGACCTTGTAGCGACGTCTATGTCATCGGGGTTGAACGGTTCGCCGATAGCTACGTCTTCGAGGAGAGGCCGAGCCTCTACCTCGATGCCGCTCGCCTCGCCAAATGAGGTGCTCTCTTCCAGAGCCACTTTCACGTCGCTAGTCATCGCAATCTCCGCCGGGTCTTCAATAGCCCAGGTCCTAGATTCTAGCCAGCTATTCAATCCAACATTGAAAGGTCGACGCTCAGCCCGCAAGGCAAGCTCCCACCTCGGCAAGCGGAGCGACCTATATTTCTTAGGTAGGAACTCAAGAGCACTAAACTATCCGTTCACCCACATCTGCGAGCAAGGTTCAGGCGACCAAAGCGGACCACACCTGCGCCCATACGTCCCGCTAAGCTTACCTCCGATCAGCTTCTGACGGACGCGTCACTCAAGTGGACCTCGGTTGCCGCCCTTTTCCAGCTATGCTCGCCCCGGTAGCATCGCCGGGGCATGCCGTTGAGCACGACCAAACAACCGACCCGAAACCTCATCATCTGCTCTGACGGCACCGGCAGCGAGATCTCGGAGAACATCTCCAAATCCTGAAGCTCTATCGCCTGCCTCCGGGCAAGACCGACAGGACACAGCCCGCGGCAGATGCTGCCCGGCATCCCTACGTCGGCCCGGTGTCCGGCACTGGTAAACAACACCCCTCGCGCGTTAACCGTGCATTAACCAACGCAGCCTAGCCTGCGGTAATCGTCCAGCCATCATTAGCTCGAAATGCCGTCCCGGTTCGCTCCAGGAGAAGCGCCGATGTGCGTTGCATTGTTGACGTATGCCGATCTCAGTGCCCGCCTCGATATCTCCCGAGAGGCCGCGCGTTCGCTTGCGCGACGCCGCCGGTTGCCGCGCTCGCGGTCGGAGGACGGCAAGGCCCTGGTGAGGGTTGATTTCGCAGAGCTCCGCTACACGCCCCGCCCACGACGCATCCGCCGGGCAGACCCGATCGATGCCTCCCTGGCGAAGATCGAGGCGATCAAGATCCAGGCCTTCAAGGCGGAGGTGGCGCGGCTCGAGGCCGTCGCAACCGCCTACAGGGCAGTGTTCGAGCGCGAGCGCGAACGTGCCGATCGCCTGGCGGTCGAACTGACGCAGGCGGCCGCCGAGACGACCGCCGCCAATGCGTGGGCGGCACGACTGGAAGACGAAGTGGCGGTTCTCCAGGCCGGTCGCCGGGCGGGCGGCACGATCGCGGGACAAGCCGCGCTCCGATTGGGACATCTGGCCGCTGCGATCGTGCAGGCGGACCGCGCGGCTCGCAGGTAGCACTCGAGACTCATCTCCATCCCCGGCTTGCCGGAGCAATCACGAGGGAAGTATGACTGGCACCACCGATATCCACGAAATGAAGGCCCGCATTGTCGTGTTTGGCGTCGGCGGCGCCGGCGGCAATGCGGTCAACAACATGATCACGGCCGGGCTGCAAGGGGTCGAGTTCGTGGTCGCCAACACCGACGCGCAGGCGCTGGCAATGTCGAAGGCGAGGCGCCTGATCCAGCTCGGCACAAAGGTGACCGCAGGCCTCGGCGCCGGCTCGCAGCCGGAATTGGGACGCGCCGCAGCCGAAGAGGCAATCGACACGATCCGCGATCAATTGACCGGCGCGCACATGGTGTTCGTGACGGCCGGCATGGGCGGCGGCACCGGCACCGGGGCTGCCCCCATCGTCGCCAGGACCGCGCGCGAGCTCGGCATCCTCACGATCGGCGTGGTCACCAAGCCATTCTACTTCGAGGGCCAGCGCCGCATGCGCTTTGCCGAAGCCGGCATCGAGGAATTGCTGAAGACGGTCGACACGCTCCTGATCATCCCGAACCAGAACCTGTTCCGGGTGGCCAGCGAGAAGACCACATTCGCCGATGCCTTCGCCCTTGCCGACCAGGTGCTTTATTCCGGCGTCGCCTGCATCAGCGACCTCATCGTCAAGGAAGGCCTGATCAATCTCGATTTTGCCGACGTCCTCTCCGTCATGAAGGAGAAGGGCAAGGCCATGATGGGACGGGGCGAGGCTTCCGGCGAGAAGCGCGTGCTTGCCGCCGCTGTCGCCGCGATCTCCAATCCATTGATCGAGAATCCCTCGATCAAGCGCGCCAGTGGCCTCATCATCTCCATCACCGGCGGCAAGGATCTCATGCTGTACGAGGTCGACGAAGCCGCGACCCGCATTCGCGACGAGGCCGACCCGGACGCCAACATCATCGTCGGCGCGTCGTTTGATGACAGCCTCGAAGGCATCGTCCGCGTCTCCGTGGTCGCAACCGGAATCGATAATCTCGACCCGGCGCAGCAGTCGCAACCGGTGGAAACCGCACTCACGCAGCTCGCCGGCAGGCTGCGCAATGACGGCCGCCGTATCGCCGATCGCATCGAGCGCAGTGCGCCCCTTGCGCAGGTCGAAAGCCCGCCGCTCCGGCCGCAGCCGCACCACCCGGTGGGGCCGCCGGCAAGGCCGAGCCTGGAACATGCACGCCACGCGGCCGACCGGCCGCTCGATCCTTACGGCCGCAGCGCTGCGCGCAATGCGCCCGACGAGGCCGTTCTCGATATCCCGGCCTTCCTGCGCCGCGCCGCCAACTGAGCGGTCGCAGGAGGGGAGTTAATCGTCTCCAATGCCGGACATGGACCGCTGCCAGGCGGCTCCAAAGCGCGATGAAATCAGGTTCGGTCGGAGGTCCACCTCGCCCCAGCGGGGAGAGGTCGGATTGCTATGGCGCGCAATTGCGCGCCTGAGCAATCCGGGTGAGGGCCCGCTGCGCTCGGTGAGACCGGATCCCCTCACCCGGATCGCATCTTTCGATGCGCTCCGACCTCTCCCTACGGGAGAGGTGGTCTGAGCTCTCGGCTTGCATCGAATCAAACAATATCATCAGCTTGTGCCGGCGCATGCCGTCGGCGCGCTGGCGCTGCCGACGGGAATTTCATCGGCAACTCAGAACCGCCAGATCTGCAGACAAGCTTCTTGAGCCGCGCGGCGCGCCGATTGTTCACGCTGCCGTGCTGCGCGGGCTCTCCGCTGTTTCCTTCTTGTCCGTCTCCTTGTCGCGAGACAGCCACGCCGGAAAACGAAGCAGGCGTTCGTTGCTGTCTTTCGGCAGCTCGATGGCAGCTTCGTCGGCCGAACTCGGGAGGTCGAGCGCGACGTGCCCTGTTCGCACCGCATCGGCGCGCTGATCCAGTTCGCGCAACAGGGGATCGAGCACGCTGTCGATTTCGGTCGCCACCGACACCAGGAAACTATTGAGCTCGCGCGCCTCGGGCACGACGGCCGCAGCCGATTCGATCGCCTTGGAGAGGCCATCGACGACGGGCGCAAACGCGCCGGCGGCCTGCTTGACTCGGGTTTTGATCGCTTCGATCTCGACCAAGACGCGCTCACGCTCCCGCCTTTTCTTCTCCTCCGAAAGGCGGGCTTCAATTTCGGCGATCTGGGCCGTCAGGGTCGTGGCTTCGGATGCGAGTGCATCGCGTCTTCCGCGCGCGCGCTCGAGATCGCGGCTGAGATTGTCCACTAAGTCGTCCTTTCCAAACATGGCTTTGCTCCGTACGACAGCCGTTTTGGTCCGTAGGACGGCCGTGGCGCGAACCGCCAGCCTGGCAAGCTCAGCAAAGGCTGGACGGGCCGAAACAGGCATCAACTTCGGTCGCGTCACATGGGCCGACATGGTGATCCCCCACTCCTCCACATTAGGCGTCGGCATGGTTAACAAGTGGTTAATGTCAACAGAAGATAAATGAGGCACCACGCCGGCGGCGCCGGCTTCGTCTCCTCGCTGCCATCCATTTCCGCTATACTGCGGTCGCATCACCCGGAGGCGCATCCCATGGAGCATGCAGCCAGCACCGACCGCAAACCCGAGCCGAAAAACCTCGTCATCTGCTGTGACGGCACCGGCAACGAGATCAGCGAGAACATCTCCAACGTCCTGAAGCTCTATCGCTGCCTGCGCAAGACCGACAAGACGCAGCCGCGGCAGATGGTGTTTTACGATCCGGGAGTCGGCACGGTGACGGAGCCGACGACGTGGCATCGCTGGAAGGCCAATATCAACATGGTGCTGGGGCTCGCCACCGGCTATGGGCTCGATGAGAACGTGCTCAGCGCCTATTGCTTCCTGGTTCAGCATTACGCAGCCGGAGACAAGATCTACCTGTTCGGCTTCTCGCGCGGCGCCTATACCGTGCGGGTGCTGGCGGGGCTGATCCACAAGGTCGGGCTGATCTCGCCGGAGCAGGTGAACCTCGCAGGCAGCGGCCTCATCGCCTACAAACAATATTCCGGCACCGGGCGCGGCAACGACGTCGAGGACCTCAGCGATGTCACTTTCGACGAGCAGGGGCCGCTGCCGAAAGACCAATTCGACCTCGCCGCGCAGTTCGCGCGCATCACCTCGACGCGCTGGCCGACCATCCACTTCGTCGGCGTCTGGGACACGGTGGCGAGCGTGATCGTGCCGCGCGCCGACCGGCTGTATTGGCCGAGCTTCGAGGAGCTCGCCTTCACGCTGCGCAATCCCAGCGTCAAAATCTTCCGGCAGGCGATCGCGATCGACGAGCGGCGCTGCATGTTCCGCCTCAAGGCGTATGACGCGCCGCAGGAGTTCTGGAGCAATCGCTATGTGCCGGACGAGAAGAAGGTGCCGCAGGACATTCTGCAGGTGTGGTTCGCCGGCGTGCATGGCGATGTCGGCGGCAGCTATCCGGAAGCCGAGAGCGGACAGTCGAAATATCCGCTGCTGTGGATGATCGAGGAGGCCGCAAAGGCGGGGCTGAACTTCAACCCGCGCACGGTGAACCAGCTCGCCTTCGGCATCCAGCGCAAGAACTCGCCGTTCAGCTATGTCGCGCCCGCTTTTACCGGGAAGACGGGCGAGCTGCACGATTCCATGACGCTCGCCTGGCGGCTGCTGGAATATTTGCCGAAGCGCGCGAAATACCGGGAATGGCCGGAGCGGAAGGTGGTGCTCGGCTTCTACATTCCCGATTGCGAGCCGCGCGTCATTCCGGAAGGCGCGCATGTGCATGAGAGCGTGGTGAAGCGGATGGCGGTGGAGCCGGACTATCGGCCGGTGAATCTGCCGAAGGATTTTGTGACGGTGCCGATGCCGACAGGGCCGGGGATGGAGGTGGCGGCGGGGGCGGAGGAGATCGTGACAGGGTGATGGGAGAGCCGCGCTCTCTTACCCTCCCCTGGAGGGGTAAGCACCCGCTACCTTCGCTTTCTTTCTTTGCCGCTACTTTTCGTTAAAATTCTCAAGCCTGCTTTAGCGGGATCGCATGATCTGCCGGCCATCATTGGAACCGATCGCCGCGAGACAGCGGAGCTGGAGGAGACGTGCCGCACTATCCGCGCAAATATGCCCGCGTGAAACCTTCGGGATTGGTGTCGCGCCAGGCCAAGATCATCACCGACCCGCGCGCGCCGGTGATTCCCTGCACGCTGATCGACTATTCGCCCGGCGGGGCCTGCGTCGATCTCGGCGGGCAGGTGAGCATTCCCGATCGGTTCGAGCTCTTGCACGTCAACACCAAGAAGCGCTGCCGTATCGCGTGGAAGCGCGGCACGCGGGTGGGCGTGGTGTTCTAGGGCCGAACACCGAGATGCCCCGCTTACCCTCCCCTGGAGGGTAAGAGCCGCGCTACGTCCGCATCCTGGCCTTGGTGCCCGCGACGATCTGCATGGCGACACCGCCGATCCAGCCGAGCAGAGCGAGCCAGGTCCAGGCGATGTGCGGATCGAGGCGGAGCACGATGACGGCGACCGAAGCGAGCGCGGTGAGCGTGGCGCAGAGCGTGCCGGCCGAACTCAAAAACTCCGCGGCGTCGATCTGGCTGTGCGCCTCGTCGAACGGCATTTGCGGCGTGTCGATGCCGATATAGAAGCCGATGAAGCCGAGCACCATCATCAGCAGCAAGAACCCCTGCGTGGTGAGCGTGGGGATCGCCGATCCCACATAGGCGCCGACGAACAATCCGCACGCCGCGCCCGCCATCGCAAGACCCACGCGCTCGAACACATGGGCAGTTTTGCGAACACCAAAACGCATGGCCGGCCTCCGTGAGCCGTTGAGGGGACGGAGGTTAGGCCAGTTTTGCGGGAGGTGGAAGGTGAGCGGGGTTACGGATGCGTGAGTTTACTCCCCCGCACGCCGCGCCGCACGCGGGGAGAGGTGAAGAAATCACCGCGCCCCGAACGTGGTCCTGCCGAACAGCGCCTTTTGCGTCGAGGGCTGCGAGCGCCAATATTGCGGCGGGGCTTCGACTTCGCCGCCGAGCTCGGCGGCCGCGTGCCAGGCCCAGCGCGGGTCGTAGAGCATGCCGCGGGCGAGCGCGACCATGTCGGCCTTGCCGGATGCGACGATCTCCTCGGCTTGCCTGGCTTCGCTGATCAGGCCGACGGCGATGGTCGGCAATTCGGTGTCGCGCTTGATCGCCTCTGCGAACTGCACCTGATAGCCGGGGCCGAGCGGAATCTTCTGAAGCGGCGAGACGCCGCCGGAGGAGGCATCGATCCAGTCGACGCCGCGCGCCTTCAGCGCTTTCGCGAATGCGATGGTCTGCGCCAGGTCCCAGCCGCCCTCGACCCAGTCGGTCGACGACACCCGCATGCCGACCGGCTTGTCGGCGGGGAATGCTGCGCGCACCGCATCGAACACCTCCAGCGGAAACCGCATGCGGTTTTCGAGGCTGCCGCCATATTCGTCGGTGCGCCGGTTCGAGATCGGCGACAGGAACTGATGCAGGAGATAGCCGTGCGCGCCGTGCACCTCGATCGCGTCGACGCCGAGGCGGGCGGCGCGCTTTGCTGAGTCGGCGAAGGCGTTGCGGATGCGCTTGAGGCCCGCGGCGTCGAGCGCCAGCGGCGCGGCCTCGCCCTCCTTGTGCGGCACGGCCGACGGCGCAACCGTCTGCCAGCCGCCGTGTTCAACCGGAATCAGCTGGCCGCCCTCCCAGGGCCGCGCGCTCGAGGCTTTGCGGCCGGCATGGGCGAGCTGCATCGCGATGGCCGTGGAGGAATATTTGCGCACCGAATTGAGGATCGGCTTCAAGGCCGCTTCGCAGGCGTCGCTGTAGAGCCCGAGACAGCCCGGCGTGATGCGGCCGATCGCCTCGACATGCGTCGCCTCTATGCAGAACATCGCCGCGCCCGACAGGCTGAGATTGTTGATGTGGGTGAAGTGCCAGTCGGTGGCGACGCCGTCGTCGGCCGAATACTGGCACATCGGCGACACCACGACGCGGTTCTTCAACGTCAGGCCGCGCAGCTTGATCGGGGAAAACAGGACGGACATGCGGGGAGGTTCCGAAGGATGGAGGGGCAATGGCAGGAGTGTAGTGACCGACGTGCGGATTGCTAGGCGCGCGGCGGAATGGCGGATAGTGATGCCACGCATTGCGCTGTTGGCTCGGTGCGAGCCCGCCTCCGCATCGGCAATGAGGGGGAGAGACCGCCGGCTACTCCACAAGCGTAAACTGCAGCAGCAGCGTCCGCTGGAGCATCGAGAAATTGTCGTCGGAGATCAGGGTCAGCACGGTCTCGCCCCCGGCCGTGACGTGGGCGTCGATGCCCTCCATGTTGTCGATCTCGTGGCCGAGATCGGCGGCGAACAGCGTGAGGCCGTCGACCAGCGCACCCGGCGCGATTGCCTTGAGCGGGATCGCGCGGATGCGGATGTTGACGCCGGTGAACCAGGAGAATTTGCGCTCGAGGATGAGGAGATCGCCCGAGGGCAGCAGCACGGCGTCGCTGATGTCAAAATTTTCGGAGCGCCGCACGCTGAACTGGCCCGGCGTCGGGCCGCCGATCAGGAAGGCTATGAGGTTGCCGTCGGCATCGAGCCCCCGCTCTGAGAAGGCGATCAGCGTGCCGGCGAGCGGCTGGCTCTGGCCTTGCCCTCTCGGCACCATGACCATCGCCTCCAGCCCCTTGTTGGAGGGCAGCTTGCGCAACGCCGGCGGCACCGCAATCACCTCGCCGCGGGCGCGGGTGCCGCCCTTGGCGAAATCGTAGCGCAGGATCTGGTTAACGCGCTCGAGGCCGACATAGACGAGGTTGCCGTCGCGCGCGAGCGCCTCGGTGTCGTACCAGAGCCGCTTGTCCGTGATCGGCCGCCCGTCCGCACCGAGCAGCGGCGCGGCCTCGACGTCTGCGAGCCCAACCATCTCGCGGCCGGAATAGCGGATGGCGCCGGTGAACCAGCCGCCCTGGTCGGAGATCGCGAGGAAGCGTTCACCTTTGTTGTCGAGGAAGCGGATACCGGACAGGCCGCCAAAACCGCGATAGGGCGAGGTCAGCACCAAGCCGCTGCGAAAATCCAGCGAGCCGAAGCGCGTGCGCGCGCGGTCGCGCGGCTCGAAATTGGGGATGGTGCGCGCGTTGACCTCGACGCTGACGGGCGCGGCGACGGCGTGATCGAGGTGGAGCGCGCGCGGCGGCGGCTCGGTCGCGGGCTGCAATTGCGCCTGCGCTCGCGCCAATCGCGGCATCGTCAGAATGGAAAATCCCGCCGCCGCGTGGCCGAGAAAGCTGCGGCGGGATGAAGCTGCGCTCACGAATGCAGTTTGCGGCGCAGCCGGCTGGCCGGCTGGCTTGGCGCGGTGTTGGTCTCGCTGAAGAGTTCGGCGAGCTTCTCGGTGATGGCGCCGCCGAGCTCCTCGGCGTCCACGATCGTCACCGCGCGGCGGTAATAGCGCGTCACATCATGGCCGATGCCGATCGCGATCAGCTCGACCGGTGAGCGGGTCTCGATCTCCTCGATGATGTGGCGCAGGTGCCGCTCGAGATAGTTGCCGGGATTGACCGACAGCGTGGAATCGTCGACCGGCGCGCCGTCCGAGATCATCATCAGGATCTTGCGCTGCTCGGCCCTCCCCAAGAGGCGCTTGTGCGCCCAGTCCAGCGCCTCGCCGTCGATGTTCTCCTTGAGGAGCCCCTCGCGCATCATCAGGCCGAGATTTTTCCGCGCACGACGCCAGGGGGCGTCGGCGGATTTGTAGATGATGTGGCGAAGATCGTTGAGGCGGCCGGGATTGGCGGGCTTGCCGGCGGCAAGCCAGGCCTCGCGCGATTGCCCGCCCTTCCAGGCGCGCGTGGTGAAGCCCAAAATCTCGACCTTGACGCCGCAACGCTCCAGCGTGCGGGCGAGGATGTCGGCGCAGGTGGCGGCGACCGTGATCGGACGTCCGCGCATCGAGCCGGAATTGTCGAGCAGCAGCGTCACCACGGTATCGCGGAACGTCGCCTCCTTCTCGTGCATGAAGGACAGCGGGTGATAGGGATCGGTGACCACGCGCGACAGCCGCGCGGGATCCAGGATGCCCTCTTCGAGATCGAACTCCCAGGCGCGGTTCTGCTGCGCCATCAGGCGGCGCTGCAGGCGGTTTGCGAGGCGGGCAACAATGCCTTGCAGGTGCGCGAGCTGCTTGTCGAGATAGGCGCGCAGCCGCTCCAGTTCGTCATGGTCGCAGAGGTCTTCGGCGGCGATGACCTCGTCGAATTTCGGCGCAAACGCATGGTATTCCGGCCCGCGCGGCTCGTTGGCTCCGCGCGAATTCGGCCGCGTCGCCTCGCCCGGCGTCTCATCGTCGCCGAGCTCGCCGTCGTCGAAGGTGTCCGAGGTCGAGGCCTGCGCGCTCTCCATCGCGCTCTCGCTCATCTCCTCCGACGTCGCCTCGGCCTGATCGGCGCTCATCTCCTGCGCGGCGTCGGAATCGGGCGAGCCTTCGGCGCCGGACTGGTCGTTGTCGCCGTCCTGGTTCTCGTCGTTCTCGTCATTGTCCTCGGGGTCGGCGTTGCGTTCGTCGCCGAGCTCGAGCGCCGACAAGAGATCGTGCACGGCATCGCCGAACCGGGTCTGGTCCTCGAGTACGCCGTCGAGCCGGTCGAGCCGCTTGCCGATCTTGTCTTCGAGAATGGGACGCCAGAGGTCGACCATCTTCCTGGCGGCCGCCGGCGGCGCCATGCCGGTCAGGCGCTCGCGTACCAGCATCGCCAGCGCGTCCGCCAGCGGTGCATCGGCGCGGTCGGTGATCTCGTCGAACTTGCCGCGATGGAAGTGATCGTCGAGCATCGCGGTGAGGTTTTTCGCAACGCCCGCCATGCGGCGCGCGCCGATTGCCTCGACCCGCGCCTGCTCCACCGCCTCGAACACGCCGCGCGCCTGCGGATTGCCGGGCATCAGCTTGCGATGCACTTTCGGATCGTGACAGGCGAGCTTGAGCGCGATGGAATCAGCGTGGCCGCGCACGACCGCGGCGTCCCGCTTGGTCATCTTGCGCGCAGGCTCGGGCAGCCGCGCCTTGCCGGGCGCAAGGCCCGGGCGCTCAGCGGCGAAGGAGACGTCGAGCTCGGGCGTCTTCGCGATCGCCTTGAGACAGGAGGCGACCGAGCGCTTGAACGGCTCGGTGGGCGCTTCCTTGCTGCTGCGGAATTTGGAGTTGGAGGTGGTCATCTCACCCTATCCGTCGTCCCGAAAGGCCGGGACGACATCTCAAACCTTTAGCTCAGCGCCACGTTCACCGCCGATTCCGGCAGCTCCGCATTGAAGCAGCGCTGGTAGAACTCGGCGACAAGCGGACGCTCGAGCTCATCACATTTGTTGAGGAAGGTGACGCGGAAGGCAAAGCCGATGTCGCCGAAGATGTCGGAGTTTTCCGCCCAGGTGATCACCGTGCGCGGGCTCATCACCGTCGACAGATCGCCGTTGGCGAAGGCGTTGCGGGTGAGGTCAGCGAGACGCACCATCTTGTTGACGATGTCGCGGCCCTCCTGGGAGCGATAGTGCTTGGCCTTGGCCAGCACGATCTCCACTTCCTCGTCGTGGCTGAGATAGTTCAGCGTGGTGACGATCGACCAGCGGTCCATCTGGCCCTGGTTGATCTGCTGGGTGCCGTGATAGAGGCCGGAGGTATCGCCGAGGCCGACGGTGTTCGCCGTGGCGAACAGCCGGAACGCCGGATGCGGCTTGATCACCTTGTTCTGGTCGAGCAGGGTCAGGCGCCCCGAGACCTCGAGCACGCGCTGGATCACGAACATCACGTCCGGGCGGCCTGCGTCGTATTCGTCGAACACCAGCGCGACGTTGTTCTGCAGCGCCCAGGGCAAAATGCCGTCGCGGAATTCGGTGACCTGCTTGCCGTCGCGGACCACGATGGAGTCCTTGCCGACCAGGTCGATACGGCTGATGTGGCTGTCGAGGTTGACGCGCACGCAGGGCCAGTTCAGCCGCGCGGCGACCTGCTCGATATGGGTGGATTTGCCGGTGCCATGATAGCCGGTCACCATCACGCGGCGGTTGCGGGCAAAGCCGGCGAGAATGGCAAGCGTGGTGGCGCGGTCGAAGCGGTAGTCGGAATCGACTTCGGGCACGTGAGGATCGACTTCGGAATAGGCCGGGACTTCGAGATCGCTGTCGATCCCGAACACCTGGCGCACCGACACCTTCATGTCGGGCAGACCGGAAACTTCCTCAACTTTGGACAGAGCGGCGGTCGTCATCAATCCTCCGAGGTCCCGGGCGGTCCCGAAACCGGTTATTTGCACGTTGGCTGCGGCTGGGTGCTGAAAATCAACCTATCAGAGACAACGAGCGGGCAGAAGCCCGCCCACTTATCAAAGTTCCATTGTCTTTTCATTTAGATAGGCAAGGAACGCAGTTTTTGGAGGGCTGCCTTGCGAATCATGCTCGAATTTCGGGCGGTTGACCCCTCTGCCGGCGCGGACGCCACTGTTGCCGCATGCACTGACCCATGTAGGGTCTGACTTCCAGTGCTCCAGTCCACCATCGAGACGACGTGACATCCTTCCTCGATCCCCTCATCGCCTTCGTCTCGGCCCATGCGTGGCTGGCCTATCTGACCCTGTTTCTCGCCGCGCTGCTCGAAGCGGTGCCGGTGGTGGGATCGGTGATCCCCGGCTCGACCATCATCCTGGCACTGAGCGCGCTGGTTCCGGGCGGCGAGCTGAAGCTGCCATGGGTGTTGCTGGCGGCCGCACTCGGGGCAGTGCTCGGCGACGGATCGGCCTATTGGATCGGGCACCGGCGGCAGCGCGAGATCCTCAACACCTGGCCGCTGACCAGCTACCCGCGCGTGGTCGAGCAGAGCGAGAATTTTTTCCATCGCTTCGGCACCTGGGCGGTGTTCTTCGCCCGTTTCGTGCCCCCGGTCCGCGCCTTCGTGCCTGTTACCGCCGGCGCGCTCGGCATGGCGCCGGCGAAATTCTACGCGGTCAACATCCCGGCGATCCTGGCCTGGGCGCCCGCGCATGTGCTGCCCGGCGTGCTGGCGGTCTCAGCGCTCCACGAATATGCCGGGCTGCATCATCACGGCCATATCGGCAAGCACATCTGGATTTTGACCGTAATGGCCGTGGCGATCGTGGTGGGCGTAACGGTGTGGTTCTCCCGCCGCCGGCACGGCGGCGGCGTCGCGAAGGCCAAGCCTCGGGAATAGGGGCCGCCAAGCTCTCCGCCCTCATCCTGAGGGCGCGCGAAGCGGGCGTCTCGAAGGATGGCCGCGGGCGAGAGGCGGGCCTTCATGGTTCGAGACGCGCGCGAAGGGCGCGCTCCTCAGCATGAGGGTCTAGATTTAGCTCCTGGGCTCAGCTCCCGCCCGCCGTCCCGGTGCCGGTCCCACATACCTTGCCCTTGGCCTGATCAGCTTGCCGAACTGCAATTGCTCGCTGGAATGGGCGATCCAGCCGACGCTGCGGGCCATGGCGAACAGAGCGAGCTCGCTGCCGGCGGGCAGGCGCAGGGCATGCACGAGCACGGCGAGTGCATAGTCGATGTTGACGAACTCGCCGGTCGCTTCCGCGATCCGCTCCGGCACCTCGCGGGTGAACTTCCGCGGTGCGCCTGCGCGCGACAAGGCATTGAGCAGCGATTGCGCGCGGGGATCGCCGCGCTTGTAGACGCCATGGCCGAAGCCGGCAAAGCGCTCGCCGAGCGCGACGCGCTCGCGCACCATCGGCTCGACGTCGCGATCGATCAGCGTTTTCACGAGCTGCGAGGCCAGCACGCCGGCGCCGCCATGCTTGGGCCCTTTGAGCGCGGCGAGCCCGGCGATCACCGAGTCGTAGAGATTGAGGCCGGTCGATGCGGCACAGCGCGCTGTGAAGGTGGAGGCGTTCAGTTCATGGTCGGCAAGCAGCACGAGCGCGCGGCGGATCAGATCGCTCGCGTGCTTGTTGTCCGCGGCCCACGCCTTCGCAACCTGCTGATGCAGCGGCTCGGCCGACGGCTCGGCATTGAGCATGGTCGCGACCAGCAGGCGGACGATGCGCGCGCCGACCATGGCACGGCCATCGGGCGCGCGGGTGAAGGCGCGGGGATCGGCGCTCGCGGCCAGCGCGAGCACCGCAATGGCGCGGTCGATCGGCGCGGCGCGACGCGCGGCTTGCCCGATCATGCGCATCTCCTCGGAGAGGAGCGGCTGATTCTCCTGATCGAACGGATCGACGCCGGAGACGTCCCACAGCAGCGTCGCCGTATGCTCGAGCGTGTCGTTCTCGGCGAGATCGACGCAATTCACCCCGCGGTAGATCGCGCCGTCCTCGGTGATGGTCGAGATCTCCGTGTCCATCACCGGCAAATCGGCGTCGAAGCTGCGCAGGCCCCTGGGCTCCGGCGACGGCACCCGGCGCTCCTTGAGCGCGCGGACGTCCTCGGCCCGGTAGCGATTTTTTCGCGAATCCTGCGTCGGCTCGGAGCGGATCAGACCGCGGCTGACATAGGCATAGAGCGTGGCCGGCGAGATCGCGAGCTCGGCGGCGGCTTCCCGGGCGGAGAGGTAGAGCTCGTTGGAATTTTTCATATTGATTTATGTAATCAAGATTGATCAATCTGTCGACAGGTCTGACCTTCCCCTGCATCAAACGGGAGATTGGGCCATGAACATCCACCTCACCAAAAGCCAGATCGGACTGGACGGCGTTCCCGCCGCTGAGACCGTGCTGAGCCATGTCGACGGCGAGCGCGGCGAGCTGATCATCGCCGGCGAGCATGTCGGCAGTCTCGCCGCCAGATCGAGTTTTGAGGGCGTCACCGCCCGGCTCTGGAACGGCGCCAACAAGACCAGCTTAAGCGAGGCCGATGTGCGGGCGAGCCTGGGGGCCGCGCGGGAGCGCGCCTTCGCGCGATTGCCGGACCTGTTGCCGGCAACCCGCGGCATGGGCATCGTCGACGGGTTTCGTGCGGCCGTCGCGGGCCTTCGCGCCGAACACGGCCTGGAGCATGAAGCAACTATCGTCGGCGCGTTTCCGGTGATTGCGGGCGCGCTGGCCCGCCGCGCCGGGGGGCTCGAGCCGGTGGCGCCCGATCCCAGCATGAGCCACGCCGCCGACACGCTGCGCATGCTGCACGGGCGGGCGCCTGCAACGCGCGAGGTCACCGCGCTCGATGCGTATCTCGTCACCGTCTGCGACCACGGCATGAATGCCTCGACCTTCACGACGCGCGTGGTGGCCTCGACGCAAGCCGATCTGTTCGCCGCCGTAACCGCGGGCTATTGCGCGCTCACCGGCCCCTTGCATGGCGGCGCGCCGGAGCCCGTGCTGGAAATGCTCGACGCGATCGGCTCGCGCGAACGCATCCAGAGCTGGGTCGACGCGGCACTGGCACGCGGCGAGCGGATGATGGGCTTTGGTCACCGCGTCTATCGCGTCCGCGACCCGCGTGCCGACGTGCTGAAGACCGCGATCGAGGCCCTGGCTTCCAACGGCGCCGACCTGCCCTTTGCCGGCGAGGTCGAAGCCTATATCCGCAGCGCGCTGCGCAAGAAGAATCCGGACCGGCCGCTGGAGACCAATGTCGAGTTCTTCACCGCCATCCTGCTCGATGCACTCGCGATTCCGAGGCAGGCCTTCACGCCGATCTTCGCGGTGGCGCGCGCGGCAGGATGGACCGCGCATGCGCGCGAGCAGCAGCGCACGGGACGGCTGATCCGGCCGAGTTCGTCCTATGTGGGCGCCATGCCGAAGGCTCCAGCGACTAAAGACTAAAAGACTAAGGGAAAGGCGACAGCGGAGCTCCCACTCCGCTGTCGTGCGGGCGAAGTCCTGATCTATGCTGGTTGACGAGATCTGCACGTCCCGGGCGAGCACTGTGGAACGTATACGCGGCCGGCGAATTAGCTGATCTGGCCCGTAGAGGAACGCGATGCTGGACTTGCTTGGACATTCGGACGAGGCCAGGATCGGCGAGATCGCGAGGCAAGCAGCGAGCAGGAGCGCTGCCGGCGGGGATTCCGAGAGGCGATTCCGGGACTTGCTCCAGGCGCTGCCCGCCGCGATCTACACCACCGACGCAGAGGGCCGCATCACCTTCTTCAATCAAGCCTGCATCGAGTTCGCCGGACGCACGCCAAAGATCGGCGAGATGTGGTGCGTGACATGGAAGCTCTATCTGCCGGACGGCACGCCGCTTCCCCACGATGAGTGCCCCATGGCCGTCGCGCTCAAGCAGAACCGGCCGGTGCGCGACGTCGAGGCTGTGGCCGAACGGCCGGACGGCTCAAGGATTTGCTTCATGCCGTATCCGACGCCGCTCCGCGACGAAGGCGGCCGCCTGGTCGGCGCGGTGAACATGCTGGTCGACATCACGGCTCGCAAGCAGGCCGAGCAGCGGATGATGCTCCTGGCTTACGAGGTCGATCATCGTTCGAACAATCTGCTGGCGGTGACCCAGGCGATGCTGCGGCTGACGAAGGCCGAGACCGCTGCAGAATTCCAGGCCGCGTTTCAAGGCCGGCTCAGCGCGCTTGCCAATGTGCAGAGGCTGTTCTCGGAATCGCGCTGGACCGGTGCGAGTCTGAAGACCATCGTCGAAGAGGAACTCCGGCCCTACGCAGGCGCAGACGGCGAACGTATCAGCATCGCTGGAGACGACCTCCGGCTGCCGGCGACGCTCGCCCAATCGATCGCGGTCGCCGTGCACGAACTTGCGACCAACGCCGCCAAATACGGGGCGCTGTCGACGCCTTCGGGCACGCTGGAGATCCGCTGGGAGACCAATGGTGCAGACCCTCTCGTACTGCACTGGTCAGAGCGCGGCGGTCCCCCGGTCAACGAACCGCCGACGCGCAAGGGCTTTGGCATCGGCGCGGTCGATGGCATCATCCGGACCTTGCGCGGGAGGATCACCCGGCGGTGGAAGCCGGAAGGGCTGGTGTGCCAGATGGCGTTCCCGGACGTCACCAAGTAAGCGCGACCAGATCCGGATGCATCGTCATCGCGCTTTGTCATCGCGCTTTAGACTGTCGCCAAAGCAAAGCCTCTGAAGGCCGATGCACGCATTCCTGAATGCACTAGGCCTCGCGGACCACCGTCTTCAGGTAATTATACGCCTTGATGATCTCGATCAAACGGTCTTCGGTAGAGCGGTCGCCGCCGTTGGCGTCGGGATGATGCTGCTTCACCAGCGCCTTGTACTTGCTCTTGACGTCGGCGAGGGTGGACTCGGGTCCGAGGCCCATGACCTGGAGCGCCTTGCGCTCAGCGTTCATGATCTTGCGCGTCTCGGCCTTGGGCGGGGCTTGCGGGCCGCCGCGCCAGTTGGCGCGGCCGTTGAGCTCCTGGAACATGCTGAACGGATCGAAGGCGCTGTCGATCTCCGCCTCCGCGCCTTTCTTGACGCCGCCATTAGCGCCCATCTTCCAAGTCGGGCGGTGGCCGGTCAGCGCATCCTTCTGGTAGCGCGCGACCGCGTCGGCATTCATGCCGGAGAAGAAATTGTAGTTCTGATTGTACTCGCGCACGTGGTTCAGGCAGAAGTGCCAGTACTCACGCTGATTGTCGCGACCCTTGGGCGCACGATGCGCGCCCTTGTTCTGACACCCGGTCCATTCGCAATTGACCACGGTGTCGCGCGGCTTCACTTCCGGCTGCTTGCCCCGCGGCTTGACCCGGATGGAGTCGAAGAACTTTGATGAATCGATCGGCATGGCTGACTTTGACTACGCAATGCAAAAACCTTCAAGTCTTGACATTGCAATTAGCTTGAAACCCGTAGCCGAAGTTTCACTTCGGCCTTTTCAGAACGGGCCACCAGAGGCGGCCTATGGTGTTGACGGAGTGCGATCGCGTCCCTTAATGGCTCACATGGCTATCAGAGACGTTATCAGCAACAAGTTGCAGGAAGCTTTCACGCCAGAGAGCCTGCAAGTCGTCGACGAGTCCCATTTGCATGAGGGCCACGCCGGCCATCGGCCGAGCGGCGAGACGCACTTCCGTGTGTATATCGTATCTGCCGCCTTCAAAGGGAAGGGCCGGGTCGATCGCCACCGCATGATAAATTCGGCGTTGGCCGCGGAACTCGCTGGCGGCGTGCATGCGCTCGCGATCCACGCGCAGGCGCCGGGGGAAGGGTGATTTGCTTACCCTCCCCTCCAGGGACCTCCAGGGAGGGTAAGCGAGGTCAAAACGAAGTTCCGGCCCTTCGCGGCTTGGCTTCCTCCAGCTCGGCCTCCCGCGGCACCGGTGAAATACGGAGCGCGGTGATGCGGTTGCGTTCGCGGCGGAGGACGCGGAAGCGGAAGCCGTGGAAGGTGAAGCTCTGGCCGCGGTCGGGGATCGAACGCGCCTCGTGGATGACGAGGCCCGCGACCGTGGTTGCCTCTTCGTCGGGGAGGTGCCAGTCAAGCGCGCGGTTGAGATCGCGGATCGGCACCGAGCCGTCGACCACGACAGAGCCGTCGGGCTGGCGGCGCACGCCCGCGACCACGACGTCATGCTCGTCGGCGATGTCGCCGACGATCTCCTCCAGGATGTCTTCCAGCGTCACGAGCCCTTCGACTTCGCCGTATTCGTCGACGACCAGCGCGAAATGGGTCTTGCGGCGGCGGAACGCCTTGAGCTGCTGGGATATCGGCCGCATTTCCGGCACGAACCAGGGCGGCAGCATGATGGTGGTGACGTCGATGCGCGAGGTATCGCCTTCCGACGCGCGGATTGCCCGCAACAGATCCTTGGCGTGCAGAATGCCGATAATGTTCTCCGACTTGTCGCGCCACAGCGGAATGCGGGTGTATTCGGTAGCCAGCACCTCCCGCACCAGCTCCTCCGGCGGGAGATCGGCATTGATCATCACCATCGCGGTGCGGTGAACCATCACGTCGGAGACGGTCAGCTCGCCGAGGCGGAAGACATTGTGAATGTACTCGGCTTCGCCGCTCTCGATCTTGCCGTGTACGGCCGATTCCTCAACCAGGCCCTCGATCTCGGAATCCGTCAGGATCTCGTGCTGCGAAAACTCCTGAACGCCGATCAGACGCAAGATCGCGCTCGAAGCCGTGTTGAGACACCAGCTCAGCGGGTAGAACACCAGGTAGGAGACATGAAGCGGATACGCAATCCACTGCGACACCGGCACCGGCTCCCTGATCGCAAGCGTCTTCGGCACCTGTTCGCCGATGATGATGTGCAGCGAGGAGAAAACCAGAAAACCCGCCACGAACGAGGTGAAGTGCAGCGTCGCCTCCGACAGTCCGAGCGGATGGAGGATCGGGCTCAGCAGCGCAGAAACGGTCGGCTCACCAATCCAGCCAAGACCAAGGGAGGCCATGGTAATGCCGAGCTGGCAGCAGGCGAGATAGGATTCGATATTCCCCATCATCGTCTGCAACAGGCGTGCGCCGAAGCGGTTCTGCTCGACCATTGCCTTGACGCGAAAGCCACGGCTCTTCACGAGGGCAAATTCGGCCGCCACGTAAAATGCGTTGGCAGCAAGCAGGAGGACAGCAAGCAGCAGATTGATGGAGATCGAACTCATGTTTGCCTCGCGACCGCCTCGGCGTTCCGCGCCGTTTCGCGGGCGGCAGATCCAATCGATCCCGCCATCACTGCGCTAATTTCGACTGCAGGAAATCGCGCACCAGCGTCGGCTCGACGTCCTTCGCAATCACGGCGCGCCCGACCGCCTCCAGCAGAATGAAGGTGAGCTTGCCGCGCTTGACTTTCTTGTCCTGCGCCATCAGCGCCATCAGCGCGTCGGCGTCGGCAAGGCCTTCCTGCGCAAAACCCGCGATGTCCTGCAAGCGCGTCGGCAGGCCGGCTTCGACCAGATGCCGCTCGACGCGCGCCGCATCGGCCTCTCCGATCTTGCCGAGCCGGGCCGAGAACTGCGCCGCCAGCGTCATGCCGATCGCGACGCCCTCGCCGTGGAACAGGCGGTCCGAGAAGCCGGTCGCCGCCTCCAGCGCATGACCGAAGGTATGGCCGAGATTGAGCAGCGCGCGTTCGCCGGTCTCGCGCTCGTCGCGCGCGACGATTGCGGCCTTGGCGCGGCACGACGTCGCGATCGCATGCTCGCGCGCCGAGCCGCCCCTGAAGATATCGGCATGGTTCTTCTCCAGCCAGGTGAAGAAGGCGTCGTCGCCGAGCACGCCATATTTGGCGACCTCGGCATAGCCGGCGCGGAATTGCCGCGGCGACAGCGTGTCGAGCACGGCGGTGTCGGCGATGACAAGGACCGGCTGGTGGAAGGCGCCGAGCAGATTCTTGCCCTGCGGCGAGTTGATGCCGGTCTTGCCGCCGACGCTGGAATCGACCTGCGCCAAGAGCGAGGTCGGCACCTGCACGAAATCGACGCCGCGGCGCAGGATCGCCGCGGCAAAGCCGGCGAGATCGCCCACCACGCCGCCGCCGAGCGCGATGACGAGATCGTTGCGCTCAATTTTTGCGGCGATCAGGGCCTCGCTGACCTTTTCCAGGCCCGCATAGGTTTTGGAGATCTCGCCTTCCTCGACCACGATGCGCGAGGTCGGAATGCCGGCTGCGGCAAGCGACGCCTCGGCGGGCTCGAGCCAGTGCTTTGCGACGGTGCGGTCGGTCACAACGGCGGTACGCACGCCGGGGCGCAAGCGCGCGACGCGCTCGCCGAGCGAGGCCAGCACGCCGCGGCCGATGACGATGCCATAGGCGCGGTCACCGAGCGCGACATCGACATTGACAGGATCGGAATGCTTCAAAGGCGCAGTCATCGTACGGCACTCGCAAGGTCTGCAGGTGGCACGCCGCAGAGATGGGCATGCAGGGTCTCGATGCATTCCTCGACGATCTTGTCGTGCGGCACGTCGCGCGAGGCGATGGTGAGGTCGGCATGGCGATAGACCGGTTCGCGTTCGGTGAGCAGGCGCGTCACGGTTCCTTCGGGATCGGCGGTCTGGAGCAGCGGGCGATCGGCACGGCGCCGCACGCGGCGCATGATGACGTCGTGGTCGGCCTTGAGCCAGATCGAGACCGCTTTCGCGGCGATGCGCGCGCGCGTCTCCTCGCGCATGAACGCGCCGCCACCGGTCGCGAGCACGATCGGTCCGCCGTCCAGCAGCCGCGCGATCACGCGGGCCTCGCCGTCGCGGAAATGCGGCTCGCCGTGGCGCTCGAAGATTTCCGGTATGCTCATGCCGGCCGCCGCCTCGATCTCGGTGTCGGCATCGACGAAGGGCAACTTGAGCCGCGCCGCCATGCGGCGGCCGATGGTGGATTTGCCCACCCCCATCATCCCGACAAGCACGATCGAGCGCGCCCCGAGCGCCGACAGGATGTCGGCCTCAGGCGAACCGGGTATCGGCAGCGCGGCGTCGGACATGGATCTCGCTCGATCTGCCGCCAAGGCGGCATGCTTTCGCCACCTATACGACCCCGCAGGGGGCCTCGCCAGAGGACTCTTGCCACGAAACGGCGAACATGTTGGATGATTTCATTGGTTAATTTGCCCGCCAAGACCGCTATCGAGACCCTTTGCCGATGCCCAGCCTGTTCCGCTTCCTGACGGTCCTCGCCGTGATCGCCGGCATCGTCTATGGCGCGGTCTTCGCGCTGGCAAACTTCGTCAGTCCGAAGCCGCGGGAAATGACGGTGACGATCCCGCCTGATAAGTTTCTCAAGAAATAGCAGCTAGGCTTTGGGCATGCGCACCAAACCCTCCGACACCCGGCTCACCGGCCTGTTCCTCGACATGCTCGCGGCGGAACAGGGCGCCGGGCCCAACACGCTCGACGCCTACCGCCGCGACCTCACCGATCTCTCGGAATTTCTGGGCCGCGTCGGCCACACTTTCGCGGATGCGGAGACGCAAACGCTGCGCGATTATCTCGCCGATCTCGATGCCCGCGGCTTCAAATCCACCAGCGTCGCGCGGCGGCTGTCGGCGATGCGGCATCTGTTCCGCTTTCTCCTCAACGAGCGCATCCGTACCGAGGATCCCGCAGCGATCCTGTCGGGGCCGAAGCGCGGCCGCGGCCTGCCGAAAGTGCTGTCGATTGCGGATGTCGACCGCATGCTCCGCCGCGCCAAGGAATTGAGCGAGGCGGCAGATGCCTCGCCCTCGAAACGGCTGCGCAGCTTGCGGCTCTATTGCCTGCTCGAGGTGCTCTACGCCACCGGCCTACGCGTCTCCGAGTTGGTGGCACTGCCGCGCTCGGCGGCCAAGCGCGATGCGCGCATGATCGTGGTGCGCGGCAAGGGCAATAAGGAGCGCCTGGCGCCGCTCAACGAAGCCTCGCGGCAGGCGATGGCGGATTATCTCGCGGCGATGGAAGCTGCAAAGGCTGACAAGAAGAACAGCGTGGCTGCTTCGAAATGGCTGTTCCCCTCATTCGGCGAGAGCGGACATCTGACCCGACAGCATTTCGCGCGCGACTTGAAGGAACTCGCGGTCGCCTCCGGGCTTCAGGCCCGTCTGGTCTCCCCGCACGTGCTGCGCCACGCCTTCGCCAGCCATCTCCTCCACAACGGCGCCGATTTGCGCATCGTGCAGACCCTGCTCGGCCACACCGACATCTCGACGACCCAGATCTACACCCACGTGGTCGAGGAGCGGCTGAAGAGCCTGGTGCGCGACCTGCATCCACTGGCGGAGAAGTAATCTTGCGTGCCCCCGCCGCGGCGCAGCGTGAAACGGTGCGCCGCTGAGCTGGGCCCCACGCCTCTTGCCGGGTCCCGGCTCAGCGCTACAGCGCGCTGCAGCGCGTCCGGGACACGAGAGTCCAACCCCGGCGATGGCGAAACCGCCTTGACTTCGGCCACATCTCCGCAGAAAGAGCCGGGGCTTCACGAGTGATTTGGCTTGCGGCCCACGAGCACACAAGCCAAGCCATTGAAGAATCTACAGTTCTTTCCGCGACCGCAACCTCGCTTCGCTTCTCCAGCCCCGTCCGCCTATATTGAGTTTATGCCAGACCAGATGCGCAGCTATCTCGACTTCGAAAAGCCCGTCGCCGAGCTCGACTCCAAGGTCGACGAGTTGCGCACGCTCGCAGCTTCCGGCACCGACATCGCCGAGGAGATCGGGCGGATCGAGGACAAGGCGTCGCAAGCGCTGGCCGACCTCTATGCGAACCTGACGCCGTGGCAGAAGACGCTGGTGGCGCGGCACCCGCAGCGGCCGCATTTCAACGACTTCATCAAGGGCCTGATCACCGAGTTCACGCCGCTAGCCGGCGACCGCAAATTCGGCGAGGACGAGGCGCTGGTCGCCGGCTTCGGCCGCTTCCGCGGCGAGCCGATCTGCGTGATGGGCCAGGAAAAAGGCGATTCAACCGAGAGCCGCATCCGGCACAATTTCGGCATGGCGCGGCCCGAAGGCTATCGCAAATGCGTGCGGCTGATGGAGATGGCCGAGCGGTTCGGTCTGCCGGTGCTGTCGCTCGCCGATTCCGCCGGCGCCTATCCCGGCATCGGCGCCGAAGAGCGGGGACAAGCCGAGGCGATCGCGCGCTCGACGGATGCCTGCCTGGCGCTGACCGTGCCGAACGTCGCCATCATCACCGGGGAGGGCATGTCGGGCGGCGCCATCGCCATCACCACCGCCAACAAGGTGCTGATGCTGGAGCACGCGATCTACAGCGTGATCTCGCCGGAAGCCGCCTCCTCGATCCTGTGGCGCGACGGCACCAAGGCGCAGGAAGCCGCCAACAACATGAAGATCACCGCCCAGGACATGCTCCGCTTCGGCGTGATCGACAGCATTTTGAAGGAGCCGGTCGGCGGCGCCCACCGCGACCCTGCCGCCATGATCGCCACCACCGGCGATGCCATCGCCAAGGCTTTCGACGAGCTCCGCGGCCTCGACGGCGACGCCATCCGCAAGCAGCGGCGGCAGAAATTCCTCGATATCGGCCGGAAACTGGGCTGATTCGGCCCGAGAGCCCGGATGGCCCTAGTAACCCCGCGTTAACCCTTTTTTTGCCCAAATCGGCGATCTCTGTTCCAATCCGGCCGAAAGGCCCAAGTAAGGCCCAAAGTCGCGTCCATTTAGTCTTCGTTGACCATGCCACTGGGCCAACGGGCTCGTGATCCCCGCTCGGGTTGCGACCACATGACCCAGAGGTTAGAATTTTAATCAATGGCTTCAGGGCATAAGCGCTGGGGCATGATCTGAAAAGCCCGTCACGACGGGTCTGGTTCGCCGGTCAGATCATGCTCCAAACGATTGGGGTCGCGCTTTCTGCCCGGCACGGTGTGGGGTCCATCTTGATTTCTCGTTCGCTTGCTCGGGCGCTCTTGGCTTCGGTTGCGCTGATGACGGCCGGCGTTCTGCTGACCGGGTGCGACACCGACCAGGTCTCGCTCGCGACCAACGCCAAGGCCAACCAGCCGGTGCCGCCAAAGCTGCTCGCCGCGATGACCGAGAAGGACATGGATCTGCAATCGCCGATCCTGGTCCGCCTGTTCAAGCAGGAGGCCGAGCTCGAAGTCTGGAAGCAGACCCGAAGCGGCCAGTTCGCGCTGCTCAAGACCTATCCGATCTGCCGCTGGTCGGGCGATCTCGGCCCCAAGGTGCGCGAAGGCGACCGCCAGGCGCCGGAAGGATTCTACTCGATCAATCCGAGCCAGATGAATCCGCAATCGGCCTATTACCTGTCCTTCAATACCGGTTACCCCAACGCGTTCGACAAGGCGCTCGGGCGCACCGGCTCGCAGCTGATGGTGCATGGCGATTGTTCTTCGCGCGGCTGTTACGCCATGACCGACGAGCAGATCGCCGAGATCTATTCGCTAGGGCGCGAATCCTTTTTCGGCGGCCAGAAGGCGTTCCAGCTCCAGGCCTATCCGTTCAAGATGACCCCGGTGAACATGGCCAAGCACCGGAACAATCCGAACATGCCGTTCTGGAAGATGATCAAGGAAGGCTATGATCATTTCGAGGTGACGCGGCAGGAGCCGAAGGTCGATTTCTGCGAGAAGAAGTACGTGTTCGATGCAGCCAAGCCGGCGGACGCCAAGCGCGACCCGGTGTTCGACGCCTCGGCAAAATGCCCGGCCTATGTCATCCCCGAGGACATCGCCGCCGCCGTGCGGGGGAAGCAAGCCAAGGACGAGGCGGAATACGCTAGGCTGGTCGCCAAGGGCACGCCGGTGGCGCGCATGAACACCGGCATCGACGGCGGCATGAACAAGGTCTTCGCCGCGAAGATTCCGGAAGGCTCCACGGGCCTGTCCGAGAGCGCCGAAGGCACCACGCTGCAGATGTTGGCGATGGCCAAGGCGCCGGGCACCATCCCCGGCCATGTCAATCCGCCCAAGCCGAATCTCGATGCGGCGGCATCCGCGCCTGCGCCGCAGGAAGAGCCGGTCACAGCTACCAGCGCGCCCGCGACCAGCACCCGCGTCGCCGCGGCCCAGCCTGCCGAGAAGACCCAAGAGAAATCCGGAGGCTTCTTCTCCAACCTCGGCCGCAAGATGGGCCTTGGCTCCGCCGACACCACGGCGACCACCCCGCCGCCGCAAGCCACCGCCTCCGTGGCCCCGGCCGCCACGACGCCGACGCCGCCCACCGCAGCGTCGCGGCTCAAGGCCGCCGTGACCCGGTTCGTGCCGGGGCACGACAAGTCCAAGGACGTTGCGAAGGACGCGCCGAAGCCGGCCGCGACCGTGGCCGCCAAGCCGGCAGAGCCCGCAAACACCCGCCTCGCCCAGACACGCCCGGCGCTGAAGCCGTCGGTGAGCGAAGGTGCAGGTGAGAGCGGTCAGATCGCCGGCGCCGCGCCGGTGGTGTCGTCGAACTCGTTCGACAGCCGCTTCGGAGCGATGAAGTAGGGACGATGCCGCGCCTTCCGGCATAAGCCAAGCACGACGTCGGGTTGGTTCCCTCCATAAATCCGGAACGCCTCTGGATGTGCCGGATTGCGTCGCCCGGTCACGCGGCTATAGTTGCGGCGTTTGCTCCTACGCGCTGCGCATGAGTGGATTTGGGCATCTCGATCACCTGATAGACCGCATTTACGAGGCCGGGCTGATACCGTCATTGTGGCCCGAGGTCCTCAATGAAATCGGTCACGCCATCGGCGGCAATGGCGGACTGCTTTTCGCGGTACGGGACGGCTATGTCAGCGGGATCAATTCCGTCAATCACGACCAGACCATGCATCTTTTCTTGGAAGAGGGATGGAGCGAGCGCGATCCGCTGCTGCCGCGTGCCGCCGCCCTCAACTACGCCGGCTTCCTCAACGATGGAGACCTTGTATCGGAAGAGGAGATCGCGACCAATGACGTGTACTGCAATTTCTACCGCAGGCACGGAATCGGCTACAGAGCCGGGACCATCATTTCAATACCGAGCGGCGATTCCATTGCGATCGTCATGCCGCGACACCAAAACAATGGACCGGTGCCGCGCGAGATCGTCTCGTTCCTCGATGGCCTGAGGCCGCATCTGGCTCGGGCGTCTCTGACTGCAAACCGGCTTGGCTTCGAGCGCGCACGCGCGCAAGCCGATGCATTGCAGGCCATCGGGCTGCCCGGAGCGATCTTGCGCGAACGGGGCAAATTACTCGCGGCGAACGGGCTGTTCGAAGCGCTGATGCCGTCGCTATTCCAAGACCGCGCAGAGCGGCTGACCCTGACCGATGTCAACGCGGACGGATTGTTCTCGGCGGCGCTGGGGAGCTCGTTCGTCGGCAACAGCCGGGGCGTCAAGTCCCTCGCCATCGCAGCGGCCATGGACCGCGTACCAATGGTCGTGCATGTCGTCCCGGTGCGCGGATCGGCGTGCGATATCTTCACGCAAGCCACCTTCATGCTCATCGTGACACCCGTCGATCGCGGCGCGGTCCCGAGCGCGGAAGTCCTGCAAGGGCTGTTCGACCTGACGCCGGCAGAGGCCCAGGTCGCACGTGGCGTTGCACAGGCCGGATCGGTTGATGCCCTCGCGGCAAGAATCGGCGTGACGCGAGAGACGGTGCGCACGCAGCTCAAAGCCGTGCTGTCGAAGACCGGCCTTTCCCGTCAGCAGGAGCTCGTCAGCTTACTCGCTGGCAAGGCGTTGCGCGGCGGCTAGAGTGCCATCCACCCGCAGAGACATCCCTCATCGCCCTTACGCCCGACGGCCCAGACCGGGACTTTGCCTCGGCACATGCCCCTTTCACCCAAATGGGTGAAGACAGGTATCGGACCTCCGCGTTCAAGTTTGTCGGGTTGGATCCAAGGTGAGAAGCGGCGACAATGGCTAGACCGGAGTTTCCCACATTCGAAATGACTTTGGTGCAGCGCAAGCGAAAAAGATGGGCCTGGAGCGTTTGCACCATCGGAGGAGCAGTCGTGGTGCAGGGGCGGGAATCAAGTCGACACGCCGCAAAATACCAGGCCGAGCGCGCACTTTTCATGCTGCTTCTGACGGCGCCCTATCGGTCGCGACTTCCCGCATAGCGAGGCTCTCAACGAGGTTGCGCTTGGCCCTGGTTCGAGCCGGAGCCACAGGTCGAGATTGTCGCCCTTCGTGGGTGAGTCACGGTGATCAACCGAGAGGCTGCGGCGTACTGCATGCCCTGCTTTCGCGGAGCATGAAAGCTGTGGTCGCTGTGGGTTCGGCGCGCCTCACGCGCATTCGCTACGGCGCCAGATAGCGCATCAGCTCCGGATTGCCCCGCACCTCACCCGCCTCACCCTCAAGCGCGACGCGGCCGCGATCGAGCACGTAGGCGTAATCGGCGACGCGCAGCGCGAGGTCGAGATGCTGCTCCACGATGATGACGGCGATGGTCTTCGCGAGCTCGATCAGGCGCTCGGTGATCTCCTCGATGACGCCGATCCAGACCCCTTCGGTGGGCTCGTCCAGCAGCAGCAGCTTTGGATCCCCCAGCATGGCGCGGCCGATCGCGAGCATCTTGCGCTCGCCGCCGGAAAGGGTCCCGGCAGGCTGGTCGAGACGCTGGCCGAGCTTGGGGAAGATGGTCAGCACGCGATCGACCGCGGAGGAATCCTTGTTCGCGAGCGAGCCGACGGCGAGATTGTCCCGCACCGACAGGCGCGCGAACACCGAATGCTCCTGCGGGACGTAGCCGATACCGGCGCGCACGCGCTGCTCGGTGGCGCGGCGGCTGATGTCGCGGCCGTCGAAGGCGACCTCGCCCTTCCAGGCCGGCAGCTCGCCGACGATGGTCTTCATCAGCGTGGTCTTGCCGGCGCCGTTGCGGCCGAGCACGGCGACGCCGCCGCGCCAGGGGATGCCGAGGCTGACGCCGAACAGCACCTGGCTGCGGCCATAGCCAGCATCGAGATGCTTGATGTCCAAAAATTCAGGCACGGCGCAGATAAATCTCCTGGACGGCTTTGTTGGCCTGGATCTCGGACACCGTGCCTGATGCCAGCACCCTGCCCTGGTCGAGCACGGTGAGGCGATCGCAGATGTCGCGGATGAAATCGAGGTCGTGCTCGACGATGACGAGCGAACAATGCTGCTTGATCGGCTCGAGCAGTTCGCCGGTGACGCGGCGCTCCTCGAGGCTCATGCCGCCGGTCGGCTCGTCCAGCAGCAGGAGTTTTGGCTTGCCCGCCAGCGCCATCGCGATCTCCAGCCATTGCTGCTGGCCATGCGACAGCGCGGCGGCCGCATCGAAGGCGCGGTTCGCCAGACGAAACTGCGTCAGCATGGTCATGACCTGGTCGTGCAGCAGCCTGCGCGTGCGCGAGCATACGAGATCGAACAGCGAAGACTGCGCCTGCAGCGCAAGCAGGATGTTGTCGTACAGGGTCAGCGACGGCAGCACGGACGTGATCTGGAATTTCAGGCTCATGCCGGCGCGGGCGCGCTCGGTCGGCGTGAGGGCGGTGATGTCGGTGTTGACGAAGCTCACCTTGCCCTGCGTCGGCACTTCGGCCCCGGCGATGCACTTCATCAGCGTGCTCTTGCCGGAGCCGTTCGGTCCTATCAGCCCGTGAAACTCGTTTTCGCCGACGCTGAGCGCCGCGCCGTCGAGCGCGGTGAGCTTGCCAAAGACCTTGCTGATGCCGGCGGCTTCAAGGAGCGGCATTGCGCTTCTCCTTGGGTTTGGCACCGAAGCTGCCGACGCGTTCACGCTCGCCGAGGACAAAACTGATCAAGCCGAGCGGCCGGAACAGGATCACGAGCAGCAGCAACAAGCCGAGAATGATTGGCCAGATATCGCGGTAATTGTCCGACAGCCAGAAGCTGACGCCTTCGACAATGACGGCGCCGATGACGGCGCCGATCAGCGTGCCGGAGCCGCCGAACAGCACGTAGAGCACCACCTGGGTCGACACCACGACGCCGACCATATTGGGCCAGACGAAGCCTTCATGGAAGGCATAGAGGCTGCCGGCGAGCCCGGCGATGGCGCCGCCGATGGTGAAGATGATGGCTTTGAGATGCTGCGCCTTGTAGCCGAAGAAGGCGATGCGTTGTTCGTTCTCGCGCAGGCCTGCCAGCGCAAGGCCGAACTGCGAACGCACCAGGAAGCGGCAGAGCAGGTAGACCACGACGAGGATGCCGAGCACGAGATAATAGAAGGCCGGCCCTTCCGAGAGTTCGTATGAACCAAGCGACAATGGCGCGATCGAGGGGATGCCGTTCTGACCGCCAAGATAGTACCAGCCGCGCGCCAGGCGGTCGGCCGCGTAGGAGCCCGTCAGCGTGCCCAGTGACACGAAGATCACGCTGGAGGGATGCCGCCCCAGCAACAGAAAGCCGCCGAGCAGCAGTGCGAAGGTCAGGCCGATCAGCGTGCCCGCCGGCAGCACCAGAAACATGTTGGTGATATCGAGGTCGCGCGCGAGCAGCGCGACGCCATAGCCGGCCGATCCGAAGAACAGGGCCTGACCGAAGCTCATGATCCCGGCATAACCCCAGACGAGGTCGAACGACAGCGCGAACAGCGCGAGGATGATCACGCGCGTCGCGAACACGGTGAGGTAGTCCTGGAGCACCAGCGGCGCGAGCAGTGCCGCGACGAGCACGACGCCTTCGACGATCGGCAGGACTTTTCGTCCTGCCTCGATTTGTTCCCTGGCCCGTCCCGCTGCCACGCGTTCAGCCATCGCGTCGTCCGCTTCGTCGCCGGCGATGGCTTCTCTTACCACGCTCATCGGCTTCCCATTCCGCCTCAGCATTCCTTGGGATCGACAAGCCCGTCGCTGCGGGCGACGATCTCATAATTTCCGCCCTTGGCCACCGCGGTATACATCTTCATCTTGCAGTGCCGCTTGCCCGGCACCATTTCGGCAGGTCCGCCGGGACCTTCGGCGATCTTGGCGTGGTCGAGCGCGGCGGCAACGGACTCGCGGTCGACCTTGCCCGCTTCCTTGACCGCCGCTTCCCACAGCTTCAGGCCGCGATAGGTGCCGGTGGCGGCGCTGCCGGCGGCGAACAGGAAGTTGCCCGGGAAGTCCTTCTCGTAGGCCGCCTGGATTTTTGCGTCGAAGGGGCTTTCCTTGGTCAGCACCTTGAAATAGTCGAGGCAGCTTGCGAGCCCCTCGATCTCGGCGGCCTGATTGATGTTGAGCGTGTTCTCATCATAGTAGACGCAGGCCAGGCGCCCGCCGTTCTTGAGGAATCCGGCTTCATAGAGCTGCTTGAAGAACGGCCCGACGCCAGGCGGAATGACGGTGTTGAAGACGACGTCGACCTTGTTGGAGATGATGCGGTTGACGGTCGCGGAGAAATCGACCTGGTCGAGCGGATAGTATTCCTCGAACACGATCTCGCCGCCGTTCGCCTCGATCACCTTGCGGGCATAGACGTTGAGCGTGTGCGGCCAGACATAATTGGCGCTCGGCAGCGCGAACTTCTTGCCGCCGTTCTTGATCAGCCAGGGGATGAACTCGTCGCATTGCTGCGCCGGCGTCGGTCCGGTGCAGAACAGATAGGGCGTGCACTCCTTGCCTTCATAGAGCTGCGGATAGATGTAGAGCGTCTTGCCGCGTGCCACGATCGGATCCTTGATCGCGTTGCGCATCGAGGAGGTGATGCCGCCCAAGACCATGTCGACCTTGTCGCGCTGGATCAGCTTGCGGACATTGCCGACGGCGACGGATTCGTTGGAAGCGGTGTCCTCGATATAGAGCTCGAGCGGCCGGCCGAGCAGGCCGCCGGCGGCGTTGATCTCCTTGATCACCATCTTGGCGACGTTGGCATCGGCATTGCCGGCATAGGCGATCGGACCGGTGAGGTCGGTGGCGATGCCGACCTTGATCGGGGCTTCGGCCGCATTGGCCCAGGGAGCCGGAATCACCCAGCTGCCGACGCTGGTTGCGACCGCACCGGAGGCAAAGGCAAGATTGGAGAGAAAGCGGCGCCGTGAGAGCTGAGTGCGATCGAACATGTGACTAAACCCCTTTTCCTGCGATGAGGCCCTGCGGACGGAATTTGATGAAGACAATGGCGAGCACGAAGACCAGCACGTCGGCGACGACGGGCGCCATCACCCACGGCAGCGCCGCGCTGAGCGTGCCGATGACGCCGGCGCCTGCGACCGGTCCGATGAAGGAGCCGACGCCGCCGACCATGACCGCGACAAAACCCTGGATCAGAAAGCGCAGGCCGAGATCGGCAAACAGGCTGAACACCGGCACGATCAGCGCACCGGCAAGGCCGGCAAGCGCGGCGCCGAACGCAAACGTAGCGCCGTAGATCAGCGGCGTGGAGATGCCCGACGCGCGTGCCAGCGACGGATTCTCCAGCGTGGCCCGCACGCGCAGGCCAAAACTCGTGCGCGACAGCAGCAGATAGCAACCGCCCATCACCAGGAGCGTGATCACGATGATGGTGAAACGCCAGGCCGAGATGTGCATGGCGCCGATGTCGAGCGAGCCGCCGATCGGCTCCGGCACGGTGAGGTAGAAGCCGCCGATCAGCCCGCGCACGGATTCCCGGATGATGAGGCCGAGCGCATAGGTGCCGAGCATGGCGACGATGGGCGCGGCATAGAACCGGCGGATGATCAGCGCCTCCAGCACGAAGCCGAGCGCGCCGACCGCGAAGGGCGCCGCAGCCATGCCCGCCCAGATCGGCAGCCCCTTGGCGTAGGCAAGATAGGTGATGTAAGCCCCGAGCAGGACGAACTCGCCTTGCGCGAAGTTGAAGATGCCCATCATGCTGGCGATGATCCCGAGCCCCAGCACGATCAGGACGATGATCGCGCCAAAGCTCAGGATCTCGAACGCCGCGACGAACGCGTTAGCCATGCGTTGCGTTTCCGTTCGCCTGCATCGAAGCCTCGCTCACATTTTCTTCCAGTCGCCGATCTGCTCGAAGGCATGGGCGGCGCGGTAGATCGTGGATTCCTCGAACATGCGGCCGACCAGCATCAGGCCGACGGGCAGGCCGTCGACCATGCCGCAGGGCAGCGACATCGCGGGATGATGGGTGATGTCGAACGGCGCGGTGTTGGAGATCATCTCGAGCGCGCGGGCTACGTATTCCTCGCGGCTGGCATTGGGCTCCGGCAGCTTGGTCGCCTTCATCGGTGTGGTCGGCATCAACAGCAGATCGTAATCGCTGAACGCCTTGTCATAGGCCGCGGTCAGCCGGCGGGAGATGTTGAGCGCCTTGCCGTAGAAGCGTGGCCCGAAATTGTTGTTGATGTAGGTGCCGAGCATCATGAACAACTTCGTGGTCTCGGACAGCGAGTCGGCCTGCCGGCGCCAGCCGCGGTGAAAATCCATCAGGGAGGTCGAATAGAGATCGCCGCGGCTGAGGCCGTAACCGTCGCCGAACATCATGGTCTGGGTCAGGCCTTCGGTGCCGATCGGGGTCCAGATCGCGCCGCCCAGGAGGTGCATCGGAATCGATACCGTCTCGACACTGGCTCCAAGATCCTTGAAGCGTTTTGCCGCCTCGCGCACACTTTCATTGACCGCCGCCTCTGCGACCGGCTGCTCAAAGCCTTCCTTGACGATACCGATCTTCATGCCCTTGACGCCCTGGCCGAGCGCCTTGGTGTATTCCTCGACCTTCGGCGCCTTGATGCGCGGATCATAGCCGTCGTCGCCGGCGAGCACTTCGAGCAGCAGCGCGTTGTCGGCGACCGTCGCAGTCATCGGTCCGGTATGATCGACGTAGATCTCGATCGGCATGATCCCGGTATAGGGCACGAGGCCCCAGGTCGGCTTCATGCCGTAGATGCCGCAGAACGAGGACGGCATGCGGATCGAGCCGCCCTGATCGCCGCCGATCGCCATGTGGACCTCGCCGAGTGCAACCACGACGCCAGAGCCTGACGACGAGCCGCCAGCCGAGTAGCCCATCTTGTGCGGATTATGCACTGGCCCGTACGAGCCGGTGTGGCTGCCGCCGGACAGGCAGAAGTGCTCGCAATGCACCTTGCCCTTGATTTCGGCGCCGGCATCCAGCATGCGCGTGACGATCGTGGCGTCGAAATCGGGCACATAGCCTTCCAGCGTCGACGACCCGTTGGTCATGGGAACGCCGGCCAGCATGATGTTGTCCTTCAGCGCGACGGTCTTGCCCTTGAGCTTGCCGCTGGCGGCGCCCTTCACGGTCGACTTGCGATACCAGGCATTGCGCGGGTTCTCTTCGGCCGAGGGTCGATATCCCGGCGTGCGCGGGTATTTGACCTCCGGCACCTCGTCCGGCATCGCGGCGACGAGATTGTAGGCTTCGATCGAGCCCTGCATCAGGCCGCGGAACGAGGCGACGTCGTCGTCGGTCAGCGAAAGGCCGCACTGCTTGGCGACGCTGCGAAGTTGGGCTGGCGTGGGAAGGACAACTGTCACGGCGCTCTCCTCAAAGGCTTCTTGATCCCTGGCGTGGACGGAAGCCGCATGGTCCCGCGCCTGCACAGCGCGGGACCAATCGGCATCGCGTCGATATTACAGACAGAAATATTTTCCTTTTCAAGTATTATTTCGAAAATCCGCCAGGACCACTCGACAATCTCGTTTCAGACCGGCTTGATCAGCTTGAAATCGAGACCGTCAGCCTCGGCGAGATACATCTGCATCCGGGCGTGACCGTTGCGAACGGTGACCGGGCCGCGCGCGCCGCCATAAACGATGTTGCGCCCCGCCGCGAGCATCGGAGCCATGGACAACGAACCTGCCTTATTCGCGACGGCTTCGAGGAAACGCAGTCCTTCGTAGCTGGACTGGCCGAGCGAGCCGATCGGCGGAGCGTTTGGTCCGAACATCGTGCGATAACGGATCTGGAAGTCGTCGTTGCTCCGCGAGCCGATGCCCGGGAAATAGCCGGAGGCGCAGAACATGTTCTCGCTGTTGTCGGCGCCGATGCCGAGCAGGACCGTCTCGTCCATCGCGCCGGCCAGCCGCAGCGTCGTCGCGGCAAGCCCGCATTCGCCGAAGGCACGGTTGAAGGTGATGCTGTCGGTGCCGATCAGCGAGATCAGCACGACATCCGGCCTCGCGGCGCGGATGCGCGCCAGATGAGGCTGGTGATTGTCCTCGCCGAGAGGAACGAACTCCTCGCCGACGACAAGGCCGCCGGTTTCCTTGATGTAATTCTTCACGGCGCGATGCGACTGCCAGGGCCAGACATAGTCGCTGCCGATCAGGTACCAGCGCGACGCCTTCTTGACCTCGGCGAGCCAGTGGATCGAGGGCCGGCTCTGCCAGCGCGGCGTCTCACCGATCGCCATCACGCCCGGCGTGCACTCGCCGCCTTCATAGACCGGCGTATAGATGTAGGGGATGCGATGACGCGTAGTGACGTCGCGCAAGCCGACACGGACCGCGCTGGTGTGCAGCCCGACGATGAGATCGACCTCGTCGAACGCGATCGCCTGCTCGGCGCGGTTCAGCACCTCGTCGAGCGGTCCGCCGGCGTCGTAAATGGAAAGCTCGATTTCGCGCTCGAGAATGCCGCCGCGCTTGTTGATCTCGGCAACGGCGAGCTTGGCGCTGTTGGTCGCACAGGGGCCCCAAACTCCAGGCGAGCCGGTGCAGCAGATGAAGCCGCCGATCCGTAGCTTGTTCGCGCGGCGCCGCTTGAAGAAGGCGTGATCCCTGGGCGACAAGACACCATCAGCCGCCGATGACGACAGATTCCTGAACAGCAAGGACGGCGGCAACGCCGGGCCGCCGTGAGCCGGGAAGTTTACCGTCGCGCGCACGCCAACTCCTGTCTGGGACCAGACTTGAAAGCACATTGAGCAGGCGGCCGCGGCTTCCGCCCTTTTGTTGGGCAATGATCCTATTTTGAAAATATTGAATATTCAACAATTGAAGTGCATATAGATGCGGCATTGATTGCAAGACATTCACTCATTTGGGTCAAGACGAAGTCTTAGCCGTGGCAAAATCCTCGAAAGAAAACTCCCCGATCACCGATCATCTCGCCTATCTGCTCGCGCAAGCCAACCGGGAGATCAACCGGCAGCTCGAACTACGGTTGAGCAAAGAGGGCGTGCCGGTCGAGCAATGGCGCATCCTGAAAGTGCTGTCGGATGGCAACGGGCATTCGATGGGCGAACTCGCCGATGCCGTGCTGCTCAACCATCCGACATTGACCAAGATGATCGACCGCATGGTCTCGGACACGTTGGTCTACCGCGTGCAGGATCCGAACGACCGCCGCAAGGTGCTGATGTTCATCTCCGACCGCGGCAAGGTGCTGAGCAAGAAGCTCAACTCGCTTGCGGTGGACCAGGAGGAGCACATCCTGGAGAGCTACGGCGACAAATCGACGAGTGAGCTCAAGCGGCTGCTGGAGAGCTTGATCGACAGCTCGAATTGAGGGCTGATTAAGTTCGGCTTCTCAAAGCACGTCGTCCTTGACAAGCGAAGTTCTTGGCAACGCGCAGCGTTGTCCGGGGCGGAGCGCTGATCCAGGGCCCATTACCACCGCATTTACTTGGCGACGACTGGCGGTTGCCTGCGTCGCGCCGCGACTTCCCCTGGGTAATTGGCTTCGCCAGGACGACGGTGGGGTGAGAGCTGGGCGCGTCACGCTCAACTGTCATCGCCCGCCTTGTGCGCACTTGCGCACTGCAACAGGCGATCCAGTATTCCGGAGACGGTCGCGATTGAGCCGAGAAGCCGTGGCGTAATGGATCGCCCGGTCAGTCGGGCGACGACACTCGAGAATGAGGCGCCGGTGTTGCGCCCCACTAATACATTCAAGCCTTACGCGTACCTGCCGCGGCAGTGCTTGTATTGCCATTGCAGATAATGATTTCAGCAACTTACGACCCCGGAAATTAGCCCTGTCAATTTTTTGTCGAGAACCCTGTCTCGTCTCCTGTGCATCGTAGGCTCCCGGTGCGCCCTAACTCGCTCAGAGCGTCTGATGCGTTTTGCTTTGCCCGAGTGTCTGGACCGCGCAGCTAGCCCGAACGCATCGTCGGGGCTCGTCTTGGGCTGCCGGGGTAGCTCTAGCGTTTTGGGCTGCTGTTAGCGACCGAAGTTTCCCCGGGATTGATGCGTTGCGGAAGCAGCTTGTGGGTGGCTGCAAACTGAACGATGCTGCCGTTTTACCGGTGAGCTTTCAACGTGAATTACACCAGGGAGGATTGCAATGAAGATGGTGCTGCTCGGCATTGCTTTGGCTTTCATCGTGGCCCCAGCCGCTGGTGCGCAGGACTCTCCCTTTCGTAAAGAGCTGAAGCGAGGTGACCTCACTGGCACGAACATGGAGATCATCACGAGCATTAGCGAGCTGAAGCCCGGGGATGTCTCGATGCGCCACATTCATCATGGCGACGAGTCATATTACTTCCTCGAAGGGGGTACGATCGAACTGCCCGATGGAAGGCAGATGCCGATCCCGACTGGCACTGTTGGCTTGAACGTACGAGACACGCCGCACGGTGCTTACAAGGTCGTCGGTGACAAGACGATCAAGCTCTTGACGGTGCACATCGTCGACAAGGGCAAGCCGCTCTACGATGCACCGCCGAAGTAGCGATGATGGGGTTGCGATAGCTGAGAAGTGCTTCGCCAAGCAGCAGAGTCGCTTGGAATGCCATTAGATGTAATGGCTGATTGGTGGCACTCTATTTGGAACGGGTCAGGTTGGTATTGTACGCGGACAACCAATCGATTGTCGTTGGCCTCTAGACGATTGGAGGAAATAGAAATGCGTATTCGGTTGGTAGTTTGTGCGGCCGCATTGCTAGCGATGAGCACGGCAGATGCATCGGCGTTCTCGATGAACTTTCGATGGTGCGGATTGAGTTCGCCAGTGTTCTCGTTGAGCGGCGTGCCGAAGGGGACGACGACGCTGCAATTCCACATGGTTGATCTTCAGGTACCGAGCTACAATCACGGTGGCGGAACGGTGCCGTACAAAGGGCAATCAACGGTAGCTTGTGGAGCTCTGAAGAACTACTCGCCACCAAGCCCGCCGAGCGGCAGCCATTCTTATCAGATCACCGTCACCGCTTTCGGCCCGGGTAATTCAAATTTGGGATCAGCGACCTTTACGAGGGAATTCCCAGAGAAGTGACCCTGCAAAGCTTGGCCGGTTTTTGCTGATCGGGGTTGACGAGCTTCGCTAAGCGGCTGGCGTCGCTTGAAATGTCAATAGAAGAATGACGTGGCTGGCTTGACGGACTCCAGGGATGCAGACTGGCATGGCAAGACTGTTCGTCTGCAGCGCCCCAGGCTACTTCATATTGGCTGGCCGGCGCCACTATTCCTGACGCCTAACTTGCTTGCAGACGCACCGCACCAGTGAAGCCAAGATCGCTGGTGCGGCGCTAAGGATTGAAACGCAATCTACTGCCGGTCGTAAACGGCTACGTTACTAATTGGCTGACCATTGGCACCGACGCCCTCGATAGTAACAGTAAAGGTTTTGCCGTCAGCTGATATCTCGTTCGAGCCGGTTTGAATGGGCTTATCAGCTTTGGATCGGACCCACTTCACGTGGTGATCATCGACTGGGGTGTAGGTCGTCGCATCAAACAAGGGATTGCCTGTCGTGGGGTGAGGCTTCCCATCATAGATGTGCATGAAGACTATTTTTGTGACCTGACCCTGTGCGTCGACCGTTTCGGCAGTATTCTGGAGATCTTGCCCTGCCCGTTGGAAATTGAGGGTTTGGCTCTTCGGTGGTGGGCCAGGACTAAATTTTGATTTTTCGAGGTTGAGCTTCCAGGTGCCTAGCAGAAGATTGCTCTGCGTGAGCCCCATCTGAGATCCTGCTGCGACGAATGCCGCTGACAGCAGCCCCATAGCGAGTATGGTTCGTCGATTCATGTTCTTCCTCCTCAAGGGATCATTGATTACCTCTGGCTCTTGAAGTCTGCGGTGTGAAAGTCGGCGGTAGCAGTAGAACGGCTACCACCAGCATCAATTCTAATCTGAAACGTGTAGCTTTGACCACTTTTCAAGTTTCTCCGGGTAAAATTGGGAGTCACATCGATGGTGCGTATGATCGTACTTGCCTTAGGCATGGCGGTGATCTCGGGTGTGGCTGCTGGACAGGAGCCGCAGGTCAGTGGCGACCAGTACGCCGAACTCCAAAAGAACTTTGCCGAGGCTTATAATCGCAAAGACGTCGATGCCATGGCGGGCGCCTTCACTGAGGATGCCATCAGAGTAACGCCGAGCGGGATGTTCGTGGGCCGAGAAGCCATTCGTCGGAATCTGCAGGATGTCGTCAATCTGGACCTGCACGATTACTCGGTAGAGCGGAACGTAACCCGGTCTGTTGGGAATTTTGTCTTCAATGCTGGCGAATGGCGAGCCAAGCTCGCGGACCAACCGCTGCGGGGCTACTACACCGCCATCATCGTCCGAGACGGCGATCAAGCCAAGATCATGGAAGAGACCGTGACCATAGCTGCGCCAGGGCAGTGATGGCCGAAATGCCAATAGAGAAATGGCTGGCTTGATGGGCTCCAGGGATGCAGACCTGCATGGCAAGACTTGTTCGTCTGCAGTACCGCACTGGACTAAATAGAAGCGACTATCCCTACAGCAGATCTCGGGTGCTAAACCTGTCGAGCTTGCACTAAGCGAGCGGAGTTCAGTGAGGGCATCACCTCAAAAACGAGATTGGATGGGTCACAAGCTGCCGACGCCCCAACATCGGTGGCATGATGAGGGCAACGCTGCACTGCGACCCTCGAGCTGCACAGCTTCGGCCAAATGGGGCTGTGCCTGCTAGCGCTGACGAACAGGACGTAAAAGGAAGACCGCTCAGCCACCCCGTACCAAAGTGTGTCTGCATTTGGCGTGTGACGGGGCTATATGCAAGCTTGCACGATCATGCTTTGGCCGTCGTCGGCTGAAGTGTGATTGACTTGATGGTAGGTTGGCCTAACACCCGAAACTTCAACCACGGCACACGAGCGTAGCGAGTATCGCCGCAGGCGATTGTTGGCGGTTAGACTTGGTGACCACGGTAGTGATGGTGACTGCCGGTGCCCCTGAAGTTCGGCAAGCACCACCAGGATCGAAATGCTTTCAAGAGTTGGACGGCCGAAAATTTACAGCAGGTGGTTCGTCCGTGTAACCGTTTGAAATCACTGGCTAAGCGTACCTGCCGTGGCAGTGCTTGTACTTCTTGCCCGAGCCGCACGGGCAGTCCTCGTTGCGGCCGATCTTGCCCCAGCTTGCCGGGTTCTTGGGATCGCGAAGGGCGGCATCAGTGGCCTGCGCTCCGAGCGAGACGCTGGCGATGGCCATTTCGTCCTCGCCGGTGTTCGGGTCGAACTTGTGCGCCTCCATCGGCGGCAGCAGCGGGGCTTCCTGCTCCGGCGGGACGATCTCGACGCGCATCAGCTGCGCGGTGACGGCCTCGCGCAAATGTGCGCTCATCTCCTGGAAGAGATTGAAGGCCTCAGTCTTGTACTCCTGCAAGGGATCGCGCTGGCCGTAACCGCGCAGACCGATGACCTGGCGCAGATGGTCGAGCATGATCAGGTGCTCGCGCCAGAGATGGTCGAGCGTCTGCAACAGAATGGTCTTCTCGACGTAACGCATCACGTCGGGCCCCCATTGCGCGACCTTGGCCGCCATGTGCTCGTCGGCTTTGGTCTCAATGCGGTTCAGCAGCTCCTCGTCGGCGATTCCCTCTTCCTTGGCCCATTCGTCGACCGGCAGGTCGAGATCGAGCACACGCTTCAGCTCGTCCTTCAGGCCCGCCACGTCCCACTGCTCGGCATAGGCATGCTCGGGCACGTGCTTGGCGACGAGATCGTCGATGAAAGCGTGGCGCATGTCGGTGACGGTCTCGACAACGCTCTCGTCCTTCATCAGCTCGACGCGCTGATCGAAGATCACCTTGCGCTGGTCATTCTGGACGTTGTCGAACTTGAGCAGGTTCTTGCGGATGTCGAAGTTGCGCGCCTCGACCTTCTGCTGCGCCTTCTCCAACGCCTTGTTGATCCAGGGATGGATGATGGCCTCGCCCTCTTGCAGGCCGAGACGCTGGAGCATGCTGTCGAGACGGTCCGAGCCGAAGATGCGCATCAGATCGTCTTCGAGCGACAGGAAGAATTTCGAGCGGCCGGGGTCGCCCTGACGGCCGGAACGGCCGCGGAGCTGGTTGTCGATGCGGCGGGATTCGTGCCGCTCCGAGCCGATGATATAAAGGCCGCCCGGCTTCTTCACGGTCTTGGCTGGCTTGCTCCCCTTCGCCGGCTCGATCTCGATGGTCTCCTCGGCCTTCAGCACGAGATCGCGGAAGTGCGCGATGTCGGCCTTGATCTGCTCGATCTTCTTGGCCTTCTCGGCCTCGTCCTCGATGCCTGCGGTCTCCTGCTGGATACGCATCTCGAGCGAGCCGCCGAGCTTGATGTCGGTGCCGCGGCCGGCCATGTTGGTCGCGATCGTGATCGCACCGGGCACGCCCGCTTCGGCGACGATATAGGCTTCCTGTTCGTGGAAGCGCGCGTTCAGCACCGCGAACAGCTTTGCCGGCTTGCCGGCGCGGGCCGCAGCATAGAGCTTGTCGAGCGCGTTCTCCTTGCCGAAATCGATCTGCTTGTAGCCGTTCTTCTTGAGGAATTCGGCGAGCACTTCCGACTTTTCGATCGAGGCGGTGCCGACGAGCACCGGCTGGAGCCGCGAATTGGCACGCTCGATCTCGGCGAGGATCGCGCCGTATTTTTCCTGCTGGGTGCGGTAGACCTCGTCGTCCTCGTCGAGGCGCGCGACCGGCAGGTTGGTCGGGATCTCCACGACCTCGAGCTTGTAGATGTCGAACAATTCGTCCGCTTCGGTCGCGGCCGTGCCGGTCATGCCCGCGAGCTTCTCGTACATGCGGAAATAGTTCTGGAAGGTGATCGAGGCCAGCGTCTGGTTCTCAGGCTGAACCTGGACGTGCTCCTTGGCTTCCAGCGCCTGATGCAGGCCCTCCGAATAGCGGCGGCCCGGCATCATGCGGCCGGTGAACTCGTCGATGATGACGACCTCGTTGTCGCGGACGATGTAGTCCTTGTCGCGCGTGAACAGGGTATGGGCGCGCAGCGCCTGGTTGATGTGGTGCACGACGGAGACGTTCTCGACGTCGTAGAGCGACTCGCCCTTGAGCTGGCCCGCGTCGCGCAGCAAGGTCTCGATCTTCTCCATGCCGGCTTCGGTGAGCGTCACCGTGCGCTGCTTCTCGTCGACGTCGTAATCGGTCTTGTCGAGCTTGGGCAGGAACGAATCGATGGTGTTGTAGAAGTCGGAGCGGTCGTCGAGCGGGCCGGAGATGATCAGCGGCGTGCGCGCTTCGTCGATCAGGATGGAGTCGACCTCGTCGACGATGGCGAAGAAGTGCGGCCGCTGGACCATGTCCTCGAGCCGGTACTTCATGTTGTCGCGCAGATAGTCGAAGCCATATTCGTTGTTGGTGCCATACGTAATGTCGCAGGCATAGGCCGCCTTGCGTTCGGCATCGTCGAGGCCGTGCACGATCACACCGGTGGTCATGCCAAGGAAGCCATAGATCTGACCCATCCAGCCGGAGTCGCGGCGGGCGAGATAATCGTTGACGGTGACGACGTGGACGCCCTTACCGGCGAGCGCGTTGAGGTAGACCGCGAGCGTCGCCACCAGCGTCTTGCCTTCGCCGGTCTTCATCTCGGCGATGTCGCCCTCGTGCAGCACCATGCCGCCGATCAGCTGGACGTCGAAATGGCGCTGGCCGAGCGTGCGCTTGGCCGCCTCGCGCACTGTGGCGAAGGCAGGCACCAGAAGGTCGTCGAGCGTCTTGCCCTCGGCGAGTTGCTTCTTGAACTCGGCGGTGCGGGCCTTGAGCGCTTCGTCAGAGAGTTTCGAGACTTCGGGCTCCAGCGCGTTGATCGCGTTGACGCGGGACTGATATCCCTTCACCCGCCGGTCGTTGGCGGAGCCGAAAAACTTGCGGGCGAGCGCGCCGATCATGCCTAGTTCCTGTGTTCGCGATTTAACCGCGTTGCAGCCAAGAAGTTGTCACCCGCCTGCCTATCAACTCACCGTGACGCCGATGGCGCCTTCAGCCCGGACTGCGGGGGTGGTCCGCCATATGGGTGGGAATTGAGCAAGTCTGGGTTCAACGGCCAAAAACGCAGCAAAATAAACGCTATCGCCATGGACGCGACCGGCCAGAGATATGGCCGGCCTCTAGCCTTGTCAACGGCGGCCGCATTGCGGCTAATTCATCATTTTGACAGACTTTTCGCGTTGCCAAGCCCCCCTGAATTGGGCGAGTGTCCGCCCCGCTCGAGCAGCCCCCTGCTTCAACATAAGGATTTTCCATGACCACCTCGTTCCCGGTAACCACCGGCCAGCGTTTCCGCCATGCGTCCGCCCTGGCCGGCTGCCTCGCTTTGGCGCTGTCCCTGGCGTGCGCTGGGCCGCTCCGCGCCGCCGACGATCCGGTGCTGGCGAAGGTCAATGGCGCGGAAATCAAGAAGAGCGACGTCGCCATGGCCGAGGAAGAACTCGGACCCAGCCTGGCCCAGATGGACCCGGCGACCAAGGACGAGAACGTCCTGTCCTTCCTGATCGACATGAAGATCGTCAGCAAGGCTGCCGAAGACAAGAAGGTCGCCGACAGCGAGGAGTTCAAGAAGCGCCTGGCATTCGCCCGCAACCGCCTCCTGATGGACAGCCTGCTTGCCGGCGAGGGCAAGGCCGCGACCACCCCCGACGCCATGAAGAAGGTCTATGACGAGGCCTCCAAGCAGATCACCGGCGAGCAGGAGGTGCGCGCCCGCCATATCCTGGTCGAGACCGAGGACGAGGCCAAGGCAGTGAAGGCCGAGCTCGACAAGGGCGCTGATTTCGCCGAGCTTGCCAAGAAGAAATCCAAGGACCCGGGCTCTGCCGACGGCGGCGACCTCGGCTTCTTCACCAAGGAGCAGATGGTGCCGGAATTCTCGGCCGTCGCCTTCACGCTCGAGCCGGGCAAGATCTCCGACCCCGTGAAGTCGCAGTTCGGCTGGCACATCATCAAGGTCGAGGAAAAGCGCAACCGCAAGGCGCCGGACTTCGAGCAGGTGAAGACCCAGATCGAGAACTACGTCACCCGCAAGGCCCAGGCCGACTACGTCGCCAAGCTGCGTGCCGAGGCCAAGGTCGAGCGGCTGGACCAGCCGGCAGCGGACGCCGCCAAGTCGGACGCCAAGCCGTCTGACAGCAAGATGGCGCCGCCGGCGAAGAAGTAAGAATTTGCTGTCACTTCGCTGACGCCAAGAGTATCTAAGCATCGCAATGGCCGGGCATCGCCCGGCCATCTGCATGTCAGATCCACCAAGGCGCCCCCGCGATGTCTTCAACCGTCTCCCCGCTCGCCCCAAAAACCGTTCCCGACATGCCCGTGATCGCGGGCGTCCGTCTTGCGACCGCCGAGGCCGGCATCCGTTACAAGAACCGCACCGACGTGCTGCTGGCGGTGATGGATCAGGGCACGGCCGTGGCCGGAGTCTTCACCAGGTCGAAATGCCCCTCCGCGCCGGTCGAATGGTGCCGCGCCAAATTGAAGGGCGGTAAGGCTCGCGCTCTGGTCGTCAACTCCGGCAACGCCAATGCCTTCACCGGCAAGACCGGCCGCGCCTCCACCGCGCTGACCGCGAAGATCGCGGCCAAGGCCGTTGGATGCAGCGAGAGCGAGATTTTTCTCGCCTCGACCGGCGTGATCGGCGAGCCGCTGGACGCGACCAAGTTCGACGGCGTGCTCGGCCGCCTCGCCGAGACCGCGGAGCCCGGCGATTATCTCGCCGCGGCCAAGGCGATCATGACCACCGACACCTTCCCGAAGGTCGCGACCGCGACCGTCAAGCTCGGCAAGGCCAAGGTCACCATCAACGGCATGGCTAAGGGCGCCGGCATGATCGCTCCCGACATGGCGACCATGCTGTCCTTCATCTTCACGGACGCGCCGATCGCGCCCGCCGCGCTGCAAGCCATGCTCAAGAGGGGCGTCGAGGACACCTTCAATGCAGTGACGATCGACGGCGACACCTCGACCTCGGACACGCTGCTCGCCTTCGCGACCGGCACCGCGGCGAAACATGGTGCGCCGAAGATCAGCCGGGCCGGCGATCCCAGGCTGAAGGCCTTCGTCAAGGCATTCAACCAGGTGCTCGCCAATCTGTCCGAGCAGGTGGCCCGCGACGGCGAAGGCGCACGCAAGCTGGTCGAGATCACCGTCGAGGGCGCCAAGACCAAGGCCTCGGCGCGCAAGATCGCGATGTCGATTGCCAACTCACCCCTGGTCAAGACCGCGATCGCCGGCGAGGACGCCAATTGGGGCCGCGTGGTGATGGCGGTCGGCAAGGCCGGCGAGCCGGCCGATCGCGACAAGCTCTCGATCTCCTTCAACGGCATTCGCGTCGCCAAGAGCGGCGCGCGCGATCCGTCCTATGACGAAGCGCAGGTCTCGGAAGCGATGAAGGCACCGGAGATCGCGATCAAAGTCTCGCTCGGCCTTGGCAAGGGCCGCGACCGCGTCATGACCTGCGACCTCACCAAGGAATATGTCGCGATCAACGGCGACTACAGGTCCTGAAGGCTCCATCATTGAGGTGCGAAGCGCGCAGCGCGCAGCGATGCACGCCTTCCCTCCAAGGACGAACGGCCGCGCTACCGCCGCACGGGGAGAACTGGGCCGCCGTTCTGCCGCGAGGGCCGCTGAAGAAGCGACCGTCTCAGGATGACGGCAATGGAGCTCTGCTTCATCTCACCCGGAGATCCGCGCGTCGGCGACCGCCTTCTTGAACAGCGCATTCATCGCTTCGGAGATGCCCTGCGTCGGGCTGACCTCGAAATACAGGCCCGGCGAGGCGCAGCTCTGCATGTTCTGCGCGATCTCGCTGTTCGGCGACGGACCATAGGGCCCAGCATTAAACGGATTGATCCATTTCATGTACCAGCTGTTGGTGGGCAGCGCGAGATACGTCGTGTACAAGACCGCAACCTTGACCCCGCGATCCCTCATGGCCTTGCACAGCAATGGGTTGAGCGGCGACTGGCATCGTGTGCTGCCTGAGAGCGGCTTCAGGCATGCGGTGTTGCTCTCGTCAGCAACCCCATCAGATACGAAGAACAGATATTTGAGCGGGCTGGATGACGTGCCGGGGCCGGGTGAACTGATCTCCTTGTCAATCGCAGGAAATATCGCGGTGAATGCCGTGTCCTGATCGCCGTTCTCGTTCTGGCCGTTCACCGACATCAAGTCGATCTTGCCGGTCGCCGACTTGGCGCTGGAGAGCGACGCCGACAGCGAGAACAGATTGCGCAGACCGAGCGTGCTTGCGGAGCCGCCGAAATCATAGATCGCCATTCTGAACTGGTTTGAATAGGTTTCGGTTGCGCTCGCCGTGTCCATTAGCGACTGCGTGGCACTCCGAAGCACGTCGATCCGGGTGGTCACGCCGAGCTTCCTGGCAAGGTCGTAATAATTGTTCTTGTCCTTGAGATCATGGCAGGCGAACGCGCACTTGTCCGACGTGTTGTTGACCATCGTCTGCACGTCGCCGGGCGTCGCGCCGACGCCCATCGAAGGCGAGTTGTCGAGTAGCAGGTAGAAGTCGATATAGAGCGGCATGCTGGCCGTCGCGGTCGACGTGCCGCTCACGGTCAGCGCGGTCTTGCCGATTACGCCGAGAAACATGGTGTTCAGCTCGGCGCTGAATGAGACCGTGGACTTGACGGTCGAGCCGCTCTTGACCACCGTCGGCGTGATGTTCTTGAGCGTGTAGCCGGTCAGGTTGGCGCGGTTGGCATCAAAAATGTTCTGGGCATCGGTAACGCCGACGGAAATCGGGCCGTCCGAGGTCATCGTGCCCGCGGCGGCAAAGGCCGGCGAGGACTTGGCCACCGAGCCGACGCTGGCCGCATCGGCCGCGCCCTGAAGCTTGGAGCGGATCTGCGTCGCACGAGAGTAGTCGACCGCACAGCCGACCACGGTGATCAGCGGCACGCAGCAGAGTGCGAAGATCAGCGCGATATTGCCGCGCCGGTCGTGGACGAATCGGCGGATGATGATGCCAATGGCAGCGCGCATGGAGCGAGACCCGGAATGGTTTCAGCGTTTCCACTCTAGGAACCGTCGATTAAATATGACTTATGAAGGCCGTAGAACGCGGCCCCAAGCCGGGTTAACGAACCGTTGCGAGCGATCCTTCAGCAAACGATGGGCATGGCCGATCTCAAACTCACATTGGTGGTGGCCTGCGCGCTGGTCGACGCCGACAAGCGCGTCCTGATCGCGCAACGCCCCGAGGGTAAGGCGCTGGCCGGCCTTTGGGAATTCCCGGGCGGCAAGCTCGAGCCCGGCGAGCGGCCCGAGCAGAGCCTGATCCGCGAGCTCCACGAGGAGCTCGGCATCACGGTCGCCGAGCCGTGCCTAGCCCCGCTCACCTTTGCGAGCTACGGCTACGAGACCTTTCACCTGTTGATGCCGCTCTACATCTGCCGGCGCTGGGAGGGGCAGGTTACGGCGCGCGAAGGCCAGGCTCTGGCCTGGGTCCGCGCCAACAAACTGCGCGATTACCCGATGCCGCCCGCCGACATCCCGTTGATCCCGCATTTGATCGATTTGCTGATGTGACCTCAGGGAGCCATCACGCTCTCAGCCTCACGGCTGGCTGTCTCCGGCATCCACGATCTTCGTGCCGAGCTGAATGATGTGGATGACCAGGTCAAGCACGGCCATGACGGGGAGAGACAGCCTATATTTCTCTCGCCTTCTTCACCGCCTCGGCGAGGCTCGCCTTGGCCGAGCCGGGCTTGAGCGGCTGCTGCTGGCTCGCATGCGGGGCCCAGCCGGAGAGCCAGATGATATCGAACGTCGCACGGACGCGGCCGTCGGCATCGGCGAAGCGTTCGGCATAGATCTCCGCCGTCCGCAACAGCGTCGTGCGACGGCTCGGCACGCGGCGACGCTCGATCAGCACATTGGCCGCACCCATGCGGCGAAGATCCTGCATCAAAGCGAACGCATTGCCATAGCGTACCACGACGCGGTCGACGTCGGTGACCGGCAGCGCGAAGTCAGCGCGCTGCAACAGCGCGCCGATGTCGCGCAAGTCCGCGAACGGCGCGACGCGCGGCGACACGCCGCCTTCGCATTCGGCTTCGGCGGCCGCAAACGCCTGACGCAGCTCGGTCAAGCTGTCGCCGCCGATCATGGCGGCGAGCAGCAACCCGTCCGGCCTCAGGGCGCGACGAATTTGCGCGAGCACACCCGGCAGGTCGTTGACGAATTGCAGCGCCAGCGCCGAGACGATGAGGTCGCGGCTCTCCGGCTCGAAGGGCAGCTTTTCCTCGCCGGCCGCACCCGACGCAATCCGCTCGATCGAAGGCAGGCACGTCCGCAACGCCGCGAGACCCTCGCCGGGCGTCCACAGATCCACCGCCGCATGAAATTCCCGCGTCACCGCAGCCAACCGGTCGGACATATCCTCGGCCACGCGGTCGAGCAGGAAGGTGACCGGGCCTTGCGCAAGTGCGCGTTGCTGCCGTGCATGCAGCAAGGCGCGGTCGAACAAAGCGGGCGGGGTTTGCGGAATTTGGGCCATGCCGCTGGTTACGCCGATCATGCTGGCTATTGCAATCGGTCTCGTGTCCCGAACACGGTGCGGCACGAAGTGACGCTGCGCAGAGCTGGGACCCACGCTTCTGCGCATGCGGCTTTTCTGGGCCCCGGCTCGGCAGCGCGCCGCAAGAGCGCTGCGTCCGCGGCCGAGAGGGTGGCTTGAGCAGATGATCCTGGAACGCTAGCCTTCCCTGATGGAAGCCGAAACCGCTCCCTCCCGATCCATCGCCGCACCATTGCGTGCCGCGTGGACGGCTGGCCGTCAGGTGCTGTCGCGCGCGGCACGGCTCGCCCTCGACATCGCACTGCCGACGCAGTGCGTGTCCTGCCGCGAGCCTGTCGACGGCGAGGGCGTTTGCGCTTCCTGCTGGGCGCGACTGTCGTTCATTGAACGGCCCTATTGCCCGCGGCTCGGCATTCCCTTTGTGTATGACCCCGGTCCCAACATGCTGTCGATGGAGGCCATCGCGAACCCGCCGGCTTACACGCGGGCACGCGCGGCGGTGCGCTATGACGATGTTGCGCGCACGCTGGTCCATGCGCTGAAATACCAGGACCGCACTGATTTGGCGCCCGCCATGGGCCGCTGGATGACGCGCGCGGGCGCAGAGCTGCTCTCTGGCACCGACATGCTGATTCCCGTCCCCCTGCATTGGCGGCGGGCCTGGCGGCGCCGCTACAACCAGTCCGGCGCGCTGGCGCGCATCATCGCGCGGCAGAGCGGCGTCGAGGTCCGGGGCGAAGTGTTGCGGCGGGTGCGCGCCACCGAGCAGCAGATCGGGCTATCGCGGGCCCAGCGCGCCACCAATGTGCAGGGCGCGTTCCAGGTATCCCCCGACCGCCAAGCCGAGATTCAGGGCCGTCGCATCGTCCTGGTCGATGATGTCCTGACATCGGGTGCCACGCTGGATGCCTGCGCGCGGGCCCTGCTGCGCGCCAAGGCCGCCCAGGTCGACGTGCTGGTCTTTGCCCGGGTTGTCGAAAGCGGCCCTCGTCCCATATAATTCAATGAATTCATGACATGAAAGCGCTGGACGCCATGACTGCTGCTGTCGAGATCTACACCCGGCCGGGCTGCGGCTATTGTTCCGCGGCAAGGTCGCTGTTGACCCGCAAAAAGGCGATCTTCACGGAATTCGATGTCGCCAAGAACCCGTCCTGGCGCCAGGACATGTACGACCGCGCCGGCGAGGGCTCGACGTTCCCGCAGATATGGATCGGTGGAACCCATGTCGGCGGTTGCGACGAGCTCTACGCGCTCGACCGTGAAGGCAAGCTCGACCGCATGCTCGACAGCGTCAAGGCCGTCTCATGAGCGAGGATCGGACCTTCACCGCCGCAATGGTGCAGATGCGCACCGGGCTCTTGCCCGAACCGAGCCTCGCGCAGGCTACCAAGCTGATCCGGCAGGCTGCGGCAAACGGCGCCGACTACGTGCAGACGCCCGAAGTCAGCAACATGATGCAGCTGAACCGTAAGGCATTGTTCGAGCATCTTCAGAGCGAAGAGGACGACACCTCTCTGAAGGCGTATCGGGCGCTCGCAGCGGAACTCGGGATCCACATCCATGTCGGCTCGCTGGCGCTGCGTTTCTCGCCGGAGAAAGCGGTCAACCGCTCCTTTCTGATCGGGCCCGAGGGCAACGTGCTCGCGAGTTACGACAAGATCCACATGTTCGACATCGAGCTGCCGGACGGCGAGAGCTATCGCGAATCCGCCAATTACCAGCCGGGCGAGACGGCGGTAATTTCCGACCTCCCCTGGGGCCGTGTCGGTCTGACGATCTGCTACGATGTCCGTTTCCCTGCGCTCTACCGCGCGCTGGCCGAGAGCGGCGCATCCTTCATCACTGTGCCCTCGGCCTTCACCCGCAAGACCGGGGAAGCGCACTGGCACGTGCTGCTGCGTTCGCGCGCGATCGAGACCGGCTGCTTCATCTTCGCCGCGGCGCAAGCCGGCCTACACGAGAACAAGCGCGAGACCTACGGCCACTCCCTTATCATCGACCCCTGGGGCGAGATCCTCGCCGAGGGTGGCGTCGAGCCCGGCGTCATCATGGCCAAGATCGACCCGGCCAAGGTCGAGACGGCGCGCCGGGCGATCCCCTCGCTGCAGCACGGCCGCCGCTTCGGCGTCTCCGATGCCAAGGCCGGGCCGGACTATCTGCATCTCGTGCGGGGATCGGTATGATCCGCTACGCACTGCACTGCGACCGGAACCATGCCTTCGAAAGCTGGTTTCAGAGCTCGTCGGCCTATGATTCCCAGGTGAAGCGCAAGCTCGTCACCTGTCCAATCTGCGGCTCGGCCAGGGTCGACAAGGCGATCATGGCCCCGCGCATCGTCGGCAAGAAGGGCCGCGGGCGCGCTACGCCGCCGCCGGAGCCCACGGCGTCCACTACGCCTGCACCCGAGGCAGCGCCGTCAGGACCGACCTCGCTGCTGATGGCGCAGGAGCGCGAGCTGCGCGCCAAGCTGAAGGAATTGCGCGACCACATCGTCAAGAACGCCGACAATGTCGGCGAGCGCTTTGCCAACGAAGCCCGCGCCATGCACTATGGCGACAAGGAGCACCGTCCGATCTATGGCGAGGCCTCGCCCGACGAAGCCAAGTCGCTGATCGACGAAGGCATCGAGGTGTCGCCGTTACCGGTGCTGCCGGAAGACCGGAATTAAGTCCCTACCAGAACAGCGACCCCGATCACGATCAACGCTATGCCTGCAAGCTCGCGCGGCGCGATCGGCTGCTTGAACGAGTAATACGCCACGCCTTGCGCGAACAGCACCTCGATCAAAGCGAGCGTGCGGACATTGGCGGCCGCGGTCAGCGCGAACGCAAGGAACCAGAATTGTGATGCGAAGGCGCCCGTGAAGCCTGCAAGCATCGACGGCCGCCATAGTCCCAGGATGCCCCGCAATACGTTCGGCGCGCGCCAGAGCAGATAGGTCGTCAGCACCAGCGTCTGCACGAACAGGCCGAGCACTAGCGTGAAGGACGACGCCGTCACGAACGACACGTTCGGCACCGTGATGATCGCGCCGCGAAAGCCGACCGCGGAGAGTGCGAAGGCTGCCGCGGCGACGAGGCCGGTGATGGTCGGCTTCAATTCGGCAAAACTCTTCTCGCCGCCTGGCCGGAGCGCGGTGATGACGACCCCGGCGGTCGCGATCACGATCGCGAGCACCTTCAGCCAAGTCAGGTGATCGCCGAGGAAGACGAAGCCGAAGATCGCGGTCTGGATTGCTTCGGTCTTGAGGTAGGCCGTCGTCACCACGAAGGAGCGGTCATTCATGGCGAGCAGCATCAACCCGGTGGCGACGATCTGGCTGAGTGCGCCGAGCAGGAGCCACGGCCAGAACGCGACCGGCGGCATGCTGAGATGATCGCCGGAGACGACGAGCACCACCGCGAGAAACAGCAGCGAGAATGGGAAGCCGAACAGGAAGCGGATGTTGGTCGCGCCCCAGGTCCCCAGCGGCTTCGTCAGCGACCGCTGCATCGCATTGCGTGCGACCTGCCCGAGCGCGGCAATGACGGTGAAGGGAATCCAGAGGCTGGCGATGGTGAACATGGGATGGGTTGGCGGGCTATATGACGGCTCGTGCAAACTGCCGGCGGCGCGACAACAGGTCAATCATGCCTGCGTCATAGGAGCGATGCTCTCGCCATACCCTCACGGTCATCCTCGACAAGCGTAGCGCAGATCCGAGACCCATGACCCAGGGAGTGGCTTTCCGAAGACTCGGAGTTGCCACCTCGCGCCACAACTTCTCCCTGGGATAATGGCTCCTTGGCGGCCCACGCCAGGACGACACCAAATGGTTGGGATGCAGCGGCCTTACACCATCCCTTCCGCCACGACCATGTAGTTCACGTCCATGTCGGAGGAGAGGGTCCATTTGTCGGCAAAGGGGCTGTAGACCACGCCGGTCTGCTCGGTGATGACGAGGCGGTTGTCGAGCAGGTATTTTGCGAGTTCGTCGGGGGTGACGAACTTGCTCCACTCGTGGGTACCGCGGGGCAGCCAGCGCAGGACGTATTCGGCGCCGACGATCGCGAGCGCAAAACTCTTCCAGTTCCGGTTCAGCGTCGAGACCACCATCAGGCCGTTCGGCTTCAGCATCGATGCGCAGCGCTTCAGGAAAACGCCGACGTCGGTGACGTGCTCGACCACCTCCATCGCCAGCACGATGTCGAAGCGCTCGCGCGGATCAATCTCTTCCACCGTGGTGCAGCGGTAGTCGATCGCGAGATGGCTTTTGTCGGCATGCAGCTTCGCGGCGGCGATGTTGCTCGCCGAAGGGTCGATGCCGATGACCTGCGCCCCCAGGCGCGACAGCGGCTCGCAGAGCAGGCCAGCGCCGCAGCCGATGTCGAGCACGCGCAGGCCGCCGAGGCAATTGAGACTGCGCACATTGCGCTCGAACTTGCGGCAAGCGGCATCGCGGATGTAGCCGAGCCGCAGCGGGTTGATCCGGTGCAGCGGCGCCATCTTGCCCTTGGGGTCCCACCACTCCGCCGAGAGTTTTGAGAATTTCGCGATCTCGGCGGCGTCGACGGTCGAACCCGGCGCGGTAGTTGCGGAAGTATTTTGCTGCATGCTCATGATTACGCGCGGTCCTACCGCGTGGTGATCGAACTACGGAAGGCGAGCGGCGAGGCGATGGTCTTGATCGTCTCGATTCCCTCGCCGACGCCGCGAATCGTCACGTCGCCATAGTTGAGAATCCGTCCAAGAATGGTCTGGTCGACGTCGACGCTCTCGACCTTGTCCAGCGCCATCTCGAAGGTACGGCGCTTGATGAACCCGGTCTTGTGCACGACCCGGAGATTGGTGACGTCGGTCTCGGTGGTGAAGCGATGGAACCAGCCCTTGATGGTCCAGTACAAGGCCGCCAGGGCCACGAGACCCGCGCCTCCCAGGCAAAGCAAGACGAGCCCGTCAACCGTGACCTGCCGCGACAGGATCAGCAGCACCAGCGCCACGATCCAGGCCACGATGGCCGGAAAATAGAAGATCCAATGCGCATTGGTCGAATACAGCACCCGCTCGCCCGGTTGCAGGATCTCGTCGATATAACGCGCCATGATCTGTGTTAACCCAATAGCCCCGCACCTGCCCCCGCAGGAACCCGCTTGCCCCCGGCCCCGCCGCTCTGTATACGCGCGGTCGGTATCCGCGAGGCACCCGTCCGGTGCGGTCACCATACTGATCCTTATGAGGGAATGCACGCGCCGTCATGAGCCGCCTCGTGATGAAATTCGGCGGCACATCCGTCGCCAACATCGAACGTATCCGCAACGTCGCGCGCCATGTGAAGCGCGAGGTCGACGCCGGCCATGAAGTAGCCGTTGTCGTCTCGGCGATGTCCGGCAAGACCAACGAGCTGGTGGCCTGGTGCACCGAGGCCTCGCCCATGCACGATGCGCGCGAGTACGACGCCGTCGTGGCCTCCGGCGAACAGGTGACGTCCGGCCTGCTTGCCATCGTGCTGCAGGGCATGGGCATCCAGGCCCGCTCCTGGCAGGGCTGGCAGATACCGATCAAGACCAGCGACGCCCATGCCTCGGCCCGAATCGAGGACATCGACGGCAGCGAGATCATCAAGCGCTTTAGGGAGCGCAAGGAGGTCGCGGTGATCGCCGGCTTCCAGGGCATCAACCCCGAGACTGGTCGCATCACCACGCTCGGCCGTGGCGGCTCCGACACCTCGGCCGTGGCGGTCGCCGCCGCCGTCAAGGCGGACCGTTGCGATATCTACACCGATGTCGACGGCGTCTACACGACCGATCCACGAATCGTGCCGAAGGCCAAGAGGCTCGACAAGATCGCATTCGAAGACATGCTGGAACTGGCCTCCCAGGGCGCCAAAGTGCTCCAGGTCCGCTCGGTGGAACTCGGCATGGTCCACAACATGCCGATTTTCGTCCGCTCAAGCTTCGACAAGCCCGAGGACATCGACCCGCATGCCAACCAGCCGCCCGGCACGCTGATCTGCGGCGAGGAGGAGATCATGGAAAGCCACGTCGTCACCGGTATCGCCTTCTCCAAGGACGAGGCCCAGATCTCGGTGCGCCAGATCGAGGACAAGCCGGGCGTCGCGGCCTCGATCTTCGGCCCGCTGGCGGACGCCAACATCAACGTCGACATGATCGTTCAGAACGTTTCTGAAGACGGCAAGACCACCGACCTCACCTTCACGGTGCCGGCCGCCGACTACACCCGCGCCAAGGACACAATTACCGCCGCCAAGGCCAAGATCGGCTATGCCCGGCTCGACACCGCCACCGACGTCGCCAAGATCTCGGTGATCGGCAGCGGTATGCGCAGCCATGCCGGCGTTGCTGCCCAGGCGTTCTCGGCCCTCGCCAGACGGAATATCAATATCCGGGCCATTACAACCTCCGAGATCAAATTCTCGGTTTTGATCGATGCGGCCTATACCGAGCTTGCAGTGCGCACCCTGCACACGCTCTACGGCCTCGATCAGACTTAGACGAATTTTCTCTTAGCGGTCGCAGCAAACGCGAAGGCGTCCACACATTCGCGTTTGGCAGGCGTTTTGCTTGGCAAAAGAAGCCCCAATTCGCTATACGGCGAACAGGGTTGGCTGCCGAAAACTGTGCCCCAGTTGAAGCGGTGTCGATTCGGCAAAAGCGTCAAGGCTCACTAGATTGAGCTTGGGCCGGCGCCGGACGAGCAGGCTTTGTTGCTTTTCTGCATTTCTGGGCCAGCCGCCGACGACCCTTTCGGGCTCGGCAGACGGAGGAGATTGACGGTTCATGCGGAGCGCGTCGGGAGGTCCCCGCGTCTTATTGAGACGGCTCCGCGAAACCATGGCGGAGCAGGTTTCGGCCCAGGAGCGGCTGGACAAGATCGTGGTGCTGATCGCCGCCAATATGGTGGCCGAGGTCTGCTCGGTCTATGTGCTGCGCGTCGACAACACGCTCGAGCTCTACGCCACCGAAGGTCTCAATCGCGAGGCGGTGCATCACACGGTGCTCAGCGCCCATGAGGGCCTGGTCGGCCTCGTCGCCAGCGAAGCGACGCCGCTCAATCTAAGCGATGCGCAGAGCCACCCGGCCTTTTCGTTCCGCCCCGAGACCGGCGAAGAAATCTACCACTCCTTCCTCGGCGTCCCGATCCTGCGGGCCGGCAACACGCTCGGCGTGCTGGTGGTGCAGAACCGCGCCAAGCGCAACTATGTCGAGGAGGAGCTCGAGGCGCTCCAGACCACCGCCATGGTGCTGGCGGAGCTGATTGCCTCCGGCGAACTATCCGCGCTGGCCCAGCCGGGCCAAGAGCCTGCCGCGCGCCATTCCGCGCAGAAGGTCGGCGCCATCCTGTCGGAAGGCATCGCGCTCGGCCATGTCGTGCTGCACGAGCCGCGCGTGGTCATCAAGGACTACATCGCCGAGGACCTGCCGAAAGAAATCAAGCGGCTCGACACCGCGCTCGCCAAGCTGCGCGCCGATCTCGACCGCATGCTTGAGCGCGGCGACGTCGCGGAGGGCGGCGAGCACCGCGAGGTGCTGGAAGCCTATCGCATGTTCGCCAACGACCAGGGCTGGTCGCACAAGCTGCATGAGGCGGTCGCCACCGGCCTCACCGCGGAGGCCGCCGTCGAGCGCGTCCAGTCCGACACCCGCGCGCGCATGCTGCGCTCGACCGATCCATATTTGCGCGACCGCCTGCACGACCTGGAAGATCTCGGCTACCGGCTGATGCGGCAGCTGGTCGGCCAGGACCACGCGCCCTCCCGCGAGCAATTGCCCGACAACGCCATCGTCATCGCGCGTGCGATGGGCCCGGCGGCGCTGCTCGACTACGACCGCAAGCGCCTGCGCGGCATCGTGCTGGAGGAAGGCACCGCCAATTCCCACGTCTCGATCGTGGCGCGCGCGCTCGGAATTCCTGCGGTCGGTGAAGTCCCGAACGCGCCGGGTATCGCCGATCCCGGCGACGCCATCATCGTCGACGGCACGTCGGGCTCGATCTATGTGCGCCCCTCGCAGGAAATCGAGGCCGCCTTCGCCGAGCGCGTGCGCTTCCGCGCCCGCCGCCAGGCGCAGTACCTCGCACTGCGCGACCGGCCTTGCGTGACCAAGGATGGCCAGAAGGTCGAGCTCATGATCAACGCAGGTCTCGCCATCGACCTGCCCCATATCGAGGACACCGGCAGCGCCGGCATCGGCCTGTTCCGCACCGAATTGCAATTCATGGTCGGCCAGAGCCTGCCGCGCACCAGTGACCAGCTCGCGCTCTATCGCACCGTGCTGGATGCGGCCGGCAGCAAGCCCGTCACCTTCCGCACCCTCGACATCGGCGGCGACAAGGCGCTGCCCTACATGGAAGCGGTGGTCGAGGAGAATCCCGCGCTCGGCTGGCGCGCGATCCGGCTCGGGCTCGATCGGCCCGGCCTGTTGCGCGGCCAAATCCGCGCGCTGTTGCGCGCCGGCGGCGGCCGCGCACTGCGCATCATGTTCCCGATGATCTCGGAAGTCGCCGAATTCGATGCGGCCAAGGCGCTGGTCGAGCGCGAACTCACATATTTACGCCAGCACGGCCACACGCTGCCGGAGCGGATCGACATCGGCACCATGGTCGAGGTGCCCGCCCTGCTCTACCAGCTCGACGAGCTCCTGAGGAAGGTCGACTTCATCTCGGTCGGCTCGAACGATCTGTTCCAGTTTCTGTTCGCTGTCGATCGTGGCAACCCAAAAGTGTCCGAGCGCTTCGACACCATGTCGGCGCCGATCTTGCGCGCGCTGCGCGACATCGCACGCAAGTCCCATGCGGCCAAGAAGTCGCTTTCGCTCTGCGGCGAAATGGCCTCGAAGCCGGTCGGCGCGCTGGCGCTGATCGCACTGGGTTATCGCTCGCTCTCGCTGTCGGCGACCGCCCTCGGCCCGGTCAAGGCCATGGTGCTCGACCTCGACGCCAGGAAGGCCGAAGCCATGCTCGGCCCGTTGCTGGACGCGCCCGCGGGCAGCGTCTCGATCCGGCAGAAGCTGACGGAATTTGCCGAGGCCGAAGGCCTGGCGTTGTAGCGGGCCTGGCGCCGCTTCCGCTCACCTCGCCTCCGCCCGCCCATTTGAGACTGAACCGATGTCGCCACTCCCCGAAGCCAAACTCGACGTCCTGCTCGCGCATCACGCCTCGCTCGAGGCCGAATCGCTCGGCCAGCTCGCCTCCGACCGTTATGTGCAGATCACCCGCGAGCTCGCCGAGATCACGCCGCTGATCGAGGCGGTGAAGACCTATCGTTCCGCAGTCAAGGAGCTCGCCGACACCGAGGCCCTGATCGCCGATCCCGCGACAGACGCCGAGATGCGCAGCATGGCGGAAGCCGAACGCGACGAGCTGACGGCCAGGATCGAGGACCTGGTCCAGAAGATCCGCGTCGCGCTACTGCCCAAAGACGCCATGGACGACCGCAACGTCGTGCTGGAAATCCGCGCCGGCACCGGCGGCGACGAGGCTTCGCTGTTCGCCGGCGATCTGTTCCGGATGTACGAGCGCTTCGCCAGCCTGCAGGGCTGGAAGGTCGAGGTGATCTCGGCCAGCGAAGGCACCGTTGGCGGCTACAAGGAGATCATCGCGGAGGTGCAGGGCCGCGGCGCGTTCTCCAAGCTGAAATTCGAATCCGGCGTGCACCGCGTGCAGCGCGTGCCCGATACCGAGACGCAAGGGCGTATTCACACCTCGGCGGCGACGGTCGCGGTGCTACCGGAGGTCGAGGATGTCGACGTCGACATCAAGAACGACGATCTGCGCATCGAGACCATGCGTGCGCAGGGCGCCGGCGGCCAGCACGTCAACAAGACCGAATCGGCGATCCGCATCACCCACATCCCGACCGGCATCGTGGTGATGATGCAGGACAGCCGCTCCCAGCACAAGAACCGCGCCTCCGCCATGAACATCCTGCGCTCGCGCATCTACGACGCCGAGCGCCAGCGCGTCGACGCCGCGCGGTCGGCCGAGCGCAAGGAGAAGGTCGGCTCCGGTGACCGCAGCGAGCGCATCCGCACCTATAACTTTCCACAGGGGCGCGTGACCGACCATCGCATCAATCTGACGCTCTACAAGCTGCCACAGGTGATCGCGGGGGAAGCACTCGGCGAGCTGATCGACGCTCTGACCACCGAGCACCAGGCCGCGCAGCTCGCCGCGCAAGGCGCGGCGGCCTGACGCGTGAGCAATCCCTTCACCGGACAATCGATCGAGAGTGCACGGCGCACGCTGGCCACACAATTGAGGTCGGCGCAGCGCGACGAAGCCGATCTCGATGCCCGCATCCTGCTCGGTGCGGTGCTCGGCCTCGACCTCACCGGCCTGATCGCGCAGGCCACCCGCTCGCTCACGGATGCCGAGGCGTCGCGGCTCGCGCAGCACGCACAGCGTCGCATCGCCGGCGAGCCGGTGGCGCGCATCCTCGGGACACGCGAATTCTGGGGACTGCCATTTCGTCTGTCCGAAGCAACCCTGGTCCCGCGTCCCGATACCGAGACCGTGGTCGAGCTTGCACTCGAAATCCTTCGCGAGCAGAAGGCAGCTTATCCACCTCGCATCGCCGACATCGGCACCGGATCCGGCGCGATCCTGCTGGCGCTGCTGCATGAGATCCCTGACGCTTTCGGCGTCGCCACCGATCTCAGCCTGACCGCGCTCACAACCGCCAGGGACAATGCCACAGCGCTCGGCCTTGCCGACCGCGCCGCCTTCATTGCCTGCTCCTATGCCGCCGCGCTCTCGGGTCCCTTCGATCTCATCGTGTCGAATCCGCCCTATATTCCATCCGCCGAAATCCCTAAATTGAGCATCGAGGTGCGCGAACACGATCCGCATCTGGCGCTCGACGGCGGCAATGACGGATACGACGCCTATCGCGCCCTGATCCCGCAGGCGAGCGAACGTCTCGCCCCCCGCGGCGCGCTGATCGTGGAGGCCGGACAGGGCCAGGCCGGAAATATTGAAACCTTGATGCTGGCTGCGGCGTTAGTGGTGGACAGGCCACCCAAGGCCGATCTGGCGGGTATTCCGCGGGCCGTTTCGGCCCGAAAAATGCCCCCATAAAAGCCGGAATGGCCTGTAAAAACCTCTTGGAATATCCCGTGGGAACGACTACGTTCCGGTCAACACATCGGTGCCGGCCCCGTAGACCTACGGGCGAAAGCCGGGCTCTCGGGCGAGAGCTTACTGATATAGGTTCCAAGCCGCAGGTCCTGTTGAGCGCGATGGCCAGTGGAGCTGCGCTGCACTCCGACCGCAACGTGAACGAAAGCCTGAATTTGCGCTTGAAGACTTACGCAAGAAAGCTGGGCTTGTTTCGGCAGGCGATATGAATGGGTTCGCTGGCAATGAATGCTGGCGGGTGGGGAACGCGTCTTTGTTGAACGCGACGGTCGACGAACATCGGCAGGGTTCAGGACCCTCTTGCGCGCGGTGCGTGCGAGAGTCGTGAACCGCTGTCACCAGGCCACTCCTAGCAATCAGTAACGCGTGCAACCTTTAGGGCTGGAATTAAAGGCAGGACATGAGAAACGGTCAGAACAAGCAGCGGATGCGCAACCGCAACAACAATAACAACAACAACCGGCGCGGCCAGAACCCGATGACCCGGGTCTACGAGTCCAACGGGCCCGACATCAAGATCCGCGGCACGGCTTCGCACATTGCTGAAAAGTATCTTCAGCTCGCGCGCGATGCGCGCTCCTCCGGCGACCCGGTTGCAGCCGAGAACTACTACCAGCATGCCGAGCATTATTTCCGCCTGATCGCCGCCGCCCAGGAGCAGTTCCGCCAGAACCAGCAGCAGCCGCGCGGTGACGAGCCGACCGCCAGTAACGACGACGGCGAGGACGATGGCGAGAATTTCTCGGCTTTCGGCCAGGAGCCGGGCTTCGTGCCGCAGCCGCCGCAGCAGCCTTTCATGCGCGACCGCGACGGCCAGCGTGATCAGCAGCGCGAGAACCAGCAGCCATATCACCGCGACCAGCAGCAGCCGCGCGAGCACCGCGAACGCGACCATCGTCCGCAACCGCAATACCAGCCGCCGCAACCGCCGAACCAGCCGCAGCCCGTCATTGCCGATGCCGGCAACGTCGATCGCCTGCCCTCCTTCATCACCGGCGCGCAGCCGCAAGTGAATGTCGGCGCGAATGGCGGCCAGGGCGGTTTCGAGGGCGGTGGCGGCAGCGAGCGTTATCCGCGGCGGCGGCGTCGGCCGCATGGCCCCCGCCCCGAGCGCGAAGCCGCGCCGGCGGCATCCAACGACGATCTCGCGCCCGGCGAATGAGCTGGTTGGTTTTCGTAAACTGAATCGTCCCGGCTCCGCCGGGACGATTTGCTTTCAGCTCCGGGTTACCGTCGTCGAGGACGGCACCAAGACGGGCTTCGCCAACGAGGGAATCAGCCGTGTCCGCTCGCGCTTGGCGGGAATCGCGCGGTAGACCTGCTTGGTGGCTTCGACGATGTGCACGCCGGCAAAGGGCAGTGACAGCGCCGCGCCGGCGCGCTCCCACATCTGCGCCGATTTCAAGACCCAGCCGCCGGCATAAGGCGGCATGAACAGCGCCTCGCCCCAGGCGGTCGGCGTGAACCAGGTCTGGCGCAGCAGCTCGGTGATCTGTGAGCGCGAATAGGGCCGGCCGTGGCCGAACGGCGTGCTGTCGGTGCGCGTCCACACCCCACGCCGATTCGGGATCACCGCAATGACGCGGCCGGACGGCGCCAGCACGCGCCAGACTTCGCGCAGCAGCGCAGCCGGGTCGTCCGACATCTCGAGCGCGTGGACCAGGAGAATGCGGTCGACCGCGGCGTCAGGAAGCGGCAGCGAGAATTCATCGACCAGCGAGGCCAGCGCCGGCCGCCCCGTCGGCCATTTCAGGACCCCCTGGGCCGCCGGCATGAACGCGAGGCAGCGCTCCGCGTCCTCGCGGAACAGTCCGAGATAGGGCGTGGGATAGCCGATGCCGAGTACGCGTTGACCCGCCGCGCCCGGCCAGCGCTGCCTGATGCCACGGTTGATCATTTGTCGCGCCACGATCCCGAGGCGGCGGGAATAGAACTCGCGGAGGTCGACGACGTCGATGGTCATGGCGGCAATGTAACATGCGCAAGGCCGCCGCCGCGCGCGGAATATTGCATTGCCTGCGCGACGTTAACGCCATATTTGTCTGGCGGGGCTGAGCGCGATGGAGATGTCATGGCCGCCGAAATTCGTACTTTCACCTGTTTAAGCGACAATTTCGGTTATCTGATCCACGATGAGGAAACCAAGGCGACGGCGTCGATCGACGCGCCGGAGGCAGGTCCCATCCTCAAGGCGCTGGAGCGCGAGGGCTGGCAACTCACCGACATCCTGATCACCCATCATCATGGCGATCATGTCGGCGGGGTCGCCGAACTCAAGCGGAAATTCAGTTGCCGCGTCGTCGCGCCGCACGACAAGACGACGAGAATTGCCGACGTCGATTTGCGTGTCGCCAATGCGGACGTGGTCAAGATCGGCAACCTGCTGGCGCGGGTCGTGGAGACGCCGGGCCACACGCTCGACCACATCTCTTACGTGTTCGACAATGAAAAGACCGTGTTCGCCGCCGATACGCTGTTCTCGATCGGCTGCGGCCGCGTGTTCGAGGGCACCTATCCGATGATGTGGGACTCGCTGTTGAAGCTGCGGGCCCTGCCCGACGACTTCAAGCTCTATTGCGGCCACGAATACACGGCGTCCAACGTCAAGTTCGCGCTCACCATCGAGCCGGACAACGCGGCGCTCCAGGCGCGCGCAGCGGAAGTTGCGAGGCTGCGGGCCGAGAACAAGCCGACCATTCCCGCCCTGCTCGGCGACGAGAAGCGGGCCAACGTGTTCCTGCGCGCCGATGAGCCATCGGTCGCAGCCAGGCTGCACATGAAGGGCGCGGATGCCGCCGCGGTGTTCGGCGAGCTACGCGAGCGCAAGAACAAATCCTGAAGCACAAGTCCTGACGGGGATCGATGCCGACTGCAGCCGAGATCATCGCCCGCCTCGAACTTCGCCCCCATCCCGAAGGCGGGCACTACCGCGAGACGTTTCGCGACCAGACCACGGATAGCAACGGGCGCTCGCGTTCGACCTTGATCTATTTCCTGCTCGCGCGCGGCGAGCGCTCGCACTGGCATCGCATCGATGCAGTCGAAGTTTGGCACTATTACGCCGGCAGTCCCTTGATGCTGCGCATCGCGCACGAGGGCTGCTCGCAGCACGAGGTGCAGCTCGGCACGGATCTCGTGAGCGGCGAGCGGCCGCAGGCCATCGTGCCGGCGAATGCCTGGCAGATGGCGGAAACGACCGGCGAATGGACGCTGGTCGGCTGCACCGTCGCGCCCGCATTCGAGTTCGCGAAATTCGAGCTCGCGCCGCCGGGCTGGGAGCCGTAGGCCCGTTCACTGCTTCCGCAGCACCATGTCCTTCGCCGCGATCAGGCCGCCACCGGCGATCAGGATGGCGGCGATGGCGATGTTGGTGCTGGCTTTCGCAAAGCCGGCAGCGATGAGGAAGCCGGTCGACAATAGCGGCGTCGCATAGGAGGCGGCGCCGAGCACGCGGATGTCGCCGCGCTTCATGCCGATGTCCCAGGCGTAGAAGGCAGCACCGACGGGACCGATGCCGAGCGCGGCCACGGAGAGCCATTGCAGCGCGGTCTCCGGCCAGACCGTGGTTTCGAGCAGAGCATGCATCAGCGCGGCAAGCGCGGCGGTGGCGAGGCAGAAGCCCGCGACCGCGTCGGTCGGAACCGCCTTGAGCCGGCGTGACAGCACCGAATAGCTCGCCCAGACGAAGGCGGCGATGAAGGCCGCGACCAGTCCCGGCACCGCGCCCGACGCGAAGCCCGAGGTGTTGCCGGCCAACAGCAGCACGGTGCCGACAAGTCCGAGCACGGCGCCGGCGATGTGATGCAGGGCGAGCCGCTCGCCCGGCAGGAAGGACGAGAACAGCACGATCAGCAGCGGCCAGAGATAATTCAAGAGGCCGGCTTCTGCCGGCGGGGCGAAGCGCAGAGCAAGGAAATAGAGCGCGTGATAGCCGAACAGGCCGCCGACGCCGACGACCCAGACGACGAGCGGCTGGCGCACGCTGCTTGCCGCCTCGCCGCGACCAATCCAGGTGAGCAGGCCGACGAGACCGCCGATCGCGAAGGTCATTGCGGCGAGCTGGAACGCCGGGATCTTTCCAGTCGCCACCGTCATCACTGACAGCAGCGACCACATCAGGATCGCGGTCAATCCGATCAGCGTCGCGGTGCGGGGAGTCATCGATCAAGGGCTCTGAGGACGCTTATGCCCGGCGCGGAGCCGGGCATTTGCGTCTTCACTATCGCCTTGTCGCGCCTGAGGCTACAGGCTTTTGGCTCAAAGCCTGCGGCCCTATCAGGCCTGATACTGGCCGCCATTGATGGTCATGGTCGACCCGGTGATGAAGCCGGCCTCGTCCGCCGCCAGGAACACGACTGCCCGCGCGATCTCCTCGGGCTCGCCGAGCCGGTTGACGGGAATCTGCGGAATCACGCTCTTTTCCAAAACGTCCTTCGGCACCGCCTGCACCATTTCGGTATTGATGTAGCCGGGGCAGATCGCGTTGACGGTGATGCCGCCCTTGGCGTTCTCGAGCGCGAGCGCCTTGGTGAAACCGATGTCGCCGGCCTTCGCCGCTGAATAGTTGACTTGCCCGAACTGCCCCTTCTGGCCGTTGATCGACGAGATCGAAATGATGCGGCCGAACTTGCGCGCACGCATGCCCTCGATCACCTGGCGCGTCATGTTGAACAGCGAGCCGAGATTGGTGTTGATGACAGCGTTCCACTGCTCGAGCGTCATCTTGTGGAACGCGGTGTCGCGGGTGATGCCGGCATTGTTGACCAGCACCTCGATCGGGCCGAGATCGGCCTCGACCTTCTTCACGCCCTCGGCGCAGGCGTCGAAACTGCTGACGTCCCATTTGTAGACCGCGATGCCGGTCTCGGCCTTGAACTTCTCCGCCGCAGCATCGTTGCCGGCATAGCTCGCCGCAACCTTGTAGCCCGCCGCCTTCAGCGCCTTGCTGATGGCAGCACCGATGCCCCGCGTACCACCCGTGACCAATGCAACACGTGCCATGTCGTATTCCTTCCCTTGGACTCTTCGGACGTTTCTGACGCGATCGTTTTTTAACTGCGGATTATGCGGGACGTTTGACGGACATCAAGAACAAAACGCCCGGCGTCGAGCCGGGCGTTTCTCTTTAGTCGAGACGTGCGCAGTTGCGAAGAATATTTGATTTGCAACCGCCGCCTTTTTAATCGCGTGCAACGCACTCATTGACGTGTGCAGCGCACGCGCAAGTTAAGGTACGTGTCAGGTTCTTCTCAGTCGCGTGCCAGACACATCGCAATGCCCATGCCGCCGCCGATGCACAGCGTGGCAAGGCCCTTCTTCGAATCGCGCTTCTGCATTTCGTGCAGCAGCGTGACCAGCACGCGGGCGCCGGACGCGCCGACCGGATGACCGATGGCGATCGCGCCGCCATTGACGTTGACCTTGGAGGTGTCCCAGCCGAGGTCCTTGTTGACGGCGCAGGCCTGTGCCGCGAAGGCTTCGTTGGCTTCGATCAGGTCGAGATCACCGACATTCCAGCCGGCCTTCTTCAGCGCGGCGCGCGAGGCCGGGATCGGGCCCGAGCCCATGATCTTCGGATCGACGCCGGCCTGCGCCCAGGACACGATGCGGGCAAGCGGCTTCTTGCCTTCCTTGGCGGCCTGCTTGGCGCTCATGAGCACCACGGCGGCAGCGCCGTCATTGATGCCCGAAGCAGAGCCCGCAGTGACCGTGCCGTCCTTCTCGAAGGCCGGCTTGAGCTTGGCCATCGCATCGAGCGTCGCGCCATGGCGCGGATATTCGTCGGCGCTGACGACGACGTCGCCCTTGCGGGTCTTGATGGTGACGGGAACGATCTCGTCGTTGAACTTGCCGGCCTTCTGCGCGGCCTCGGCCTTCTGCTGCGAGGCGACCGCGAACTCGTCCTGTTGGGCGCGGGTGATCTGCCACTGCCGCGCGACGTTTTCGGCGGTGTTGCCCATGTGATAGCCGTTGAAGGCATCCCACAGGCCGTCCTTGATCATGGTGTCGACCAATTCGAGACCGCCCATCTTGACGCCGCCGCGCAGGTGCTGGGCGTGCGGGGCCATGCTCATGGACTCCTGTCCGCCAGCGACCACGATCTCGGAATCGCCGTTGAGCAGCGCCTGGTAGCCGAGCGCGACCGTGCGCAGGCCGGAGCCGCAGAGCTGGTTGACGCCCCAGGCCGGGCTCTCCACCGGAATGCCGGCGGCGATCGAGGCTTGACGGGCTGGGTTCTGGCCCTGAGCTGCGGTCAGGATCTGACCCATGATGACCTCCGAAACCCGGCCGGGCTCGATGCCGGCGCGCTCCAGTGCAGCCTTGATGGCGATGGCGCCGAGATCATGGGCGGGAAGAGTCGCGAACGCTCCGTTGAAGCTTCCGACCGGGGTGCGGGCGGCGCTGACGATGACGACATCGTCTGACATGGGCATCTCCTGAGGTTGAATGGGGGTAGGCGGGGCTGGGGAAACGGCTCGCCAGTCTCGGTCGGCATCCTGTTAACGTCATTGCGGCATGTCAATCGGCCGGCGGCCGAATTCATGCCGCAGCGCATTCAAAATAGCGTTCTTGGCGCTTTCGCAAGCACGTTTTTGCTCTCCGATTAACCGTGCCGCACAAAACGGTAGCGTGACCCCTTTGAAAATGCTTATTTTGTTGCGTTGCGTACTCTTCCCGCCCTGCGGCATAGCCCGCTGGGTTCCTGTTCTCCGCGTTTGCAAGTGAGAGCCCATGGCGAAATCAGACCAACCCACCACCATCAAGAAATACGCGAACCGCCGGCTCTATAATACCGGAACGAGCACTTACGTGACGCTCGAGGACCTCGCCGCCATGGTCAAGGACGGCGAAGATTTCCTGGTCTACGACGCCAAGACCGGTGACGACATCACCCGCTCCGTGCTCGCCCAGATCATCTTCGAGCAGGAGAACAAGGCCGGCCAGAACCTGCTCCCGACCACCTTCCTGCGCCAGCTCATCCGCTTCTACGGCGACAGCATGCAGATGGTGGTGCCGAAATATCTGGAACAGTCGATCGCGACACTGACGCAGGAGCAGGAGAAGTTCCGCAAGCAGATCGCCAACACGCTGTCCGGCACACCGTTTGCGCCGCTCGAGGAGCAGGTCCGCCGCAACATGGAGCTTTTCCAGCAGACCTTCTCGATGTTCAAGCCCTTCGCCGCGCCCCGTCCGGCGGCCACTCCGGAGCCGGAGCCCGATGCAAATGCCGAGGCGCCGAAGGACAGCAACATCGACGATCTGCGCCAGCAGATGAAGGAAATGCAGGAACGCCTCGAGCGGATGTCGAAGAAGGACGAGTAGGTCTATCCATTGAGCCGGCTCTCCGCGAGCCGGAGGACGCAACATGCCCGATCGACGCGCGCATTGGGATAACGTCTACGCCACCAAGGGCGAAGCCGAGGTCAGCTGGTTTCAGAACAGCCCGGCGACCTCGCTCGCGATGATCAGAGCAGCCAATTTGGACCGCGAGGCCGCCATCATCGACATTGGCGGCGGCGCATCGCGATTAGTCGATGCTCTGTTGCAGGACGGACATCGCGACGTCGCCGTGCTGGATCTCTCCGCCAATGCGCTTGACGTCGCGAAGAAACGCCTCGGCGCAGCCGCTTCAGTGGTTGACTGGATCGTTGCCGATGTCACGACATGGCGCTCAGCAAAGACCTACCATCTATGGCACGATCGCGCAGCGTTTCACTTCCTGACCGAATCCCGCGACAGGGCCGCCTATGTCGAGCGCCTGCGGTCGGCGCTTGCGCCCGGCGGCTACGTCATCATCGCGACGTTCGCGCCCGACGGTCCGGAGCAATGCAGCGGCCTGCCGGTGCAGCGCCATGACAGTTCGAGCCTTTTGGCGGAATTGGGGGCCGAGTTCGAGCTGATCGAGACGCGTAGCGAAATCCACCATACGCCGTGGCATTCGACGCAGGCGTTTCAGTTCAGCCGGTTTGAGCGAAGCCTTTAGAAACGGTGTCATGCCCCGGCTTGCCGCCTTCGCTAAAGCTTCGGCGGCCGAGCACCCTTGAGGCCCCGGCGTAGCCTTGGCGGAGCCGGGACCGGGGGCATCCAGCACGCCGCGCCTATCGAGGAGTCACAACTGTCTCTGGAATACTGGATCGCCAGATCAAGTCGGACGATGACAGCGGAGTAATGGCAGCTACGCCGCCAGCTTCACCGCATGCGCAAAATCCCAATAGAGTTTTCGCGCCCGGGCGTAGAACGGACCCGGCTTCAGTTCGCGCTCGTCGATGCGGACAACCGGCGCGACTTTGGCGAAATTGCCGGTGGAGAAGATCTCGTCAGCAGCGAGGAAGTCGGCATAGCGCAGCGTCTTCTCGACCACGGCGACGCCGTCGGCGCGAAGCAGGTTGATGACGCGCTGGCGCGTGATGCCGTTGAGGAACGTTCCGTTGGGCACGGGGGTGTAGACCACGCCGTCGTTGGCCATGAACACGTTGGAATTGCCGAACTCGGCGACATTGCCGAGCATGTCGAGCATCAACGCGTTCTGGAAGCCGCGCGAGGCGGCCTCAGCGAGCGCGCGCGAATTGTTCGGATAGAGGCAGGCGGCCTTGGCCTCGACCGGCGCGCATTCGGCGGTAGGCCTGCGAAACGGCGACAGCGTGATGGCGTTGCCGACGGGTTTTGGCATCGGCGCCTCGTAGATGCACAGGCACCAATTGGTAGTCTCGGGATCGAACAGCACGCCGCCGCCCGAACCGTGCTGCGCCCAATACATCGGACGGATGTAGAGCTCGGCGTTGGCCGCAAAGCGCGCAATGCCCTCGCGCGCGAGCGTGAGCCAGGTGTCGGTATCGACCACCGGCTTGAGGCCAAAGTTGACCGCCGATTGATTGGCGCGGGCGACGTGGCGGTCGAGATCGGGCGCCACACCCTCGAACGCACGCGCGCCGTCGAACACGACAGAGCCGAGCCAAGCCGCATGCGTCCGAGGGCCCATGATCGGCACATTGCCGTCCTGCCATTTGCCCTCGAAGAAGGTCCAGCTCGGTGAATATTCGATGGGCTTCCTGATCTCGGCCATGACCGGCCTCCCTGGCGTGATGCCGCATTAACGCGCCACTATTGGTCGCAATTTCTAAATGATTCCCTGCGGGAAGACAGTTACCCTCTTCCCTTGTCGGAGAATGAAAGATCCATGCCGCTCGATCCGCTCGCAAAACGTTTGTTGACCATGATGGCTGCCGCCGCGCCGCAGACACGAAGCCGGCCGAGCGTCGAGGCACGGCGGCAGTCGCTCGCGAAACTGATGCAGTTCGCGCGCGCTGATGCGCCGGATGTGACGACGTCCAATGGCAGGCTGCCGGGTCCTGGCGGCGAGCTGCCCTATCGCCTCTATGCGCCCGCAAGTGCCGGTGAACGCACGCCGGGATTCGTGTTCTTTCACGGCGGCGGGCTCGTCGCCGGCAGCATCGCCACGCACGACCGCATCGCAGCGGCGCTGGCGCATGCGACGGGCTGCCGCCTTGTCTCGGTCGACTACCGGCTCGCGCCCGAACACAAATTCCCTGCCGCCGTCGACGATGCGATCGCCGCCACCGAGTGGGTCGCGCGTGAAGCGCCAACACTCGGCATCGATGCGGAGCGGCTGGTGGTCGGCGGCGATTCCGCCGGCGCCACGCTGGCTGCGATCGTGTGCCAGGAGGCGATGCAGAACGCAGGCCTCTCCATCGTCGCGCAATGCCTGATCTGCCCGGTGCTGGATTTCGAGGAGATCTCGCCGTCACGCGAGGCGTTCGCCGAGGGCCACCTGATCGATCGCGCCACCATGGAAGCCGACCTCGCCGACTATCTGCCTCAGGGCTTGGATGCCGCCGATCCCCGCATCTCGCCGCTACGCGCGACACGGCTCGCGGGCCTGCCGATGGCGATCATCCATACCGCCGAATTCGACCCGATGCGTGACGAAGGCAATGCCTATGCGCGCAAGCTGCTGACCGCGGGCGTGGTCGTCGAGCACACCTGCCATGACGGCATGATTCACAATTTCCACGCCATGGGCGCCATCCTGCCGCAGGCGCAGCTCGTGCTGTCGCAAATCGGCGAGCAGGTCAGGCGAGCGGTGGAGAGATAGAACGCCAATCACACCCGCGCGTCGAGCACGGCCCTGGCTGCCACGACATATTCAGGCCAATGTGCATCAGCGTAAAGTTCGGCCTGTCGTGCACAGCTGACGTCGGGTGCATGCGCGGCCGCGATCATGCGCGCATAGCGCTCTTCCGCGACCGTCGTATCCTCGGTGGCAGGCTTCGGCGCGGCGGCCACCGCGGTCGGAGCGATAGCAAGCCCAGCCAGACCCGTGAGCAGGATACGGCGTGAGGTGTTCATGGCTTTCATGTCTCTATTGTCCTGCGCAGTGTTTAGTTCGGCCGTAACCGGCGAATGCGTCGCCGTGGCGGCAGCAAAATAGCGTTCGGCATCCGGATGGTCCAGCAGCCGACGGCGCCACTTGCTCGAACGCGCGACCAGCGCACCGGTTCTGTCGCCAAATCGCCGCACCGGGATGAGCCGCGCGCCCGGTTCGATCCGGGGGCTAATCCGGCACCGGCACGTCGTAGGTGTTGAGCGTGACCGAGACCATGCAGTAGACGCCGACGAGATAAGACAGCTCGGCTGCGCCGTGCTCGCCGAACTCCTTCACGGCGGCGCGCCAGGTCAGCTCCGGCAGCACGCCGCCGCCGACCAGCGCCGAGGCCATGTCGTAGGCGACCGCTTCCTGCTTGGTGAGATCGACCGGCCGCTGTCCAGCGACGATGGTCGCGAGCTTCTCGTCGGACAGCCGCGCTGCTCGGCGACCAGCACGTGGGCGTAGAGTTCGTATCCGGAGCGGAAATGCGAGCCGGTGACGAGGATGGCGACCTCGCGCACCGGTGCCGGCAGCAGCGGGTTCGACGCGATCGCCTTGACCAGCTCCCATACCGGCTTGCCGAAGCGCGGCTCGCGCAGCCAGGGATTCCACGGCCCCAGCAGCGCGCCGTCGTCGCGCATGTTCACAAAACCCTTGAAATGGTCCTTGATGCCGGCTCGCATGTCGTCATAAAGCGGCTTCTGTTCGTCGGCCAGATCCTTGGGATCGAGAATGGAAAGGCGCACGGCGGGATCTCCTCTTTGAGAAGATGCGAAGCTCGCCTGCATGCGCGCGCAGGGCAAGTGAAGTTGCTGTGACGGGCGCGCTCAAAACTCCAGCGGCGCGTTGTCGACGACTTCCTTCATCACGAAGAAGGTGCGGGTCTGGCGCACCCCGGGCAGCGCGATCAGCTGCTCGCCATGGATACGGTTGAAATCCTCCATGTCGCCGACACGGATCTTGAGGAAATAGTCGAAATCGCCGGCGACGAGGTGGCAATCGAGCACGAATTTCAGTTTTGTAATCGCCTGCTCGAAAGTGGCAAAACTCTCCGGGGTCGAGCGGTCGAGCACGACGCCGACCATCACCAGCGTGCCCTTGGCCACCTTCTTCGGCGCCACCATCGCGCGCACAGTCGCAATGAAGCCGTCCTCGAACAGGCGCTGGGTGCGGCGATGGCAGGTGGCGGGGCTGATCGCGACGGTTTCGGCCAGCTCGGCATTGCTGAGCCGGCCGTTATTCTGAAGCAATCGCAATATTTTAAGGTCGATACGGTCGAGCCGGGAAGGCATGGAAGAATCTCTCATCTTTAGCGGTCATCACGGCATAAATAGGCGTAATTGATGTTATTTTTGCAAGCAACGGCGCAAGATTGGTGCAGTATTTGAGAGCACCTTTCTTGCAGCAAGTGCTAGTCGCTGCGGCCAGCCCAATGCCAATCGGGATGACCCATGATGCTGAAAAAATTCGCGCGCTATCCGCTCACCTTCGGTCCGACGCCAATTGAGAAGCTTGAGCGGCTATCGAAATATCTCGGCGGTCAAGTCGAGGTCTACGCCAAGCGCGAGGACTGCAATTCGGGCCTTGCCTACGGCGGCAACAAGCTGCGCAAGCTCGAATACATCATTCCCGATGCGATCGCCTCCAACGCCGACACGCTGGTATCGATCGGCGGCGTGCAATCCAACCACACCCGCATGATCGCGGCGGTCGCCGCCAAGCTCGGCATGAAGTGCCGTCTGGTGCAGGAAGCGTGGGTACCGCACGAGGACGCCGTCTATGACCGCGTCGGCAACATCATGCTCTCGCGCATCATGGGTGCCGACGTGCGCCTGGTCGACGACGGCTTCGACATCGGCATCCGCAAGAGCTGGGAGCAGGCGATCGAGGAGGTGAAGGCGGCGGGTGGCAAGCCTTACGCGATTCCGGCCGGCGCCTCCGTGCACAAATTCGGCGGCCTTGGCTATGTCGGCTTCGCCGAGGAAGTGCGCAAGCAGGAGAAGGAGCTCGGCTTCAAATTCGACTACATCGTCGTCTGCACCGTCACCGGCTCGACCCATGCCGGCATGCTGGTCGGCTTCGCCGCCGACGACCGCGCCTGCAAGGTGATCGGCATCGATGCGTCGTTCACGCCTAGCCAGACGAAAGCCCAGGTGCTCGAGATTGCGCAGAACACCGCAAAGCTCGTCGAGCTCGGCAAGGAGCTCGTCCCCGACGACGTCGTGCTGATCGAGGACTATGCCTATCCCGCCTACGGCGTGCCGTCGGAAGAGACCAAGGAAGCGATCCGCCTCACCGCGCGGCTCGAAGGCATGATCACCGACCCCGTCTACGAGGGCAAGTCGATGCAGGGCCTGATCGACCTTGCGAAGAAGGGCTATTTCGAGAAGGGCGCGAAGATCCTGTACGCCCATCTCGGCGGCGCGCCCGCGTTGAACGGGTATGCCTATGCGTTCCGGAATGGGTGAGGTGGCGCAGATCCCGCCACATACACGGCTGTCGTCCGGACAAGCATGAGCACAGATCCGGCACCGAGAGCCACAGGGTCGCGTTGGGCGAAGACTACTCGCTAGCTCGCCCTGACGATCTGCAACAGCTCGTCGCCGTAATGCTCGAGCTTCTTGTCGCCGATCCCGGGCACGTTGCGGAGTTCATCCAGCGTCGTCGGCCAGGCCCGAACGATGCCGTCGATGGTGGCATCGTGCAGCACGACATAGGCGGGCACGCCGCGCTCGCGGGCGACGTCGGAACGCCAGGAGCGCAGCCGCGCGCGCAATTCGGGATCGATGTCGCCTTGCGGCGCGCTCGCCGCGGGTGCGAGGTCGCCGCGGCGCGATTTGACCCGTCTCGAACGGATGCGGGTGCCGGGCGCCTCCTCGCGCAGCCACACTTCCGTTTCGCCGCGCAGCACGCCCCGCGAAGAGTCCGTCAGCTTCAACGCGCCGAATGCTTCGCTGTCGCTCTGCAAATGCCCCATTGCCACTAATTGCCGCAGTACCGTGCGCCACTGCTTTTCGTTGAGCTCGCGGCCAATGCCGAACACCGACAGCTTGTCATGGCTGAACTGCATCACCTTCTCGGTCAGGCGCCCGACCAGCACGTCGATCAAATGCATTGCCCCGAAGCGTTGGCCGGTGCGGTAGACGCAGGACAACAGCTTCTGCGCCAGCACCTTGCCGTCACGCATTTTCGGCGGCGTCAGGCAATTGTCGCAATTGCCGCAACTCTCGGCCATCACGATCTCGCCGAAATAGGCGAGCAGCCGCCGACGCCGGCAATGCGGCGTCTCGGCAAGGCCGACCAGCGCGTCGAGCTTACCGATCGAGACGCGCTTGAATTCGTCGGAAGCGTTCGACTCGTCGATCATGCGGCGCTGCTGCACGATGTCGGAGAGGCCGTAGGCCATCCAGGCGGCGGAGGGCTTGCCGTCACGGCCGGCGCGCCCCGTCTCCTGATAATAGGCTTCGATGCTTTTGGGCAGATCGAGATGGGCGACGAAACGCACGTCAGGCTTGTCGATGCCCATGCCGAACGCAATGGTCGCGACGATGACGATGCCGTCCTCGTTGAGAAAGCGGTCCTGATTCCGGGAGCGCACGCTGCTGTCGAGGCCGGCATGATAGGGCAGCGCGGCCATGCCTGCGTCTTGAAGCGCGGCAGCGACCTCCTCGACGCGGTTGCGGGACAGGCAATAGACCACGCCGGCATCGCCCATGTGGCGCTCGCGGATGAACTCCTTCAGCTGAGACACCGCATTGCGCTTGTCGACGATCTCGTAGCGGATGTTGGGCCGGTCGAAGCTGGAGATAAATTGCGGGGACCCGGCAAGCTGAAGCCGCTCGACGATTTCCTTGCGGGTCAGATCGTCGGCGGTCGCGGTCAGCGCGATGCGCGGGACATCGGGAAAGCGCTCGGCGATGACGGACAGACCGACATATTCGGGCCGGAAGTCGTGGCCCCATTGCGAGACGCAATGCGCCTCGTCGATCGCGAACAGCGCCACCTTCGCCCGCGCCAGCATCGACAGGCAGCGCGGCGTCACCAGCCGTTCCGGCGCGACATAGAGCAGGTCGAGATCGCCCGCGATCAGGCGGCGCTCCACCTCCGAGGCTTCGTGCGGAGTCAGGGACGAGTTCAGCGCGGCCGCGTTCACACCTGCTTCGATCAGGCCCGCAACCTGATCGCGCATCAGCGCGATCAGCGGCGAGACCACGATGCCGCAGCCTTCGCGCAGCAGTGAGGGGAGTTGATAGCAGAGCGACTTGCCGCCGCCGGTCGGCATCAGCACAAGGCAATTGCCGCCTTCGGTCACGTGCCGGATGATCTCACCCTGCGCGCCGCGGAACCCCGGCAGGCCGAACACCGAATGCAAGACCGACAGCGCGTCGCGGCCGTTGGCCGGAGCAGACAGCGGAGCGGTCGAAGGAGAGGACATGGGCGTGAGGACATTGAGCTTTCGGTCAACGCCAGTCGCACGACCGAGCGGGCATGGCAAGACCGTTTGCGCGGCAGGGTATAGTGTTCCCCTCTCCGCTTTTGAGAGAGGCTGGCTCGCCGCATAGTGAGGGGTCTCTGACCGCGCATTCGATGAGACTTGTTTCGCGGCGACATACCCCTCATGCGGCCCTTCGCGCCACCTTCTCCACAAGAGGAAAAGGGAAGAACAGCCGCTATGCTCCGATCCTTCGCAGCGCCTCCGCGACGGTCAGGATCGGTACACTGCGCTTCTCGGCCGCCTTCAGCGCATGGCGCATCAAATGCGGCGTGCAACCATAGGGGCTCGGCCGGTCGGCGACGTCATGGCCGTACAAGATCAGCCATCCGCCGCTTGCGACCGCCTCGTCGAAATAGCGATCGATGCCTGTCGTATCGATGTCGCGGTCGATCAAGGGCGAAGCACGCAGGAACTGAAGGTCGATGACGCCGTGATTGACGCCGGGAAGGATGCCGCGCGCCGAACGGTAGGCTCTTGCAAGCTGCGGCTTGCGCCAAACCGAGGCGAGACCATACGGATAGGCGAAGTTCTCCAGCATGATCGAGGAATCGATGCTGCGGAAATGGTCGCGATTGCGCTCGATCTCGCGTTCCATGGCGGCTTCGTCGAGATCGACCGCGCTCTGGTGCGAGAAGGTGTGGCAGGCAATCTCGTGGCCGGCGCGGTGAAGCCGCACGATCGCGTCGTTCGACAGGCCCTGCCAATGATCCGACGGCTGATCGATCAGGCTGCCCGAGAGGTAGAATGTGCCGCGGCCGCCATGTTGCTCCAGGAGTTCGGCACCCTCCCCTGCAGCGCTATCTGGGGCATCGTCGAAGGTGAAGCTCACCATCGGCGCGCGCGCAGGCAACCGGTGCGGCGCGGCGCGGAAATGCCGAGCCAGCCGATTGCTCACGCGTCCCTGGAATGCCGACCACACGCTGCGTTTCCCGTGATTCCGTATGCGCTACTGAAACATTCGCGCGCTGGTTGAGGCAAGCCTAACGCTCGGGTAATCCTAACATGGAGCCAACACCCTTCGGCTAGCACGCAGGGACCGATACGTCGGCATCCGTATCGAGATATTGCAGCCAGTTCCGGAATAACGCTGCCGCTGCGGTACCGGCGGCGATATCGGCGCGCAAATTCAGCGCAGGCAATTCGTTGGTGAGCGCGGGATGGCGCTGGTGCCGTGCCTGTTTCTCGAAGCGGGCCAGCTTCTCTTCCGTCGCTGCGTCAAAATAACTCACGGGCAAGTTCGGATAATTCTCGCGCTCACGGGCGAGATAGCGACCGACGTCGCGCAGATATTCGCGCTGGAGCGACAGCGCGTCATATTCCGGGTGGCCCTGGAAGAACACGAAGCGGCTGGCATATTGGCGGACAAAGACGTCGACGCCGGCCTCTTCCGAGCGCGTCAGCACCCGGTACCCGGCTTGCACGAGCTCGCTCTCGGCGATCTCGTTCAGGCGCGAATGCGAGACCTTGAGCGGCATAGGCGCACCGCGCGTCAGCGGATCGTTCGTCACGGCTTCGCAGTCGAAGATGCCGTGACATTTGGCCGGCAGCCGCCGTCGTTCGATACGGTCGAGATGCAGCACCGCCGCATGCGCGGCGAGGCACGACCAGATCGTCGAGCGCGTGTTGACCTTGGCCCAGTCGATCAGCTCGGTCAGGTCGCGCCAGTACGGCTCCTGGTCGAGCTCGGGCGCGACCGGCTCGGCGCCGGTCACGATCAGCCCATCGAATTGACGGCGCCCGAGATCCGCAAGATCGGAATATTCGCTCTCGATATGCCACTTGGCGTCCGGCGAGCGCTTCACCGAAGGAAGCGAGAAGCAGTGAAAGCGGATGCGGCGCGAGCCTGCGGCCGCTTGGAGCAGCTTCATAAACTGCCGCTCGGTCGCCTTCAACGCCGGGTCCGGCACGTTGTTGATCAGCCCGATGGTCAGCTCGGCGCCGCGATCACGCGCGAGATCACCTTCGGCCGGCACCAGGGCCGGGCTTGATATGACTTGATCCCTGTCGATCAAGATCGTCATCGGCGCCGCCGCCTACTCCGCGGCCTGCAGATGCGACGACGGACAGGCCTTTTCCAGCGCCTGGTCGATGTCCTCGATGATGTCTGCGGAATGCTCGATGCCGATCGACAGGCGGATCGTCTCCGGCAGCACGCCCGCTATGCGCTGCTGCTCTGCCGACATCTGCCGGTGCGTCGTCGACGCCGGATGGCAGGCCAGCGACTTGGCATCGCCGATATTGACGAGGCGCGTGATCAGCTTCAGCGCATCATAGAAGGTCTTGCCGGCTTCCATGCCGCCCTTGATGCCGAAGGTGAACAGCGAAGAGGCGTTGCCGTTCAGATATTTCTGCACCAGCGGATAATAGGGGCTGTCCGGGAAGCCCGTGTAATTGACCCAGGCCACCCGCGGATCGCCACGGAGGAATTCGGCGACCTTGCGGGCGTTCTCGACGTGGCGCTCCATGCGCAGCGCCACGGTTTCGATGCCCTGGAGCAGCAGGAAGGCATTGAAAGGCGAGAGCACCGAACCCATGGTGCGCTGATAGACGCTGCGCGCGCGTTCGATGTAGGCGGTCCTGCCGAACCGCTCGGCATAGACGAGGCCATGATAGGACGCATCCGGCTTGTTGTAAGCCGGGAAGCGGTCGGCGTGTTTCCCCCAGGGGAAGTTTCCGGAATCGACGATGGCGCCGCCGAGCGTGGTGCCGTGGCCACCGAGGAACTTGGTCAGGGAATGCACGGCAATATCGGCACCGTAGTCGAACGGCTTGAGCAGAATCGGGGTCGCGACCGTGTTGTCGACGATCAGCGGCACGCCATGCGAATGCGCGATTTTCGCCAGCGCCTCGATGTCGCAGACATTGCCGGCGGGGTTGCCGATGGTCTCGGCGAATACGGCACGGGTATTCTCGTCGATCAGTTTCTCGATCGCCTCGGGCTTATCGCTGTCGGCGAAGCGGCCGGTGATGCCCTGCCGCGGCAGGATGTGGGAGAGCAGCGTGTGTGTGGTGCCGTAGAGCTGCGGCACCGAGACGATGTTGCCGCCGTGATCGGCGACATTGACAAAGGCGAAATGCAGCGCCGCCTGGCCGGTCGCAACCGCAAGCGCGCCGACGCCGCCTTCGAGCTGAGCGATTCGCTTCTCCAGCACCGCGCTGGTCGGATTTGCGATGCGGCTGTAACGAAAGCCCTCGGCCTCGAGATTGAAGAGCGCCGCGCCATGATCGGCGCTGTCGAACGCATAGGCTGCGGTCTGGTAAATCGGCACGGCGACGGCGTGCGTTGTGGCTTCCGGTTCGTAGCCGGCGTGAATAGCGATCGTCTCGTTGCGCATCGTGCCACCTCCGCGTGGAGCGGGCCGCACTTATCGGCCTGTATGAGGCGCGTGCGTTGTCCGCCATCCTCCTGTTAGAAGGGGGTGGTAAAGCGGACAATAATTCGCCTAGAGATCGAGGAAGTAACCCTAACGCTTGTTGGCGATGTGGCCAGAATTCGGGTTAAACTGGATTAACGAATTGACGAGGTTGCCGCGCCAGCGGCGTTACTTTTCCCTTCTCCCTTGGTTTTGCGTACCGCATAGGGGACAAAGGGTGCACCGTCAACGCGTCGACAGCCTGCCTAGCTTCAGGCCATCGTCTCCCACAATCGATGAGCGAGCACGCCGGCGCGCTTCTCGATCGCGGCCGCGGCATCGAGCGCGAGATCCTCGCGATAGCGCCCGGCAATGAGCTGCACGCCGATCGGCCTGCCGTCATGCACTGCCACCGGAACTACCGCGCCAGGCAGGCCCAGCACGTTAATCGCGGAGATGAAGCGGATCTCGCCCCAGAAGATCTCGCGCACGCGCTCGGGGCTGACGGTATCCTCGCGCGGGCCCGGCGTCGGCTTCACCGTGGTCGGCGCCAGCACGACCGGATACTCCTCAAAGAACAATTGCCAGGCGCGGATGTGGCCGTTGCGCGCGGCCGTCGCCTGCATCCAGGCTTTGAGATCGAGCACGTTGGCCTTGGTCTTCATGCCGCCCCAGGCCTTGTGAAAATCCTCGGACGTAACCTTCAGCATGCTGGCTTCCTGCATCACAACGGTCTCGTTGGTGATGATGTCGCACCAGGTCTGCCAGACGCCGTTGATGTCGGGCACCTCGACCTCGCTGACGCGATAGCCGGACCGCTCGAGATGATCCGCGGCCTGGCGCAGCGCCGCGGCAACCTGCGGCTCAACGTCCATGTCATCGGGGATCTTGGCCAGCGCAACCTTGATCGGCCCCTTTGGCTTCGGCCCGACGAGCGGCGCCGGCACCCACCAGGGATCGCGCGGATCGCGTTGGCTCATCACCTCCAGGGCGAGACGAACGTCGGCGACGTGGCGGGCGAGCGGCCCCTGCGCCGACATCAGATGCGCCAGCATCGGCCGCTCGGCGGTGGCGCTTCCGTTGAAAGCGGGGATCCGTCCCTGCGTCGGCTTGATGGTGGCAACACCGTTGCAATGCGCCGGCCAGCGCAGCGAGCCGCCGATGTCGTTGCCATGGGCGATGGTGCCGATGCCGGCCGCCACCGCCGAGCCTGCGCCGCCCGAGGAGCCGCCGCAGGTGATGTTCGGATCCCAGGGGTTCAGCGTCAGCCCGTGCAGAGGATTGTCGGTGAAGCCGCGGAAGGAGTATTCCGGTGTGTTGGTGAGCCCGATCACGATCGCGCCGGCCTTTTTCAAGTTGCGCACCACGGGGGAATCCGACGGCGCGATGAGGTCCTTGTTGGCGGGAACGCCGTTGAAATTTGGCCGCCCTTCGTAGTCGACATTTTCCTTGATGGTTACAGGCACGCCATGCAGGAGGCCGAGCTCGCCGCCCTTCGCGCGCTGCCTGTCGGCCGCATGCGCCGCTTTTAACGCCTCTTCGGAGAGATCGACGACGACGGCGTTCAGCCTCGGATTGACGGCGCGCATGCGTTCGAGATGCGCTTCGACCGTCTCGACGGCGGAGATTGCGCCGGAGCGGATCGCAGCCGCGGTCTCGACCGCCGACCATTGCCAAGCCGGCCCCTTGGGACGGCGCGATGAGGCCGGCTTGAGCCGCGTGGCTTTCTTTGTCTTCTTCGCAGCGACGGCCTTGCGGCTTGTGCTTTTCTTGCTGGAGGTCTTTACCGGTTTCTTCGAAGCCGTTTTCTTCTTGGTCGTCGCCTTCGCCACGTCGCATCTCCTGAAATTGCGCCGTAGACGTTACGAATGGCGAAAGGACGTGTACAGGTGCGTTTTCTGCATGGCGCGATGGCGCGACGCGGCGAATTGTCCGCGAACGCACCGCTGCGCTATTCCGCGGGGCAAGCCGCAACGGCGGCCTGGGCGCGGTCCAGCCGGAGGCTCCACAGCGCCAGCAGGAGACCGACAGCGGTGATGCCGGCTGCGACCAGAGGCAGCGCCGAGAAGCCGAGCCCGCGATCGATGGTGACGCCGCCGGCCCAGGCGCCGAGAGCGTTACCGAGATTGAACGCGGCGATGTTGAGGCTGGAGGCAAGCGTGCGGCCATCGGGGCCTGCCGCTTCCAGCACGCGAAGCTGGAGCGGGGCGACCGTCGCAAAGGCGGCGATGCCGAGCAGCAGGATCAGCACGACCGCGGGGATCTTGAGCGACAGCACGGCGGCAAGGCCAAGAAGCACGATGGCGAGCGCAGCGAGCGTTCCGATCAGCGCGCCGGCGAGCCCACGGTCGGCGAGCTTGCCGCCGGCGACGTTGCCGATCGCGAGGCCGACGCCGAACACCAGCAGGATCGGTGAGACCGCGGCCTCCGAAAAACCGGTGAAGCGCGTCAGGATCGGCTGGATATAGGTGAAGACGACGAACAGGCCGGCAAAGCCGAACACCGTCATAGCAAGGCCGAGCAGCACCTGCGGGCGGCCGAGCACCGAGACTTCCTCGGCAAGCGAGACCGGCTTTTCGCCATTGCCGACATGCCCGGGCACCAGCGCGGCAACCACGGCAAAGGCGATCACACCGATGACCGTCACGGCCCAAAACGCCGCGCGCCAGCCGAGCATCAGGCCGAACCAGGCGCCGAAGGGCACGCCCAGCAATGTCGCGACCGTAAGGCCGATGAACATGGTGGCAATCGCCGAGGCCTGCTTGTCCTCGGCGACGAGGCTGGTCGCCACCACCGAGCCGACGCCGAAGAAGGTACCGTGGGCAAGCGAAGTCAACACGCGCGCGGCCATCAGCAATTCGTAGTTCGGTGCCAGTGCGCAGGCCGCATTGCCGAGCGTGAAGATCGCCATCAGCGCGAGCAGCACGGTCTTCCGCGGCATACGCCGTGTGGCGAGCGTCAGTACCGGCGCGCCGACGAACACGCCGAACGCATAGCCGGAGATGAGCAGGCCCGCGACGGGCACCGAGACGTGCATCTCGGCGGCAACCTGGAGCAACAGGCCCATGATGATGAATTCGGTGGTGCCGATGCCAAAGGCACCGGCGGTGAGCGCAAGGACGGCGGAAGGCATGCGTGGCTCCGATGGATGAGACGAGCCACGCAGATAGCCGCGCGTGGGCAAAACCGTTAGCATGGCCGCAATCCAATCATTTGTGACGTGAATTCAACATGAGCCGTTTCGACACCAACCGCTCCGCCGAGATGGAGGTCTTCGTCCGCGTCGTCGACCTCGGCGGATTCACCCAGGCCGGTCGAAAACTGCGCCTGACGCCATCGGGCGTGAGCAAGCTGATCTCACGGCTGGAGGCACGGCTCGGCTCGCGCCTCGTCAACCGCACCACACGCAAGCTGACCCTGACCGAAGAAGGGCAGGCGTTCTACCAACGGGCCGTGCGCATCCTCGCAGAGATGGAGGAAGCCGAGCGCGAGGCGGCCTCCGGTGCGACCCCGCGCGGCCGCCTCACGGTGAACAGCAACATTCCATTCGGCATGCTGCATGTGATGCCACTGATCCCGCGGTTCCTGGAAGAGCATCCCGACGTCACGCTCGATCTCGTGCTCACGGATACGGTCATCGATCTGATGCAGGAGCGCGCCGACGTCGCGATCCGGGTCGGGCCATTGCGTGCATCACGTCTCGTCGCCCGAAAACTCGGCACCAGCCGCATGGTCGTGGTCGGCGCGCCGGACTATCTCGCACGTTGCGGCACGCCGAGGACGCCGGCCAATCTCGCTGATCACCGCGGCATCGGTTGGACGTTTCCGCGCAGTATCCGGGGCTGGCCATTCAAGCGCGGCGACCACACCGAAGAAGCGGTGCCACCTCCCGTCGCGCGCGCCAGCGACGGCGAAGCCGCGCGCCGCCTTGCGCTCGGCGGCGTCGGCCTCGCGCGCCTTGCCCTCTTCCACATCGGCCCCGACATCGAATCGGGCCGCCTCGTCCCGGTGCTGCAAAGCCACAATCCCGGCGACCGCGAAGACATCCACGCCGTCTATGTCGGCCACACCGCGCCGCTCCCGGCACGCGTCCGTGCGTTCATCGATTTCCTCGCCGAGCACGTGCGGGTGAGCGATCCCGTGCTGAAGCGGGCCGGAGACGGGAGATGGAAGCTGGCGGGATGATGAAATGGCGGAGAGAGTGTCCGCCAATCATGTGTCTTCTCGCGTTCTCTGTCGTTCGCCACTGTCCCGCAAATCGCCGTATCTGGGCTGCCTTCATGACGCTCATGGTTGCCTATGTCCGTTCCAATTCGAGTCAAGCCGCGCTATATTTGGGGACCGACTTGGGGACCGAACAGGAAGGCGACGGATGGCTGGCAAGCTTACGGCTCGCAAGGTAGAGACGGCAAAACCCGGCAAATACAGCGACGGCGCCAATCTCTATCTGATCGTTTCCCCTTCCGGGTCGCGCAAGTGGGTTCTGCGCTTCACATGGCGGGGCTGCGCTAAGGAAATGGGCCTAGGAAGCGCCTTGAGCGTGCCCCTTGCCGATGCCCGGGAGCAAGCCGCTTGGGCGCGCAGAAAAATTGCTCAAGGGCTCAATCCCATCGAAGAGCGAAAGCGCGACAGAGGTATCCCCACGTTCGGGGAGATGGCCGACACGGTACGTGAAATGCTTTCGGCCGGCTTTCGCAACGAAAAGCACAAAGCGCAGTGGAAAATGACTCTCGAGACCTACGCGAGCCCGCTGCGGGGTAGGCCGGTGGATACCATCACCACAGACGACGTTCTGGCTGTTTTAAAGCCGATCTGGACCACAAAGTCCGAAACGGCCTCCCGGCTCCGCGGCCGCATCGAGAAGGTTCTGGATGCCGCTAAAGCCAAGGGATTCCGCGAAGGGGAGAACCCAGCCCGATGGCGAGGACATCTGGATCACCTCCTGCCAAAACAGCTAAAGCTGGCCCGAGGTCACCATGCTGCTATGCCTTATGAACGAGTAGCGGCATTTCTCGCTCAGCTTCGGGACAGCGACTCCTTGGCCGCGCAGGCGCTTGAACTATGCATCCTGACGGCTGCGCGCTCGGGTGAAATTCTTGGAATGCAGTGGAATGAAGTTGATCTGGAGAAGAAGCTTTGGACCGTTCCCGCTTATCGAATGAAGGCAGGAAGGGAACATCGGGTGCCGCTTTCAGCGCGCGCCGTTTCGATTCTGCGTGGCCTTCACAAAGTCAAGTCGGGCAGTTTTGTCTTTCCCGGGCTGGTCCGCGGTAAGCCGCTCTCCAACATGGCGATGGAGATGGTCTTGCGGAGAATGAAACTCGAAGAGGTTACCGTGCATGGATTCCGCTCCAGCTTCAGAGACTGGGCAGGTAATGTTTCCAGCTTTCCGCGAGAGGTTGTCGAGACCGCGCTGGCACACGTCATTGGTGACAAGGCCGAGCAAGCTTACCGCCGAAGCGATGCATTGGAGAAACGGCGACGGCTGATGGATTCGTGGGCCGCATATTGTGAGCCGCGCTCCAATAACGTCGTATCCATAGCAAAGCGCAAGAAGGCGGCCCTCACAGACGAAGCAGCCGAACCGTGAACCAACAGCCTCGAAGTTCTGTCAACCGGCGCGTTTCGTCGTCGAGGCACGGCCTGTGGGCGGTCCCAGCCCCCTAAATGCGCGGCCTGTCGCGCATTCGCGTGTAGCTTGCAATGATCGTTAAAGCCCGCTATTAGCTCTGACGTTCGATCTTTGCTCAGAATGAGCCGCTGGCACGCCGCCGGTGTATCGAACTCCCTCCCCGTATGCAGCTCGAGCCGAGTGTGCGCGGACATCTAGAAACCCGTGTTTTGTGACGGGTGCCTAATGTCTCGCGCGCGCGCGCGTTGACGTTTGTCAACAGTCACAAGGCACCAGCTCGTACGCGAGGAGGCTTTGATGAAACCTGCCGCACAAAAGCAAGCTCAGGCCAGAGCACTAACCGTCGACGAATTCTGCCGAGAATATCGGATCGGTCGGACGACGTTCTACCAGCAAGTGCGACTCGGACATTTGCGAGTCCGAAAGATTGGCAAGCGCAGCCTAATCGCTACCGAAGATGCCGAAGCTTGGTTCCGCACGCTGGACGTAGCAGAGCCTGCGTCACTGGCGTCCGCACCCATCAATTCAAACCGCTGAGCATGGTCCGATTAGCCATGCCCGACATCACCATCATTGTGAAGCCAGCGTTCGATCGCCGTGGTCGACGCCAGCACGACCGGTTTGATGCTTATTTACGCGAAACCGGCGAGCTGATCTGCCGCGCTACGCGCCAACCTCTGCTCGACGGCAGTCGGGTCCTTTTGAGCCGAGGTTACGATCCCGCGGATCGTATCTGCATGGTCTGGCCGCACAAGCCGGAGGTCGTCGCCATGACAGCTGTCATCGGGAAGGCTGCGCAGTTCGACGTGATGGGCGAAAAGTTCGTGCGACGAAAAGCCACTAAGCCCGACGCCCCCGATCAGCACCGGATCACCTTGCCGGAAGACGCTCCCGCCAAATGATTCCGCCGACGCGATTGAAGCTCGCGTCGGCGGCAAATGCCGTCCCTGTACCGCCAAGTAAAGAGCGCAGCTATGAAGAATATATCGCACCGCAAGTCATCTTGCCAATCCGACTTCGTCACCACGCCGCCCGACCGCTGGGGGGCAAATCGCGACGAAGCGATCCTGACTCCAGGTGGGCGACACGTCAGGGATCGCACGGGTCTTCCGATCCGCATCGCTAATCTCGTTGCAGAGCTGAACGGCCTCGGGTTTCCGCGGTAAGCGACCCCAATGCGACAACCTCGCGACCATACTCGTTTGTTGCGCAAGGGTCCCTTCAACCTGACCACTCGTAGACTGCGAGAGCTTGAGAGGATCATCAGCCTCAGGTTTCCAAACGGCATCCTCCCGACCTCCGAGCAAGCGGATGTCTATCTGCTTCAAGCCGCCAAGCTGCTTCGCCGAAATCTTCATGAGCGGAAGGGCCTTCCGACACTGGCAGAGGTGTTTGAGAGACTGGCCATCTGGGCGGAACGTTGGGCTTATTTCACCTCGGTAGATCATTTGAAGCAAATTGCCGACCGAGCACTACAGCGGTCGGGAATTGAGAAAGCCGACGAACTTGGCAAATTGCTCGCCTTAACCTTTGAGGAGCGCAGATATCTGAAGATCACCACCATCGGCGCCTGTGACGTCACGAAGGCGCAACGTGCGCACCGTCGCAAAAAACAAAAACGCGAACGCGACAGGGAGCGAGCAGCCAGACGCCGTCGCAAGCAAGGCATGGTGCCAAGATCGGAATGGTTAAAGACCCGGCTTTCGGTCCTGCGTCCGTGGGAGAAAATGAGCATTTCTCGGCGGACATGGGAGCGTCAGAGACGAAAGTCGGACGTTGAATGACCCAGTTATGTCGTACCCCATTGATAGCAGTGCTGGGCGACACACTTGCGACACTAAGATCGCGACGCGTAGCGTCAACACTAATGGGAGCCCGCCTGAGGCGAGGTCCTATCGACGGGGTGATGTCAAGCCCGCAATCGAAAACCGATCCACGGGGCTGCCATAGCGATATGGAGGATACTTCTTTCGCCATGCCATTGTTGATCCGATCAAATTGATACCCGGCGAGCGCGCATGCTCGCCATCAAACTGATCAGTCCCAGCTACGCACTCCGCAAACATTGAACGTCCAGCCTTTGGGGACTTGGATCGGATAATTTCGTGATAAGGGTGGATAAGGCCAAACGAGACGACCGATGCCAATACTATCGAAGCCGAAGCACGAAATTATCGCCAACGCCCTTGCGTCGGGGAAGAGCCAGGCGGAGGCCTACCGAGCGGCCGGTTACGTGTATAAGCCAGCGAATGCGAGCAGGATCTGTAGGAATCCATCCATCGAAGCACGAGTTCGAGAGATCATAAGCGAGCGCGCCAACAGTGAGGCCAAGGCGCGAGAAATCGGAATAACGCGAGCTGCTCTTACGGAAGAGTGGATCATTGTCCGGCTGAAGCATGTAATTGATTTGTCGATCCGCGGGCTCCCAGTCCGCGACCGGAATGGCGATGCGACTGGAACCTTCAAGCCGGATCTGGATGCCGCCATAAGCGGGTTGAAGCTGGCGGCGAAGATTGCGGGACTTCTTATACACAGACACGAGATTGACCAGCCTGGAGTATTCGCGCGAATGACGGATGCAGAGCTGAATCAAGCGTTGTCCGAACAGCTCAAAGCGCTCGGTCTATCCGAACGTTCATTGGGGGAGATTCGGACATCTGTTTTTTGTTGAATGATCGGCAGCATCTAAAGGCGTGCGGCGGTTCAGGTTGGAGCGTGACGCACGTCCGTCGCCGACCATTAAAAGCGGAAGTGCTGGACGACGGACCTGCGACATTATGACAGCCTCATAGAGCGTCCTGTGGTGGTGCCCTCTAGTGTAGGCCGGCCGCTTTGGAAATGAGCGACGGGCGAGGCTCCCATAGGCCATAGAACCGGGATCGGGTCGCTAGCAAAAGAATTTGAGGACCGTGCCCAGAGCTTAGAACCCTGCGAACATTCAACAGATCCGGTTGGGAGCAAAACGCAGTGCTCTGTTGGCAGCAACCTTTTTGTCTTTGTCTGAACGCGCGACGGCTGAGACCAAGCACGAGGATAAATCGGATGATCCAGCGAACTCCGGGAACTTACTATGATGTTCTTAAGAAAGGGCGGAGGACTCGTCTGGAGACCAGCCACGCATTGAAAGTAATGAAAGCTGTTTCAATGACTTATAACGAACACGTGTCGGAAGGAGTATCCTGCCAACCGCGCTGAGTTAATTCGGCTTTTTAGGATCCGAGCGCAAGAGCTGCAGTAGGGCGGCTATGTCGGAGGTAAACACGGCTTGTCCGCCAGGGCGCCCGACTCGATCCCCGCGCTAATGTCCGACGTCGCGATTCTGCACGGAACAGGATATAGAAAGGTGCCCAAAACGTTCCACGACGGGCACTAGGGGTGGCAATGGTTTCTACTATTTCACTCACGCGATTTGCCCGGCGTGCGTCCATTTGGGTCATCATCATCATCCTCGTGATTGGATTCTGTGTAGGCGCGGGCCTCACTCGTGCGTGGGCGGCGCTTGGTATAATTGTTCGACCCGCCCTATTCCTGTGGCCATGGCTGATCGGAGCCGCAGCATTTCACGCCATCATCCGCTCTGATCAAGGTGCGGCAATCGCGCACGATCTTGTTGCCCATGAGGACTCCACCGGCGTAACTATCGCCAGTCTTTTCGTCGCGTGGTTATTGGTTGCCCTTGGGTGTCTGCTCGCCCTTGTTGCCTCGACCCCCAAACCTATCGCAGCGCGAGTCGGGACCAACAAAAGCAGACCGCAGACTTCAGCGCGCGTGCTTTCAAGCGGAATCTGGCTAGGAGCGCTGTCAATCAGCCCCTCGATCATGTTTTCGCATGCGACTTCACTCATGGTTGCGTGGATCATTACGGGACTGTTGGGCCTTGTCGTCGCCGTAGGGACTGCCTGGACCGCGTTGAGCGGGGCGGTTCGCCAGTCTGCAGCGCGTCGCTTTCTTCGATTCGTGCTAACACATTCCTTTTGGTTTTCGATCATCGCAATACTCTCAGCGCTTGTGCCGATCGTGATTGGAGCCGGAATTTCGATGCGGGCACCTTCCCGGCTCGCTGAGGCAGGCACGCTGCTCATAGCAATGGTTGGGATCGCCGCAAATGCCACATTATTCGGAGTGGCACTCGTGGTCGTCCCATTGTCCTTGCAGAAGCGATGGATCGGGGCCGCTGTCGCCGGCATAATGGCACTTTGGATCATCGTCACACCCGCTCAAATGAACACTGCCAATCCCTTGCTCGAAGACGCTCGGGTGCAAGCGGAAATCGCGTGGGCGACCCAGCGACAAAACTCATGCGTGAAAGCACCGTCGAACCTGCTGGGTGCACTCGATCGCCCTATAGAGCATGCAACGACGTTTGCTGATGAGCGCGGAAATGATAACCGCTTCTTTCTTGTGAGCGCCGAAGGCGGCGGTATTCGAGCCGCGTACTGGACCGCCCTCTCTCTGGAGCGGCTCAGCGCCTCGTCGAACGGTCGCTTCGCGGAGCGCGTTGTCTCGCTCGCCGGTGTATCTGGCGGAAGCCTCGGCATTGCAACATGGTTAGCCGCTCAGGAGCGACGGGATCTCGACTCAGAAGGACGCTTTCACCTCATCGAGCGCTTCCTTATGTCCGATTTCTTGTCACCTCTCGCAGGTGGCCTTCTCTTCCTAGATATGCCGCGTTTTCTATTCGGGCCGCTCTGGTTTTCGGCGGGACGGGATCAAGCATTTGAGAAGGCACTCGCGGATCTCTGGCACGATCTCGGCAAAACCGACTTTTTCTACCGTCCCTTCATGGATCTTTGCGTGGATGGCTTCAAGGCAGCGCCCGCGGTCTTTTTTGTCTCAACCGATGTGCTAAGCGGGTCCGCCGTTTCGTTGTCGCCCACTTCGGTCATGATGGCGGGAAGGACACCTCTGCTCCTTTCATTAGGCGCAACCGGTCTTTATGGGAGTTTCGAGAACACGAGTCTCGTCAATGCCACTGTTGCGCAAGCCGTTCACATGAGCGCGCGGTTTCCCTATCTGTCACCACCAGCCGTCGTTGGCGTAAACCCTGAGTATGTCGCTATGCAAGGTGAGTGGAACGGAAAAATCAAGGATCTCCCTAAGGCCGATCGAAAGCACGCTTCTGAGGAAGCATTCAAGCGGATTCGCGCCAGTGGGATCGCGAAGAACGATCCATGGCCACTCGCGTGGGTGCTCGTCGACGGTGGCTACGTTGACAACACCGGCCTAATGATCAGTGAAGCAGTGGCGGGAGTGCTGAAGTCCGAGATCGCACGCGAGGAGAAGTCTACCGACGATCCGACCCGGAAGTCTCTGCATGTCATCCATATCGCAAACGATCCGGAAGAGGCTTGCCTAACCCCGCCTTCAGCGTGGCGCAACGATGCAAGCGCAAAAGTATTGCATTTTTTTGATTCGGGCGGAGGCCAGCCGCGCTGCATGCGCGATATCGCGAAGCTTGAGCAGTCCTTCAGTCCTTCACACCTGCTGTGGCTTCTCGCTCCACCTGTGAGTCTCATTTCAGCGCGTCGTGTGCATTCCGAGCGGCTGGTGAAGCAATTTCAAGCCGACCCCCTAGCGTTTTGGAATTACGCCCTATCGAGCAGACTGACCAGTGGGTATGACACGACCTACATTGAGCGCGGCTTGCAGTCGTTACGAAAGAAGAGAGATGAAATTATCGCACAGCGTTCCGAAGAGGTACGAGAACTGGTGACCCAGGGTGCCGTTTCAAAGGAGATGGCCGATGATTACATTAATAGCCTACAGGCTTGGAAGAACGCGACGGATCAGAGTGTTGACAACAGCATCTGTCGTGTAGCGCCCACTGCACCTGTGCCGCCGCTCGGTTGGACACTGGATCAGGGTAGCGCGCAAGTGATGAACTGCTTGCTGCGAACGAATATCGGGGAAACTCTTTCGGTACCATCATTACCTTCGCGCAGTACCAAAGGGGTGCGCAGTAAGTAAAAATGTGCTCACTTTTCTGAAATTGTCTCGCGCGCCGAACGCGACTAACCTGCGGGCGCGTGGAGCGATCAGGATGACGTTAGTGCATGGAGGTCAGGACTACTGTCATGGCTTTTTGCTACGTTCCGGCCGACGGGTAGCGTACACGCGACAATTCTGAAACTGGCTCCAATGTGTCAATAGTTGTTCTGCAAATCCACGATCGCGCATCCAAGCTGGCCTCAGCGATTCAACGGTAGCTTCGCACGAATGACGGATGCAGAGCTAAATCCAGCGTTTTTCGAACAGCTCAAGGCGCTCCGTCTGTCCGAGCGTTCATTGGTGGAGATTCGGGCATCTGCTTTTGCCGAATGATCGGCAGCATCTAAGGGCGTACGGCAGTTCAAATAGGAGTGTGACGCACGTCCGTCGCCTACCATTGAAAGCAGAGGTGCTGGGCGACGGACCTGCGACACTATGGCAGCCCCCTAGAGCGTTCTGTGGTGGTGCGCGCTAGTGTGGGTCGGCCGCATCGAAATGAGCGACGTGCGCAGCTGTCATAGGCCCTAGAGCCCGGATTGTTTTGACGACGCCGACTCCGATCAACGGAAACATCCGTTGTTAACTTTGCTGCGAGCGCCGTTACGCTCTTGCGCGCCAGCCCGTCGAGAACCCAAGCGCCTTCAGCATCGCGAACGTGTTGCACCACGTGACGCCGAATGTGTCGCACACGTCAGGGACCTTCCGATTCTGCCGTCTTGCGCTTGGCCGAGGCGTTTCCGTCGTCACGACGCAACGGTCAGCCGGCGCCTGGAGCCCATAAGCGATCAGGAACGGGTCTCGCCCGATCTGCTCAAGCTCATCGTCCGTCAGGTCGGGCGCGTAGCCCTCCGCGACCACTCTGGCGACAAGCGCCTCGTTCACCATTTCGTCCAACAACAGCGCCTCGCGGTGGACGGGCTCGTGAACCCACGCATAAAGGAGATCGCGCTCCTCATCGTCGGAGCCGTCGAGCACCTCCTCGAATATCTCCAACGGCATTTTGACGCGCCCGCCCTGAGCTTGGTGAAGCAGGAAATCCCAAAACTCAGGCACGGCGTCGACGGGGTAGTACGTCGCGTGTGCTGTCATCAGGACGTTCGCGTCCAAAAGGTACAGCATGGCTAGGCTGCCCACCCGCCGAGCGCCGCCACGTTCAAGAGAGGCGCGACGTTGCGAGGTTTAACGCCGAGCACCTTCCCGGCCTTCGTGGGGGTGAGCGTGCCGCCATTGAGGTGACGAGCCGTGAAGTGAAGGAGCGCGGACCCGAGCCGACTCCGGCGCACGACGTAGTAGTCCGGCCCGGTACCTCTGCGCTCTCCCCTCGCCGCCCTCTGCGCGAGCCACTCTTCGCGGAACCGCGCCGTGAGATCACGCCACGCCGGCTCGCCGATCTTGCCGGCCCTGAAAAGACGGTAGGCCACCATCGAACGGCTGAGATGGCGAGCCGTCGCGAAGTCGCTGATGAGGCGCGCCGCCTCCGCCAAGTCCGGATTTCGGTCCACGCCGACGAACTCGAGTTCTGGGTTCGGCAGGAGGAAGGCCGCGGCCACATCGTTACAGAAACGCTCGATCCTCGACTCGGGCAGTCCACCGCTCACGCCAGACGCGCCGAGCCAAAGGTGCGCTAGCTCGTGCAGGAGCGTGAACGACCAGGCCGGCTTTGCGTCCTGATCGTTGATGACAACGAACGGCGCGAACCTGTCGGCCAGGGCAAAGCCGCGGAACGCCTCCACGGGGATCGCTGTGTGATGGCTCCCTAGATTGCCGATCAGGAGCACGAACACGCCGGCCGCTTCGACCTGACGCCTCAGGTAAGCGAAGGCCGCCTCGGGGGACGGCTGAGACCGGTAGTCGGCCAGATCAACGCCAAGCGTCTGCCGGACCCTTGCGAGCACGCTGCCGACTCCGTCTTCCATCCTGGCCGAGCCTACCCACGAAAGCGGCTGCGCCTCCTCCTCTTCTTCCAGGATCGCGCGCACCATGCCCTGGCGAGCGCGGACATCGCGGACGAGAGCATCGATCAGCGCTTCGGTGGTTGTCTGGCGCTCGGGCAAGGTGCGGAAGTCCTCGCCCCGGTCCCCGATCCTCGGCGGCGCGGCGAGGTAGAACGTCAGAAGCGGCCGGCGGTAGGCCTTGGCCATCTTCAGGAGCATCGGCCGACTGACTTCGTTCTCGCCAGCCTCAAAGGCCGCAAGCCGGTCTGTCGCCGAAACACCCCTGGCGTCAGCGATCTTGAGCTTGCGCACGGCCTCCTCCTGCGAAAGGCCGGCGGTGGTTCGCGCCCAGCGCAGGATTTGTGGGTTCACGGCAGGCATGACGAATCTTTGCACATCAACGCGGTAAAAGGCCAGTCCGCCAAGGCTGAGCCTATAGCCGCATGGTTAGCACAGCCTTGCCTCCAAGGGCGAGGACGGCCGGACGACCCCATGAAGTCGCTGCGCCCCCGGCGCGACAAACTCCGCGCCGTCTTCGTTGATCGTTAGAGGGCCGCCGGCCGACACAGGGCGCACAGGGCGTTCGACTTGGAGGGGGCGGCCGGAGTGACCCGCCGAGACCATCGTGGGCTACGCCAGCTGTCCGATGGTCAACCCAACGGTCAGAGATAGGACTCCGCAAGCGAGGAGCAGCCAAGCAAGCAGAGACAGAGACGATTTTCCTCACAAGGTCAAAACCGCCCTCGCCCTTCGTGCAGCCTATAGGTGCTCGGTGGAAGGCTGTGGCAAGTCGACTGTCAGCCCAAGCGGCGAGACCACAAACAGGCGTCTGCCCATCCGGATCGTTTTCGAGGTGAACCTTGATATCATGCTGCCTCCGAAGTCCGCGGCGTCGAGCTAGCTATGCGTCATTGTTGGGCTAGCGTTGCGCCTTGTTTGTCGAAAGATGTACGCCGGCATCCGCAGGTTGATGGCGACGACTAGCCGCCGATGATCCTTATCTCAGAAGGCGAGATGAGATTGACTTGGTTTGAGATCTCGCCCCGCATGCGGAGAAGGTAACCCCTTTTCAGGTATCCGGCGACGGCGCCAATATCCACTGCTATCTGGTTCGCGGCATGATGCTTCTTCGCGCCCAGAGCCGGATTTGCCATTCGATAGAGCCCATCCTCGTACCGATGCGCCACAAACAGTTCGCCGTCACGGGACAACCGTTCGAACCTAGGGCAGCTGGGGCTTTGCGATGGTCCGAGTGAGCTGTTCGGATCGAGGCGAGCTGGAGGGCAAGCTTGGGCCGGCGCGGCTGCTCTGGGCTGCGTAGGCTCCACTGGCTTTGCCGGGCGGTTTTGCGGTCGGATTGCCGCATCGGCGATCTCTGAAAGCGATGTAGATAGTGACCGGCGGCTTACGACGTGCTTTGCCGCCTCAACAGCAGCTCTTTGCTTGAGACCCTGCGCTGTGTCCCCACCATCGAGCCATGCATTGATGTGGCTCTGTGCGAGCGAGGTCCCATGCACAGTATGAATCCATGTCACGCGGCCGTCTGAGTAGGCGACCCGATTGATCCGCTTCATGCTTGGATGGAGCGATTGCAATTGCCGAAAGCATGCTTCGATGTAATCGTTATCGTTCGATAGCAGCACCACGACCTCAAGCCTTGAGGGTAGCTCGCTCAAGAATTGCCTCATGCAATTCAGAGCCCAATCATTGGAGGAGTTTCGGTGCGAAAGACGGTTGATGATATCGCCCGATTTTGAAGCAGCGCCGGTCGCGGGATCCATATAGGCAACACTGCAGCGGATCAGGGATCCGAAAGCATAATCGGCCTCTGAGTCTCGGATAAGATCGTCGAGCGACTGCTCCAAGCCGATCAAGCCGAGTTTTCTCAATATTGCAGTAACGTTGTGTCGGAAGCCCGCAAACGGAATCTCGTTATGTGGTGCGACCCGTAGTTTCTCACACTGCCGAGCACCTTTCGAAAATCCAAGTACTAAGTAGCGCGGATTGATCGCACCCAGGCCAGTGGATTGTTTTCGAGGATCCATCCATCCCGCTCGATTTTCGTATTGCCCCAGACTGCGTCGTTGGGAAAGCAACGGGAGCATTTGACACGTCCGTGGGGTGGCAGATCTCTCACTATGTCGGTCTCCTCAGGTCGAAATTCGAATCAAGCAGAGCCGTCAAACCACAACTTTTTTAGGATTTCTATTGGCAGTTATAGGAAGATTATGTGCAAAGCAAAATTGTTGATCGGCGACTGTGAAGAGCAGGGCATTCGCGCGTCGATCTGCCAGCGCCGGATAAATCACGACCTGCACCAGAACGGGCGGGCGCATATTGAGATAGAGCTGACGAAGCAGAAGCTGATGAGGGGTGTCCGTCAGTCACTCTCGTCCTCTCGCTGAGGCGGCTTTTGAATCCATCGCGTAAAGTTAGTCGGGTGGTGGTCCATATTTTCGAAGACGTTCCTGTCTTTGTCCCAGCGCATCGTCTCTGCAAATCCGGTGATCGCGTCGTAGCCTATAAACTCGTCCCCATTGCGCGGGGCCGTCGCCGGCGGCTTCCAGGGTGACGGCATTTCGGTGGCCGTTCCTATTTGGTAGCCGCCAAGATCATTTATCTGTTCTATGCTTTCGGGCATCGTCCCGACACGGCGCAGCGTCTGTAACGCCTCGCGGATCGTTTCCGCCTCGACTGCAGCCGTCACTCGCCACCACTTCCTGGGCATCATCAGACTCTTTTCTTTCTAGCTGGCGGGTTTAACGCGATCGCCTTAGCGAGGGCGTCACTCAAAGCTTTACGGCCTTGAGCCAGCAGACGGTTACGCTCTTTCTCTGTCTTGGCCTTCGACGCTCTCAACTGATACGCGCCGTCAGTCGCAACACCCGCGTTGTAGATGCGCTTGCCTTCCGGTGTCTTGATGTCCTGGCCAGAATACTCGTTCCTTCCAATCATTTGCGTCTCCGCTGTTCGCTAGGCGAATTGATTGCCCGCCCGTGCACACGGAAAGGCGGCCGCAACCGCGGCTAGGCCTTTTCTGTCAGCGGCCTCGGTATGTGACCTGCGTTCACTGCCCAGTTGCTAAACGCCTCGAACTCAGGCCGCGTGGCCTCATAAGCCGCCACAAATTTCTGGATGGCGCGCGCAATCATTACTACGACCTCAAGTTCAGAAATTGTCGCCGTTTTTGGTCCGGTCGGGTGTTTCAGCCAATTGCTGAAGGCGTTGTGGTCGTGGCCGGGTAGCTTCTCTTTCAACAGCCGGAACAAGTACGATTTCATACTCTCCGGCACTTGCCCCTCACCGGCGGCGGCAAGTGTGATAGCACATTCGTATTCGCCATTCTGAAAGTGCTTAATCGCGGCGCAGATTTGCCGTATAGCGGATCGTTGCTTGTCGGTCTCGACCGTCTTCCCGGCGTCGCTCATGTCGCCACTGCTCCCGGTTGTTCAATCGAGGATGCCATCGACCACCGCGGATCAGCCAACGCCGCATCTAATTCGCGGCCCGTCAGTCGCGTTTTGACCTGCGCTGGCGTCAGTTCCGCTCGGTACCCCCGAAGATCAGCAAGATGAAATGCGTCCCAGTCGGGATATCCGCCCAACCGGGCGAACACTGTCTTTAGGCGATCTGCCGTTGGGCTTCGTTCACTCGCAAGACGATGAAATTTACCGTTGAGATCGTCGGTGTCAGGTTCGAAGCAGATCAGCATTCGGCCCACCTCTTCGATCAAACGAAGCCGTGCGGCATCGGTCTGAGCCGATCGCGTCGCATTTTCCAGCTTACTTCGTCGAACTGCCGCCACCTCGACCAGCTGCCGAACTTCGGCAAGCAGGTCTGCGCGGGCCTCTTGCCAGGCTCCTTTGGGAACTTCGAGCCCGTCCCATTCAGCGAGCAGGGTCTGAAGTTCGGCGAACGATCGTATAGCGCGCATTCTTTCCGCCGTCGCCCAGCCACAGGCCATCGCCCGAAACCCGTCCTCTTCTGCGGCAACAACGACCAGGGGTAGCCGCTCGCCTGGTTGTTGGAGTTGACGCAACAGCTCCCACTGACGCGCATCGAGTCCGTCCACACAACTCGCATGGACGTGTGTTTCGACGCCGGACGAGTGAGTCGCGATGCGCAGTGGCCCATCGCCTATCCGATGCACCCCGTTGGATTCGGCATTCACGGATATGTCGGTTCCGTCGAGAGCACTGAGAAGAATGCCTACATGCTCTGGTCCGATAAGCCCTCGCTCTATCGGAGCGGGCAGCGCATCATCCTCCGGATAGGCCTGCATGAGCGCTGGATCTGCTTTGATAGCTTCAGCGGTCTTCGCCAGTGATTCTTCATTCACATGCTCTCGGCCGATGAGCATCCTCATCGCCTGGGAGAGGACTGGCTGCATAGGACCTACAAAGGTCTCGAACAGGCCACAACGTGTCGCGAGCGCTCGGTAAACTCGCTCGTCTACACTGTCCTGAAGATAGAGGTTAACGATCGGAAGCACCGGCTGCTCTTGGCCGATGCGATCCACGCGGCCAATGCGCTGTTCCACCTTCGAGGGGTTCCACGGAAGATCGAAGTTAACGAGCGCTCCGGCAGCCTGAAGGTTCAAGCCTTCGCTCGCCGCGTCAGTGCATACGAGCACTTTCGTTCTGCCGTCGCGCAAGCTCTTGGTGACGGCATCTTTCGAAGCGGGTTTCCATTCTGTGCCAAGGCGGAACGCCCCTCCATCGCCTGAGTAGGATGCGACTGCATGGCCAAATGCACCGACCAAAATATCACGAAGATACTCCATTGTGTCGGCATAACCGGTGAAGACCAGCACACTCCGACCATCTGCTGCAATTCTCTTCACCCATGAAACGAGGCGGTCGCGTTTTGTGTCCAACCCGCCCAGGCTGTCGATGCGCGAAAGAAGCTCTTCCACCTCAGTCAATTCGGCCCGAGCTTCGTCTGGGGTTTCGGGAAGGGCTGAGGTGAGCTTCACGTTAAGAAGGTCTTCAAGCTCCTCTGCGTCATCAAGCTCCACTACCGTATCATCGTAAGCTCGTTGTGCGATAACTGCCTTCAACCCGATTGAGCGCCGGTCAAGGCTTTTACGCAATGCGAAGGGAGAGCTGGCCGCACGGCGTCGGTAAATAGTCATCACGAAGCCCTTCCCTGGCTTCTGAACCTCCAATTCCTGAAACCGCCGGTCGATGTACCGCGTCAACGCCTCATAAACTTGACGTTCCTCTCCAGTCTCGAAGTCAAATGGATCTTCTTTCACGTCGCGTTTGGGTGGCGCGCGCTCCAGAAGCCCCATCTCGTAGTAACGCCGCAAGGTCCGGCGCGTATTTCTGTGCATCCGATGAGATAACGGCGAACATTTCCTGAGCCAATTAACGGCCGCTTCCCGCGCGGCCGCTGGAAGAAAGCATAGCGCCTTAGCAAATGCGTCCGTATCCTCGATTGGCGGAAGGTTCAGCTCGGGAGGTGATGTCGGCCTTCGCGCTGTCGCAAGAAGAAGGCGAGCGAGCCCCGTAGCCTCCCGGCGCGTAAGCTTTCCATTCTGCAGGTCTGCAACAGTTTGGTAGAAACGCCGGATAATGTGAAAGCCTGAAAGCCAAAGTCCGCCCTCTCCTAGGATTTGGAGCAGGTCCCAAGGCTCCCAAGGATGGGTCTGCATCGGAGTTGCCGAGAGCACCATTATGCTTCGCGCCTGAGCGGTCGCCTGCAGCCGACGTAATAGTCCAAGAAGGAGTGTCGGTGTGTTGAACTCACCTTCGATCTGACTGGCGCGGCGGGCGGCATGGCCTTCGTCCAAGAGCACAAGGTCCCAAGCTTGAGCGGATAAAAGGAGCGGCAGATTGGTTTCTGTTCGGGCAGTTTCACGGCTCAACAGCAGCAAGTCCTGCTGTAATGCCTCAGCAAGACCGGACACCTGCTGCCGAGAACCGTCGGGCCAGACCAATGTGCGGGGACCTTCGAGACGCGGCACCCAAAGCCCCCCCTTTTCGCGAAGCTCGCCTTGCCACTGCTGCAGGAGGTTCGCCGGAGGCAGCAGTAAGACACGGCGTACGCCGCGACCCGCGAGCAGACGTCTAAGCGCCAAAATCGCCTCGACGGTCTTGCCCATTCCGACCTCATCGCACAGTAACCTGCCGTTCGGCCAAGACTCGGCGGTCTCACGGACGACGTGGCGTTGATGAGGCCAGAGCGCCACAGGAGCCATCGCATCGCAGGTTGCAGCGCCGCCTTCGGCAAAGAACGGTGAGGCGAGAGCATATTGCCAAAGCATAGCTGCGCGCTGTCGCGGGAGATTGTCTTCACCCTCGGTGGGCGGCCTGGTTTCGGGCGCGAGCTTGATCAGCTTGTCGCGCACAGCCTCTGGCAACGAAACGGTAACGACAGCGGGATCTTGGCCCGACCAAAGTGTGGCGAATTCCTCGCGAAAATGGTCGTGACGCTCGGCGTCGGTCCAGCTCCCGCTGATCTCCAGCTTCTCGTAGTTGCGTCGGAGACCGCTGGCGCTTTCATTTCCGCTGCCGGAGAAAACCACAGCGTCGCCTTGCGGATCGACGAAAAGCCCGAACTTAGCGTGCAGGATGCCATCGCCTTGCCGCATCAGGCCGACCTTGACCACTACCCAGCCCTCGCGAACTAGCCAAGCCAGCATCTCCAGGCGTCGCTTCTGAAGGGCGGAAGCAGGACTTCCGAACCGTGACAACAACGCATCAATTAGTGGCGTTTCCTTTCCTGCGTCGAGAAGCGCCTTCACGTCGTCTTCTGATAGCTCCTCATTTACGAGCAGGCGAATTGCTGGCTTCTCAGTGGCTGCGCCATCCAACACCCTTTGGATGAACGCGCCAAAGCCGGCGGCTGCCGCAGAGAGAACTGAAGAGGAGAAATAGGCGCAGCAGCGATCATAGCGCACCGCGCGCTTGAGAGCCGGCTCATAGAGCTGAGTGGCAAGCTGCCCGTCTGGAGCGCGCAGAAAGCGAGGCCAGTCTACTTCGCGGAGCGACAGGCTCATTCCTCGTCCTCTTTCTCCTCGGCCTCATCGTCCTCGTCCGGCTCCGTGCCTTCCTCTTCTTCCTCATCATCGGGTCGCGCGAGCAGTTCAAGAGCTTGCTGGTCTGATCCCTTCTCATCCCAATCCGGAGGGTTGATACCGAACAGCGGCTCTAGCATTGCATGCCACGCGAGGAACTCCGGAAATTTTCCAGCCATTTCGCTGTTCGGGCGACGAACGGCGAGGGGAGCGGCCTGGAGCAGCGCCTCGATCAACCGTGCCGTGGCATCTCCCGGCTTTACGCTGTGGCGCGCACAGAAGCCCTTTGCAGCGCCGATGCCCGGCGCTCCGCCGCCCGCATCGGCATAGACAAGCGCGAGGGCCTGGGCACGGTCGAGATGCGTGCGGAACGCTGGATCTCGCGGATGGATCTTTAGGGCATCAGCCCGCTTCAGCTTCTTGCCATCGCCGGCGCTCCAACCAAAGAGAAGCTGCTGCGCCTCCTCATCGCGGAGTGGCCCTTCGCGCCTCCGTCCTGCGGCAGAGAGAATGTTGACTTTGTCGGCCTTGCGCGTGATTAGGCCGGCCTCCTCCAGTGCTGCAACATCCATGCCGACGGCGTGACCAAGCAGCTTAGCCTCGTTGAAGCGAAATTCCGCCGCGCCTAGCGTCGCCCAGCAGAGCAGCGCGAACTGGGCCTCGGGTTCGACACCAGCGAGACCGCCCTTGGCGAGCTGACGGATTCGCCAGTTCGCCACTGCATCCGCGGCAATGTCGATCGCTCGCCCTACGCCGACTGTCTCTCCAGTGTCAGTCCTTACCCGGTCGTAAGCAGAGAAGACCGTCATAGCGGGACCGAAGCTGCCCACGAGCTGGTCAACTGGGTTCAGACGCTCGGAAGCGAGATGCTCTGCGCTGCGCTCTGCTGCAGCTTTGATCTCAGCCTGCATCCTAGCATCGAAATATCCGGTTCCCGCGCCGGGCGCGCGGACACGAGCAATGAGGATGACCGTGGACTGGGCCGCGTTTTTTTTGGCCTGATGGAGACTGTGCTCGCTTTCTGTTTTCACCGGCCACGTAGCCGTGATTATAAATCCAGCTGCGATCAACGATTCGAAAAGAGCTTCCCAAGCTTCCTGCTTTTTGTGAGTGAACATCACTGTCAGGACGCCTTCGGGCCGAAGTGTGCGCTTGGCCTCGGCAAACACATCGGTCATCAGTTGCTGATAGTGCGCTTGGGCCAGAACAGCAGCTTCCTTGGCCTTCTTTACGTTCGCGCGGAAGCGAGCATCGTTCTTGACCGCTTCTTGAGCGTTTTCACACACTATCGAGGAGAACCACTCAGGCCGGCGATGACCTTGGCTCCGCTTGAGCCATACGTAGAAAAAATCTGCTAGTTCACTGTATTGGACGTTGTCGGAATAAGGCGGATCAACGATCACGGCGTCGAGAGATTGATCGTTCAGGTGAACTAGGGAGGTTGCTGAGCCCTGTGACGTTACGGCAACTGATGCTGCAGCCGCCTTAGGTAGTTTTGCTATCTGCTCGTAGGCATCCACCGCGTTTGAGATAGCCCAATGCAATCCGCTGCCAGGTTGTATGGGCGCCATTTCGGTGAACGTGGTCTTGAACGCAAAATCATGACGGTCAAATACACCGCGAATCACCTGATGCGACGTATGCCAGGAAGCAAGAACGCTGTTGTAATTGGTAAACTTATCGATGGCGAATGCCAGCAGATGTGCCGCCGCCTCACCCATTTCTGGTCCTTCTTCGGCAACGATTTTCGGCCGGAGGGCATGAAGCTCTTCCATTAGCACGCCAAGGCTCAGCAACTGGCGCGGACTAAACATGTCCGCCCATCGCTTAATGCCACGTTGCATTGGCTCTTTCGTCTTTGAGCCGTCCGGAATAAGCTCCGTTGGGAGTAAGTTCTTCGCTTCCCATTCGCCCTGCCACTGCGCAAGTTGAGCTTCTGCTGCTTCCAGCGCCTCCTCGTCAATTGGTAGCGGCGGTCGAAATTTCACTCCTTGTGGGGTCTTCAAGGCAACCGCGTATAGGGCGCTGCCCATATTTCCCTGCAAAGCCTGCGATTTGATCCAGTCGGCAGGGATCACTTCTCCAGTAAAGAGGCTGATGCCCTTGCCCTTACTATAGGTCCGCTGCGGTGCCTCGCTCAGAGCATCGCGGCCGACGCCGACAGAGCGAATCTCGACCGTCCAGCTGCCAGCCTTCTTGTTCACAACCGGATTAGCCACGAGGGGAATGCCGCCCTTCGGCTTCAATAAGTGCCAGTCTGGTACCAGAGGCGTCTGATGTCGGGTTGTTGGGCAAGCGACAGTGCGTGCGAATATGTAACAAAGCGGCGGTAGCATCGCCTCATTGTTCTGATCTTTCGGAGTCGGAAAGAACCGCTCCATGCGCTCGACGTAGCGCTTGCGCCACGCCTCGCCCCACTTCCGCGCTGTCTGGGCGAGAGCCGGGCCGAAGCGAAAGGGATATTCTAAAGTCGCTTCCAGTATGCTGCATGCTACCGGGTTGTACTCATTGGCCAGCGTTGGGAAGCCCAGGCGTGCACTTTCCAATGGAATGGCGCCGCCACCGGCCATCGGGTCCATAACGGTGGGGAGATGTCCCCAAATGCGCGCGGCAGCCTGATGTGCTATCGCTATGTCCCTAGAATGGATCGGAGACCGGAAAGCTCGTGGTCCATGTGGATTCTCAATCTTTTTTCCCGCGGCCCGAGCAGTGACCAACAGATCCTCCGCTTTCATGACGCGATCCGCGGACCCATAGAAGCCCATCAAGCGTTCGAATACATCGCGCGGGAAATCCGCCGGCAATATACTTGCAAGCACTGCAGCGCGGCTGGCTGACAGGGGACGTCGCGCCCACCAGACATGAAATCGCTTATCGGGCGGTTGTTGCCCAGTACTGCGCTCCCGTATGCACTCCACACCAATGGCACCTGCGGGCAGCCACTCTTCAATCAATAGGCGCGGCCGCTCCGCCCCCCTCTCGCCAGCCATTTATGCCACCGCCTCTGTGATGATTCTCAATGCACGAACCCACCGCAGTCCGCGCCCGTCCTGCATACGCCCGAACCAGGCCGCCGCCTCGGCTGGGTCCGCTGCGCGGAAATGCTCAGCCGATTTGGAAAGGCGTCGAGCGTCTCTAAGACCGCGTGCAACTATGGCGAAGCCGGCCACTCGAGCGCCCCAATCAGCATCGATCGGCCGAAACGGTCCCGGCTCCAACTTGGCCGAGCCACCGCCGGCTCGCACCGCGCTGCGAAGCAATCCGCTGGCCGCCGTCAGTGCAAGAGGCGACAATGCGGCGACCCGATCAAAGCGCTCCTCCATGCGATCATTCACGCGCCGCCGATAGACGATTCCGGCGAGGCCATCCCTGCGCTGAACTAGTCGAATCGCGAAAGGTGCGGCGCGCGTAGCCTGTACACGAAGACTCGCCAACGTTCAGACCTCCGATACTGCCGCAAAGCGGGCCTCGATCGTGCTGCCTTCAGGCAGTTGCATTTCAACTGTACGCAGCAGAGCACCGAGATCGGGCTTGCCCTCCGGTCCAAAGCCAAGAACGACCGCCACACTGATACTACCGCCTGGCGCCATCGCGTTGCCAAGCGTTTGGGCCATAGTCAACGGCTTAATGGCCGCTGAGATCTTCGCTTCCGCGACATGAAAACTGAGCCTGCCACCATCCTTCAAGTCACCCGTTAGTTCGGCCTCGATCTGAACAACGGCAGCTCCGAGTGGCTGCGTTGCCCCCAGCACCTTTTGAGCATCTCCAGCAGACACACACGATATTCGCAGCTGGAGCAGGCGGCGCTTGTCGGCGAGCTGGCAAGTGGTTGCCATGTCTGCCGTAGTGGTCGGACCCGAGGCCTTCGGCGGCGGAGGCGGTAAAGGCAAATCGCCGGGCTTGGGAGCCTCCTGGAAGCCATCGATCCTCAGCCACTCTTTCGCAGCTGTGCTCGTCGCTCCCGCCACATGCGTCGTTTCGTCCATAGGGAGAGTTGTGAGCTTGCGGTGCGAATCACGCTGGCGAATGCCATTCGCCATGTGAACGGCGCCGAGCTTGTCGAATGCGACGCCGTCTTCCTGCCGAACCACTAAGCGTCCTTCGGCGACGGCACGTAGGATCGAAGCGCGGATCACGCTAGGATCACTCACCAACTTGAGACCTTGCGCACCGAGAAATCGGCGCTGAAGGCTTGCAGTGCTACGAACCTCCGTCGAGTCTGCAAGCGGGGTAGCACCATCGAAGACTCGATCGACGAAGTAGTCGGGTGCGAGGCTATCAGATGGTGCGTAGATGAGCTTGCGGTCTTCGATGAAGGCTCGAACTGCATCCTGGCCGGAGGGCAGCTGCAAAGGCGATCCTTCAGGTGGGACGATGAATCGCTCGTCAATGGTCAGCAGACTGCCATCAGCGAGCACAAGCCGGTTGAAGGTGCGGGCTGCTTGGAGGCGGGCAGCCTTTATCAGCTCCGGCTTTTGCTTTTTTAGCTGTTCGCGAGCGAGTTTTCCGGCCTCGGAATTGGGCGTCTCGTCTTCGATCTCTTCAGCTGCCTTGAGTCGCTGGACACGCTGAATCGCTTGTTCCAGGCTGGTGGCATCAGGGGCGACTGCAACAATCGCGTTGCGGTACGTGCGCATAACCTGACCGCCAGCCGTATCGTCGCTATAGGTGACTACCGATTTGGCAATGTCTTCGCTCTCACAGAGGGCAAGCTGAAGTTCCGGACGCTCTGGCACTGCCTTCGCATTCGGCGGCCAAGGCAAGAGCTTCGCCAGCGCGCCCTGAAACGATTTCTGGACATCAGTCTTGAGCCGGTCCAGCGCGTCCGCCCGCGGGACTTGGCTCATGCGCTCTTCAATCTGTTTTAGAATGTTCGGCTCATAACGGAATTGCCAAGCATTGGCGGAGCCGCTCATCGGATAGATGTGCCAACAGGAGCCGGCGAGATGGTCCAGCGCTTCGCCGGGTTCAATGCCGGCTTCGTCTGTACGAAGGACAGCTACCGTGAGGTCTGCCGGGGCAAATCCGCTGTGCGCTTCGAGTGGCAGGCTCTCAAGCAATAGAGCTGAAGCTACTCGGCGATGTACGCCCCATTCGTTCTGGTCCAGCTCGCAAGCATGCCCCATAACATCAGCGCTAACCGCTGCACGGAACTTCTCGCGATCAAGGCGCTCCAAGAGATCGGCCTGGATCGTTCGGTTGGACCAGTCGATATCGCCAGCAGTGATCAGCTCAGGATTGCGCTTTGGATCGTCCCAGACTCCGCGAATCAGCCTCGCGAACAGCCGCAAGGTGCCGCGCGAAAGATTGTAATCAGGAAGGACGCGAAGCCGCTCTTCGGCCGTCTTTAGCAAGCGTGGATGTAAGGGGTAGCAAGTCCGAATCCGCTCAGCATAAGCGGTCGAGCGCACCTCCTCTGGAACAAGCGTCGGATGCTCTTCCGCGACCCGCTGATATAGCGCGTGGTAGTTGGCCGACGCCTTAGCGGCTGCTCCAGCATCGACACTCTCGAAGAGACGGCGGATGATAACCTGCGCCGTTTCGTCCCCAATCGGTTCAATGACGGTTGCTTGACGCCCGGTCTGTTGTTCCATCATTCGCGCGAGCTGCGCGAGGCGAGCTGAGTTTTCAGCGTCAGCGGGCTGATCTTTCGGGTCCGTGATGACAAGGACAGCATGCTTGCGCGTGACGATGGCTGTCATAAGCGTCCGTAGGAAGCCAACGACGTTGCCGACCTCCTGTTGCGTTAGCTTCGCCATATACAGGACCAGCTCATCGAGCAGAATGAGGATCGGCTCATCCGGCAGCATTTTCTCAACCGTGGCTGAGTCTGGCGAGGCTGCAGCTGAATTTGTGGAGCCGAAGGCGTTCAAGGCGCTGTCACCGCCAAACAGAAACGCTAGTTCAGCAGCAAGGCTCTTTGCCTCCTGATTGCCATGGCGTGCAAAGACGGGGTAACCGGCACCCTCCGCATCGATGCCGACCACTCTGACATGTTTGGGTCGGCCAGCTGGAGGTAGCAGGTCCGTTCCGATGGTCGGGTTGCTGATGTTCTTCGCCAAGTGCCAAAGCGTCATCAACGCATGCGTCTTGCCGCCGCCAAACCCAGTGGAAAGGCGGAGTACCGCGCCGCCTTCAGCGGTGGAAGCAAGGCGGCCGAACACATCGCGGCACAATTTGGAGAGGGCAGCGGTAGGATGCGTGTTCTGAAAAAAGCGATCTGCCTTTCGGTAAATATCCGGACCTTCGTCGCGGATTAGCTTGCCGAAGCTCGCGGCAAAGATGGCATCGTCTAGTTCCCCCTGGCGGACATCCTCCCGAGGTTTACTGCCGTCCTTCACGCCCATTGCAATCGCCCACCCTTGCCTCTGCGAACGTCATTTAGCCCGGGAAGCCGCACGTTGTCTCGCCCGGTACCCACAATTGCTGCAGGTGTCGACAAGATGCTTGGCTCCGAGTCCTCGGACGAAGACGGGTCACGGCCCCTGGCCTGACACCGAATGGGGCTGAGGCATCGAAAATAGTTATGGGCCCTAAACGGTGGGCTACATCTGGATAAAAAGTGGAGAGCTGCGGGTCGGCGAAAAACTCTTGGTGCTTAGCGATTGCTTTCCGGCTGTCAGCCCTTCCGCTCGGTAGTATTTGGGGGCTAGTTTGGGGACCGCGACCGAGTTTACTAGAATTTATCAAGCCAATTCAATAACATATTTTCCTTGACTGGCGGAGAGAGTGGGATTCGAACCCACGGTACGGTTTCCCGCACACACGCTTTCCAAGCGTGCGCCTTAAGCCACTCGGCCATCTCTCCGGAGCGCCCTCTCTTGAAGGGGCGCCGAGGATTTTGCAAGGGATCGCGCTAAAATCGGATGAATTTTCCGCAACATATTGGATTTACGAGAGAATATCTCGCGCCGGCCAATGTCCTGACGCGCCGGTCGACTGAACCAGCGGTGGGTTTGGGGCGACGATTCACGTGAGGACGCCAGACATGCCAGGGACGCCATGACCATCTGCAGGACCATCACCGCGCTGAGTCTGATTTCGGCCTTGGGTACCGCCCTCGCCACGCCGGCCCTGGCGCAGGTCTGCACGCGGCAGGGCGTCCATGTGAGCTGCGACGACGGGCGGCGCGGAATGCTGTCGGGCGATGCCATCATCTGGCCGGACGGCACGCGCTCGAGCGCCGCGCCGCATCCGAGCGTGATCATCGGCAACAAAAGTTCGGTGCATGTCGGGCCAGGCGTGTTCGTCGGCCAGGGTAAGGGTATGGCGCCGATGGATGATCCGAACGCGCCGAACAAGCGGCAGTGCGCGATTCTGGATGGCGTGTCGTATTGTTATTGACGCGTTGCTAATTGACGCGGCGGGCCGCCCTCGCAGTGCACCGTCATGCCCGGGCTTGTCCCGGGCATTCACGTTCCTAAGGCGAGGCGTGAGGCGTGGATGGCCGGGACAAGCCCGGCCTGACGCGAGACCTTAGATCAACCGCACGCCTGAGATCGCCGACTTCAGCCAACGTAGCGCCTGCGGCGGTTGCGCGGCAAGCGGCGCGACGGCGGCCTTCTCCGTCCGGCACTTCTCGAGCTCAGCGACGAAATCAGCGGACCATTGCTGGATGGTGTGGCCGCGCAGCTTCTTCATCATCGCGTCCCAGCGCATCTTGCGCTCGGTGAGCGCCATTGAGGCCGCGACCGCGATCGCGCGCGCCATGCCGTCGATGTCGTGCGGATTGACCAGCAAGGCGCTGTCAAGCTCGTTGGCCGCGCCCGCGAACTTCGACAGCACCAGCACGCCCGGATCGGCCGGGTTTTGCGCGGCCACATATTCCTTGGCGACGAGGTTCATGCCGTCATGCAGCGGCGTTACCACGCCGATCTGCGCGGTGCGGTAGAGGCCTGCGAGCACGGCCTGGCTGAAGCCCTTGTTGAGGTAGCGGATCGGCGTCCAGTCCACTTCGCCGTGGCGACCGTTGACGTCGGTGACGAGGCGAGCGACCTCGTTCTGGAGGTTGCCATAGGCCTCGATGCCACCCCGCGAGGGATTCGCGATCTGGAGCAGCGAGATGCTGCGCGCAAGCTGCGGCTGCTCGGTCCAGAGCCGGTCGAACGCGCTGATGCGGTTCACGAGGCCTTTCGAATAATCGAGGCGGTCGACGCCGATCGCGAGGCGCTCGCCGTTGAGGCTGCGCCGCAGCCGCGACACGTCAGGATGCGAGACCGATTTCGCGGCATAAGCTGCGAACTTTTCCGCATCGATGCCGATCGGAAACACTTCACAGCGGGTGCGGCCATGCTGAGAGATCGCAACGCCGTCCTCGACGGCGAGGCCGAGCTCACCGCCGACATAACCGAGGAAGTTCTGGCAATCCTCATTGGTCTGGAAGCCGAGCAGATCGTAGGCCAGCATCGCGGTGATCAGCTCGCGATGATTGGGCACGCCCTGCATCACCGCGGCGACCGGCCACGGCGTATGAAGGAAGAAACCGATCGGATCATCGACGCCGAGATCGCGCAATTCCGCACCGAGCGCAAGGAAGTGATAATCCTGCACCCAGAACGCAGTTTTTGCTTTTCGGAAGCGCATCAAGGCGCGCGCCATGAAAGCGTTGACCTCGCGATAGCTGACATAATCCTCGCGCGAGACGCGGATCAGATCGCTGCGCGAATGCAGTGCCGGCCACAACGCCGAATTGGCAAAGCCTTCGTAATAGCCGCCGTAATGCGCCGCCGGCAGATCCAACGTCGCAATCGCGCCCGACCCCAGCGCTTCGATCTCCGCGAACGGTTCCTTCTGATGGCCATCGCGCACGCGGCCTGAAGAACCCACCCAAATAGCTCCCGAATGTTCCACGACCGGCAGCAAGGCCGCCGCGAGGCCCCCCGTCATGGGTTCATTGGGTTTGCCGCGCGCGACGCGATTTGAAACGACGACTAAGTTCACAGGTCGTCCCCTCCTGTTTCATTCCACCCGTTTAACTGCCGTTCATCAATATGGTTCCTGATCATCGTTTCAACGAATTGAAACCAAAATCAGGCGTGCGCGTTGGAACTGGTTTCGCTCGCGGAACCAAGGATTTCACCGCAAAGAGAGTTCGTGCGCCCGGAATTGCGCAGGATGCATTGCGATACGCCACGACAGCGTGTCGGACATTGTGTTTGCGAAGTGGCGCTGCCTTTGTTTCACCTCGGATCGAGCAGGTGCGCAAGGAACGCGCGCACATCGCTCGGCGCATCGAAGTGACCATTCACACCCATGGCGCGGCGGCCGACCGAGAAGGCGAGCCCGTTCATATCAGGCATGATCGCGAACACGGTCTCATCCGTGACGTCGTCACCGATGAACAGTGGACGACGCCCCCTGAAGGGCTCGTGCTTCATCAACTCGCGCACGCCGCTCGCCTTGGTGAAGCCTGAATGCTTGATCTCGCAGACGAACTTGCCAGGCAGCACCTCGATCGGCGCACTGGGCAGGTCCGCGCGGATCAGCGACACGGATTCGTAGATCGCCTTCTCCGCATGCGGCGCCAGGCGGTAATGCAGCGCCAGCGAGTAGCCCTTGTCCTCGAGCAGAATGCCCGGGCTGAGCTTGGCAATCGCAGCCAGCCGCCGCTTCAGCTCCTTGTCCAGCGGCGGCGCATGCACGGCATCAGCTTCATTGTCCGCAGACAGCCGCATCTCGGCGCCATGACCGGCGACGGCGCAAAACACGTCGGGCGCGAAAATCAGATCGATATCGTTGAGTGAGCGGCCGCTGACCAGCGCCAGCGCGCCTGACGTACATTCGACCAAACGGTTGAGTGTGTCCGAAAGGCCCGGCGGCACCCACACCTCGCGCGGCGTCGGCATCAGGTCGAGCAGCGTGCCGTCGATATCGAGCAGGATCGCGGTCTCGTTCAGATGCGGCACGAGCGCGTGCGGCACCGGCACCGTTTCGGGCGTCTCGTCGTCACCAGGGATGGTGAGCTTCTCGTCCAATGCCATTTCCGCCAGTTCCGATTTCATAGTCTACTCCATAAAGGCAAGCGGCCGCGCGATTTGTTCGAGCGATTTGCGCTCCGCCGAGACGGCATAGCGCCACGCCACGATCGCAGCCGCGATCATCAGGGCTGCCCCCAGCAAATAGCCGGCGAATACGCTGGTGCGCGATCCCGTGTCGATCAGAACGCCGAACAGCGCCGGCCCGATCACGCCGCCGATGCCCGTGCCGACGGCATAGAATACCGCGATCGCCAGCGCGCGAACCTCCAACGGAAAGTTCTCGCTGACGGTGAGATAGGCCGCGCTCGCGGCGGGCGAGGCGAAGAAGAAGATCACCATCCAGGCGACGGTCTGCCCCTGCGCGCTGAGCGCGCCGATCGAGAACAGATAGCCTGACAGCGCCAGCAGCAGGCCTGACATGCCATAGGTGAACATGATCATGGTGCGGCGGCCGAGCGTATCGAACAGCCGGCCGAGCAGCAGCGGGCCGAGGAAGTTGCCGGCGGCGAAGGGTAGCAGGTACCAGCCAACGTGATCGGCGCTGATGCCGTAGAAATCGGTCAGCACCAGCGCGAAGGTGAAGAAGATGGCGTTGTAGAAAAATGCCTGCGCGCTCATCAGCACGAGGCCGACCAGCGCGCGCTGGCGATAAACCGAGAACAGCGTGTGGACGACCTCGGCGATCGGCGTGTGATCGCGCATCCTCAGGCGGATCTTCGTAAAGCGACCGTCGCTCGTATCCTGGCCGTGTCCAATGACCGAGCGCTCGATCTCATCGGCGATCGCATGAGCCTCATCGGGCCGGCCATGGATCATCAGCCAGCGCGGACTCTCCGGAATCCACATCCGCATCAATAGCACGACGAGGCCGAGCGTCGCGCCGATCAGATAAGCGAGCCGCCAGCCCATGTCGGGCCCCATCACCGCAGGATCGAGCAGCACGATGGCTGCCACCGCGCCCATCGCAGCGCCGATCCAGAAGCTGCCGTTGATCACGAGATCGGTCCAGCCGCGATACCGCGCCGGCACCAGCTCCTGGATGGTTGAGTTGATCGCGGTATATTCGCCGCCGATACCGGCACCGGTGAGGAAACGGAACACCGCGTAGCTCGCCACATCCCATGACAGAGCCGTCGCAGCCGTCGCCGAGAGGTAGAGCGCAAGCGTGATGAAGAACAATTTCTTGCGGCCGATGCGATCGGTGAGCCAGCCGAAGCCGAGCGCACCCAGCACCGCGCCGGCGAGATAGGCGGAATTAGCGATGCCGAGATCGAGATTTGAGAAATGCAGCGAGGGACTCTGCTTCAGTGCGCCCGAGAGCGCGCCGGCCAGAGTCACCTCGAGTCCGTCGAGGATCCAGGTGATGCCGAGCGCGAGAACGACGCGCGTGTGAAAGCCGCTCCACGGCAGCGCGTCGAGCCGCGAGGGGATGCTGGTCTCGACGATGCGATCCGTCGCCACCGCCGAGATCGCAGGTCCATAATTCAGCGCTGGGCTTTCCTGCAATTCCATCGCGTTGTTGCGTCTGATCAATGGAAGCGGCCCCGGTTCACATGACGTGGACGGGGTCGATCCGATCATTGGGGGTGCGGCATTCCGCCTGCCTGCGACAACGTCTGCCATGAGGTCGGGTTCCCTTGGGAACAGCCTCCAAGAACATCCGTTTCCGATGGAGCTGCAAGGAGTTGACGCATGGCTCAGGTCAGAAAGACGACACATTCGCGGAAGACAGGCGCGCGCAGCACCGCGCGCCGCAAGGCCAGCACGACACGCAAGAGGTCAAGCCGCCGCGCAGCACCGAAGCGATGGTCGCAACGTGTGACGAAGGAGAGCAACGCGCTCGATCTCAAGCACGGTGTGTTCAAGCTCAAGGACCCCAGGAAAATCGCGGGCTCCCTAAAGCGCTCGGCCGAGCACAGCTCGCGTCGCAAGACCGGCGCCTATCGCTCTGCGCTGTCGATGCTGACGTTCTATATCAACCGCGCCGGCAAGACGCTGCCGAAGACGCAGCGCACGCGACTGGAGCGCGCAAAGGTGGAGCTGAAGCGAGCTTTCGGGAAGGAGTGAGTTTCAGAGCTCCGCAGTGGCGCGGTCCGAGCGTCACGCCGCGCGGATATTGGCCATGAAGCGGTCGAGCTCGGCGCGCAGGCGGGTGCTTTCGCTCGACAGCGTCTTGGCCGAGTTCAGCACCTCTTCCGAGGCCGAGCCGGTTTCAGCGGCGCCGCGGTTGACCTCGCCGATATCGGTGGCTGCGGTCTGGGTACCCTGCGCGACGGTCTGGACGCTGCGGGCGATCTCCTGCGTCGCCGCACCCTGCTGCTCGACGGCGCTCGCGATCGAGGTCGAGATCGACGAGATCTGGCCGATGGTCGCGCCGATCTCCTTGATCGCGGCAACCGATTCGGCCGTGGCGCCCTGCATGCCGGTGATATGCGAGGAGATTTCATCGGTCGCCTTCGCCGTCTGGCTCGCCAGCGACTTCACTTCGCTCGCAACCACGGCAAAGCCGCGGCCGGCCTCCCCGGCGCGCGCCGCCTCGATGGTGGCGTTGAGCGCCAGAAGATTGGTCTGCTCGGCAATCGCCGTGATCAGCTTGACGACCTCGCCGATCTGCTGGGCGGCATGCGACAGCTTGCCGATGCGGCCGTCGGTCTCCTTGGCCTGCACCACGGCGGCCTCGGCGATGCGGCTGGAATCGCGGACCTGGCGGCCGATCTCCTCGACCGAGGCCGAGAGCTCTTCGGTCGCGGTCGCGACCGATTGCATGTTGGAGGAGGCCTGCTCGGAGACGCCGGCGACCTGGCTCGACAGGCTCTGCGTGGTCTCGGCGGTGCGGGTCAGCGTGGAGGCTGCCGATTCCAGTTGCACGGCGGAGGCCGAGACGTTGGAGACGATGGCGCCGACCGCGTTTTCGAAATCGTCGGCGAAGCGGATCAGCTCGGCGCGCCGGCTTGCAGCCTGCTCCCGGTTCTGGGCTTCGCTGGCGGCGGCATCGCGCTCGGCCTTGGCCACCGCCTGAACCTTGAACTCCTCGACCGCCCCGGCCATCTCGCCGATCTCGTCCTTGCGACCAAGACCCGGCAGCACCACGTCGAAATTGCCCGAGGCCAGCTCCCGCATCGCCTTGCACATCGCGATCATCGGACGCGAGATGCCGTTGCCGAGCAGGAAGGCCAGCGCGGCACCGATGGCAAGGCCACCGAGCGCCATCATCAGCATCAGCCGCTCGGTGTCCCCGATCGTCGCATTGGCGCTCGCCTCGATGCGCTGCTGGTCGGCAGTCAGATCGGAGCGCAGCTCGCCCGAGAGTTTCACGATGGACGCGGCCGTCTTGGTCATCTCGCCATTCAGCTTGACGATGACCTTGACGTTTTCGGTCAGCTTTACGAAGGAGGTGCGATACTGCTTCAGGAGATTGCCGATCTCGGTGACGCGGTCGGTGATCTTCTGGTCGTTCGCGTAGATCGAGACCAGCAAGGTCTCCAAGAACTTGATGCGGGCGATCACGCCATCGGCGGTCTTCGGCTCCGGCTTGGCAACGAAGGCACTGACCGAGGTGGAGACCGCCAGATATTGCGAGGTGATGTCCTTCGCTGTGGTCTGGACGGATGCAAGACCCGCCAGCGCCGCCGTGTCGCCGAGATCGTCGAACTTGAAGCGGATCTTGTTGCCGACGCCGTTGAGCTCATCGGCCGCGATCTTGTTGTTTTCGCGTGTCAGGGTGATGATCTCACCGAACAACTTCGTGAAGCGCTGGAACTCGGCCTCGAGCTTGCCGACCTGCTCGCGGCGCGCAGCGCCGGTCGTGGCGGACAACGACTTGCCGATCGCGCCCCTCAGATTCTCTTCGGCGGCCTTGGCCGCGGTCTCGTCGTCGGCGGCGCCGGTCAGGGTGTAGGCCCGCGCCAGCCCCTGATAGACGATCAGTTCACGATCGACCGTCCGCGCCAGATCGGCTTCCGATACGCTGGTCCGATACGCGGCCACGGCGCCTGCGATCCGCTCGAAGCCGAAATAGGCGAAAGCCATGCTGACGGCGAGGATGGCTAGCACCGCCACGAAGCCGAGGATGATTTTTGCGCGAAAACGCAGCGTTGGCAGCTTCGATGGTTTCGACTTCGACTTGACCGACATTCCCCCACCCCATTCCATTCGCGGAAAACCAGGCGCAGCCCGGAAGCAGCCCGCTTCCTGACCCTTGGGCACGTTACGGGGCAAAGGATAAGCTGTGGTAAATTTGTGGCACCGCAACTGGCGGTTAGCTGACGCGGGGGATAGTTATGAGCCGAGCGCCGATCGGGACGACGGGCCGAATGTGAGGCGACAGCGTGGGCTTCGGCCGCAGAATGGCTTGACGCGCAGCGAACTTACGCCGCGCGGATATTGGCCATGAAGCGGTCGAGCTCGGCGCGCAGGCGGGTGCTTTCGCTCGACAGCGTCTTGGCCGAGTTCAGCACCTCTTCCGAGGCCGAGCCGGTTTCAGCGGCGCCGCGGTTGACCTCGCCGATATCGGTGGCTGCGGTCTGGGTACCCTGCGCGACGGTCTGGACGCTGCGGGCGATCTCCTGCGTCGCCGCACCCTGCTGCTCGACGGCGCTCGCGATCGAGGTCGAGATCGACGAGATCTGGCCGATGGTCGCGCCGATCTCCTTGATCGCGGCAACCGATTCGGCCGTGGCGCCCTGCATGCCGGTGATATGCGAGGAGATTTCATCGGTCGCCTTCGCCGTCTGGCTCGCCAGCGACTTCACTTCGCTCGCAACCACGGCAAAGCCGCGGCCGGCCTCCCCGGCGCGCGCCGCCTCGATGGTGGCGTTGAGCGCCAGAAGATTGGTCTGCTCGGCAATCGCCGTGATCAGCTTGACGACCTCGCCGATCTGCTGGGCGGCATGCGACAGCTTGCCGATGCGGCCGTCGGTCTCCTTGGCCTGCACCACGGCGGCCTCGGCGATGCGGCTGGAATCGCGGACCTGGCGGCCGATCTCCTCGACCGAGGCCGAGAGCTCTTCGGTCGCGGTCGCGACCGATTGCATGTTGGAGGACGCCTGCTCGGAGACGCCGGCGACCTGGCTCGACAGGCTCTGCGTGGTCTCGGCGGTGCGGGTCAGCGTGGAGGCTGCCGATTCCAGTTGCACGGCGGAGGCCGAGACGTTGGAGACGATGGCGCCGACCGCGTTTTCGAAATCGTCGGCGAAGCGGATCAGCTCGGCGCGCCGGCTTGCAGCCTGCTCCCGGTTCTGGGCTTCGCTGGCGGCGGCATCGCGCTCGGCCTTGGCCACCGCCTGAACCTTGAACTCCTCGACCGCCCCGGCCATCTCGCCGATCTCGTCCTTGCGACCAAGACCCGGCAGCACCACGTCGAAATTGCCCGAGGCCAGCTCCCGCATCGCCTTGCACATCGCGATCATCGGACGCGAGATGCCGGTACCGAGCAGGAAGGCGAGGACCGCACCCAGCAGCGTGCCGCCGACGGCGAGCATCAGCACCAGTTGCTCGGTCTGCCCGATGGTCGCCTCCGACTCCGCCTCCAGCCGCTGCTGTTCGGCGATGAGGTCCGCCTTCATGGCGGTGGCGCCCTGAAGGATGGCGCCGGCCGAGCCGCTCATTTCGGTCACGAGCTCATCGACCAGCTTGGCGTTGGCGATCAGCTTCTCCAGCGCTTCCCGATAAGCCCCCAGCAGCGCCTTGGCGTCCTTCAGCCCGGCGACGATCTTGTCGTCCATGGAATAGATTGCACCGAGTGAGTTCTCGACGAATTTCAGCCGCGCCAGCGCGCTTGCCGCGACCGCCTGGTCGGAATTGAGGATGAAATTGCTCGCGGCGGAGCTTGCGGTCTGGAACTGGGCATTGACCTGCTTGGTGCCGAACTCGATCGCCTGCGCCTCCGCGTCGGAGGCGTTGTTGCCGATGTCATCGAGCTTGTATTTCAGGAGATTGGCGTTGCGCTGGAGCTGGTTCTGGACCAGCAGCACGCTGTCAAGCTTGGCCTGCAGGATCTTGGCAAACGTCGCGGAGAAGTTGGAAAACTCCTTGGCGAGCTTGTTGAGGCCCTCTTGCCGCGCCGGCTTCTTGGCGCTCTTGATGGCCAGGTCGATCGCGCTCTTGAGGCTGGCTTCTGCCTCCAGCGCCGCCTTGGCGTCGTCCTCCTTGCCGGTAACGACAAAGTAGCGGGCAGCCGAACGATAGGCGAGCAGCTCGCGGTCGATGTTGCGGGCAAGGTCGGCTTCGGAAACGCTGGTGCGGTAGGATCCGACCCCGGAGGAAACCCGCTCAAAGCCGAAATATGAGAAGGCCATGCTGCCGGCGGAGATCACCAGCACTGCGGCAAAGCCCAGGATGATCTTGGTACGGAACCTGAGAGCCGGAATTAGTGTTCGCTTCGACGGCGACCCGATACGCCCGGACATTCCCACCCCCATTTTCATTCAGCCGCGACCCGGAGGCGCCCCGCCCCAGACCTGGACGCGCAAAACTAAGGCACAATCGATAAGGGGCGGTAAACTCAGTGCATCTCCCGATTCCGAGGTCATCGGGCCAAAGCTGACCGGCTACAAAAAGACGACAGCTGGCATCCCATGGTCAGAGGGCCGCGCCGTCCGAGTCCAGCGGCTCGCTGGCAAATCATTGCACGCCCTTCTGGATCAATGACTTTTCCATGACGCCGGCGACCAAAATCCCAGTTGCAAAGTTCCGGGTCGCCGGTCTCTAATTGGAAACAATCAAAATCAATCCCGGGAGGACTTCACCGTGTCTACTGTCAAACTGACGGTCAACGGCAACGCCGTTGCCGTTGACGTCGAGGACCGCACGCTGCTGGTCCAGCTGCTGCGCGACCACCTCAACCTCACCGGCACCCATGTCGGCTGCGACACCAGCCAGTGCGGCGCCTGCGTCGTCCACATGGATGGCCGTGCGGTGAAATCCTGCACCATGCTGGCGGGACAGGCAGACGGCGCGAGCGTCACCACGATCGAAGGCATCGCAAAGGGCGACGAACTGCATCCGATGCAGGCCGCTTTCCGCGACAATCACGGCCTGCAATGCGGCTATTGCACGCCAGGCATGATCATGTCGGCGATCGACATCGTGCAGCGCCACGGGGGCCAGCTCGACGAGGCCACCGTGCGTCAGGAGCTCGAGGGCAATATCTGCCGCTGCACTGGCTACCACAACATCGTCAAGGCCGTGCTGGATGCGGCCGGTCGCATGAAGGTTGCGGAGGCGGCCGAGTAAAGGCCGCAGCGAACAAGAAAATCACTGGCGCTTTCGATGGAAAGCGCGGGTCAACAAATTCCGGTCGGGAGGACCAGACATGGGTGTTGAAGGCATCGGCGCACGCGTGCTGCGCAAGGAAGACAAGCGTTTCATTACGGGCAAGGGCCGCTACGTCGATGATATCAAATTGCAGGGCATGACCCATGCGTATTTCATCAGAAGTCCGCACGCGCACGCCAAGGTGAAGGGGATCGACTCTTCCGCCGCGCTGAAGATGCCGGGCGTTGTCGCGGTGCTCACGGGACAGCAGCTCGTCGACGACAAGGTCGGCAACCTGATCTGCGGCTGGGCCATCACCTCCAAGGACGGCAGCCCGATGAAGATGGGTGCATGGCCGGCGATGGCGCCGGAGACGGTGCGCTTCGTTGGACAGGCCGTCGCTGTCGTGATCGCCGAGAGCAAGAATCTGGCGCGCGACGCGGCGGAGGCCGTGGTGGTGGATTATGAGGAGCTTCCGGCGGTCGCCGACATGCACGCCGCCATCAAGCCCGGAGCACCGCAGCTTCACCCCGAAGCCCCCGGCAACCAGGTCTACGACTGGGTGATCGGCGACGAGAGTGCGGTGGATGCAGCCTTCTCGAAGGCCGCCAATGTGGTCAAGCTCGACGTCACCAACAACCGCCTCGCGCCCAACGCCATGGAGCCGCGCGCGGCGATCGCCGATTACGACGCGGCGGAGGAGCATTTCACGCTCTACACGACGTCGCAGAACCCGCACGTCGCCCGCCTCGTGCTGTCGGCGTTCTACAACATCGCCCCCGAGCACAAGTTGCGCGTGATCGCGCCCGACGTCGGCGGCGGCTTTGGCTCGAAGATCTTCATCTATCCCGAAGAGATGGTGGCGCTGTGGGCCTCCAAGAAGGTCGGCCGTCCCGTGAAATGGACCGGCGACCGCACCGAGGCCTTCCTCACCGACGCGCATGGCCGTGACCACGTGACCCATGCCGAGATGGCCTTCGACGCCAACAACAAGATCACCGGGTTGAAAGTGAAGACCTACGCCAATTTCGGCGCCTACATGTCGCTGTTCTCGTCGTCGGTGCCGACCTATCTCTACGCAACGCTGCTGTCCGGCCAGTACAACATCCCGGCGATCCATGCCGAGGTGATCGGGGTCTACACCAACACCACGCCGGTCGACGCCTATCGCGGCGCCGGCCGCCCCGAGGCCAGCTATCTGCTCGAGCGGCTGATGGAAACGGCGGCGCGCCAGCTGAACGTCGATCCGGCCGCACTGCGCCGGACCAATTTCATCACTCAGTTTCCGCACCAGACGCCTGTCATCATGGCCTATGACACCGGCGACTTTAATGCTTCGCTCGATGCGGCGATGAAGGCGATCGACTATGCCGGCTTCCCTGCCCGCAAGGCACAAGCAAAGGCACAAGGCAAGCTGCGCGGCATCGGCGTATCCTGCTACATCGAGGCCTGCGGCATCGCGCCGTCAAAGGCCGTCGGCAGCCTGGGTGCCGGCGTCGGCCTGTGGGAATCGGCTGAGGTGCGCGTCAACCCAGTCGGCACCATCGAGATCCTGACCGGCTCGCACAGCCACGGCCAGGGTCACGAGACCACCTTCTGCCAGCTCGTCGCCGATCGCTTGGGCGTTCCCATCAGCCAGGTCTCGATCGTCCATGGCGACACCGACAAGGTGCAGTTCGGCATGGGCACCTATGGCTCGCGCTCGGCTGCCGTAGGTCTCACTGCGATCCTGAAGGCGATGGAGAAGATGGAATCCAAAGCCAAGAAGATTGCCGCGCATGCGCTGGAGGCTTCTGAGGCCGACATCGTCATCGAGAACGGCGAGTTCAAGGTCACCGGCACCGACAAGGCGATCGCCTTCCCGATGGTCGCGCTCGCGGCCTACACCGCGCACAATCTGCCTGAAGGAATGGAGCCCGGCCTGAAGGAAAGCGCCTTCTACGACCCGACTAACTTCACCTTCCCGGCCGGCGCCTATATCTGCGAGCTCGAGGTCGATCCCGGCACCGGCAAGACGTCCTTCGTCAACTTCGTCGCGGCGGACGATTTCGGCCGGCTGATCAACCCGATGATCGTCGAGGGACAGGTTCATGGTGGCCTCGCCCAAGGCATCGGGCAGGCGCTGCTCGAGCACGCGATCTACGATGCCAACGGCCAGCCGGTCACGGCCTCGTTCATGGATTACTCCATGCCGCGCGCCGACGATCTGCCCTCGTTCAATCTCTCCCACACCACGACGCTATGCCCGGGCAATCCCCTGGGCATCAAGGGTTGCGGCGAGGCCGGCGCGATCGGCGCTTCTGCGGCCGTGATCAACGCGATCACGGATGCGATCGGCAAGAACAATCTGGAAATGCCCGCAACCCCGGACAGGGTGTGGCGCACGATCCACGCGGCTTAAGAGGGAGGAACAAAGATGTACCAGACCACTTATCATCGGGCTTCCTCGGTCGAAGAAGCCGTGAGCCTGTTCGGCAAGAGCAGCGATGCGAAATTTCTCGCCGGCGGACAGACATTGCTGCCGGTCATGAAACAGCGGCTTGCCAGTCCCTCAGACGTGATCGACCTCGGCAGGATCAAGGAGTTGCAGGGCATCGAGCTGTCAGGCGATACGCTGACAATCAAGGCCGCCACGACCTATTACGACATCATGCAGAATGCCGATGTGAAGAAGGCGATCCCCGCGATTGCCTATCTCACCTCGGTGCTCGGCGACCCTGCCGTGCGCTATCGCGGCACGATCGGCGGCTCGATTGCCAACAACGATCCTGCCGCAGACTTTCCGGCCGCGCTGCTGGCGCTCGGCGCGACCGTAAAGACCAATAAGCGATCGATTGCGGCGGAGGATTTCTTCCAGGGCCTGTTCACCACGGCGCTCGAAGACGGCGAGATCATCACCGCGGTGTCGTTCCCGGTTCCGGCAAAAGCGGGTTACGAAAAAATGCGGCACCCGGCCTCGCGCTTCGCACTGACCGGTGTGTTCGTCGCGCAGACCAAGTCCGGCGAGGTTCGGGTGGCCGCCACCGGCGCCTCGCAGTCTGGCGTGATGCGCGTGCCCGCAATCGAAGCCGCGCTGAAGGCGAACTGGTCGCCATCGGCGCTCGACAGCGTCAGTATTTCTGCAAGCGGATTGCTGGCTGACATCCACGGCACCGCCGAGTACCGGGCCAACCTCGTCAAGGTAATGGCGCAGCGCGCGGTGGCCGCGGCTGGGTGATGTTCGCGCTTCAGCGCCTCGACGCAAATTTTCCGCGGCGCGCACTTCGGTGCGCGCCGCTTTTATTATGCGCCCATGCATGAAAAGCGCTTGCCTCGTTCGGCGTAAGGCGGGAAAAGTTAATTGACCAATTAACTCGATAAGGAAACGTCCAGGCGAATGCGCTCATCGCGCACGCGCGCTGCGACCCGAGGAAACAACAACGTGCTCGACAAACCAGCCCAAAACTCCTCCGTCCGCACCTCCGGCCCGCTGTCGGGCTTTCGCATCGTCGAATTCGCCGGCATCGGACCCGGCCCGTTCGCCTGCATGATGCTGGCCGACATGGGCGCCGACGTCGTCACGCTCGATCGCGTCGGCGCGAGCAAGAGCATGAAGTCGGTGGCGGGCCGCGGCCGCAAGGTGATCGAGCTCGACCTCAAGGACAAGGCGGCGATCGCGCAAGTGCTCGACCTGCTGGCCAGCGCCGATGCGCTGGTCGAAGGCTTCCGTCCCGGCGTGATGGAGCGGCTCGGGCTCGGGCCGGACGTGGTGCTCGCGCACAATCCCAAGCTGGTCTATGGCCGCATGACCGGCTGGGGCCAGGAAGGCCCGCTTGCCAACGCCGCCGGCCACGACATCAATTACATCTCCATCACCGGAGCGCTCGCCGCGATCGGCACCAAAGAGGCACCGGTGCCGCCGCTCAACCTGGTCGGCGATTTCGGCGGCGGCGCGCTTTATCTCGTCGTCGGCGTGCTGGCGGCACTGCTGGAGGCGCAGCGATCAGGCAAGGGCCAGGTGGTCGATGCCGCGATGTGCGACGGCGCGGCGTCGCTGATGTCGTTCTTCTTCGACATGACCACGATGGGACGCTGGACCGAGGAGCGCGACCAGAACTTCCTCGATGGCGGCGCGCATTTCTACGGCGTCTACGAATGCGCCTGCGGCCATTTCGTCTCGATCGGCTCGATCGAGCCGCAATTCTACGCGCTGCTGCGCCAGCACGCGGGCCTGACCGACGCCGATTTCGACGCGCAGATGGATCGGAACGCCTGGCCGGCGCTGAAGGAGAAGCTGAAGGCGGTGTTCAAGAGCAAGACGCGCGAAGAGTGGTGCAAGATCATGGAAGGCACCGACATCTGCTTCGCGCCGGTGCTGACCATGTCGGAGGCGACACGGCATCCGCACATGGTCGCCCGCAACGTCTTCATCGAGCGCCACGGCGTGAAGCAGCCCGCGCCCGCGCCGCGCTTCTCGCGCACACCGTCCACGGTCCGCGAGCCGGAAGCGGCGGAGATCGGTGCGGTCACGAAGGCGTGGAAGGCAGCGAAGTAGCCTCAGCGCACGAATCCGTTGGGTGAGAAAAGGCGCATAGCGCCGTGCCGAGCATCTCTCGGAGATTGCAACAGAACTGGTGGGCACGCTTACGCTTGCCCACCCTGCGGCACCGAGCTATGCCGCGCTGTCCACCTTCAACACCCCGCGCCGGATCTGATCCTCCTCGATCGATTCGAACAGAGCCTTGAAATTGCCCTCGCCGAATCCATCGTCGCCCTTGCGCTGGATGAACTCGAAAAAGATCGGCCCGATCGCGTTGGCCGAGAAGATTTGCAGCAGCACCTTGGTCTGACCGCCATCGACCACACCCTCGCCGTCGATCAAAATGCCGTTGGTCTTGAGACGTGCGACGTCCTCGCCGTGTTTGGGCAGGCGCGCGTCAATCTTCTCGAAATAGGTATCGGGCGGAGACGGCATGAAGGGCAGGCCGGCCTGGCGCAGGCCTTCGATGGTTTGATAGATGTCGCGGCAGCCGCAGGCGATGTGCTGGATACCTTCGCCGCGATAGGTCTTCAGATATTCCTCGATCTGGCCGGAATCGCCGGCATCCTCGTTGATCGGAATCCGGATCTTGCCATCCGGGCTGGTCAATGCGCGCGAGAACAGGCCCGAGGCGCGGCCCTCGATGTCGAAGAAGCGGATCTGGCGGAAGTTGAACAGCTTTTCGTAGAAGCCGGCCCAAACATCCATGCGGCCGCGATGGACGTTGTGGGTGAGATGGTCGAGATAGAACAGGCCCGCGCCGAACGGCCGCGGATCGCGCGCCCCTAACCATTCGAACTCGGCATCATAGGCCGAGCCGTTGTCCCCATAGCGATCGACCAGATACAGCAGGCTGCCGCCAATACCCTTGATGGCGGGGACGTCGAGCGTCTTTTGCGACGACAATACGTCGGCCGGCTCGGCACCGAGCGCGATCGCGCGATCATAGGCCGCTTTCGCATCGACAACACGGAACGCCATCGACGGCGCACAGGGGCCGTGCGCGGCGACGAAGTCGTAGCCATGCGTGCCGGGCTCTTCGTTGACGAGATAATTGATGTCGCCTTGGCGATAGACCGTGATCTTCTTCGCCTTGTGGCGCGCCACGGCCGTATAGCCCATCAGTTTGAACAGCGCATGCAACTCTTCCGGGTTGGGATGCGCATATTCGACGAACTCGAACCCGTCGGTTCCCATCGGATTGTCGGCGCTGATCCTGGCCGGCGGCGCATCGTGCGGAAACGGACCCATGGTGTTCTCCCAAATTGCTGCTGGCAGAACTATCCTTCATGCAGCGCGCAATGAGCGTGCAAATGCGCCGCTAAATCGCTATCTTACACACGATCCATGCACAGAATGGGCGAAATACGCATGATCTCAGTTGATGCCTTCGACCTCAGGATTCTCGACGCACTCCAGGACGATGGCCGCCTCACCAACCAGGAGCTCGCCGACTTCGCTGGCCTCTCTGCCTCGCAATGCTCGCGGCGTCGGATGCGGCTTGAAGAGGAGAAGGTGATCGCGGGCTACCACGCTGATCTCTCCAGCGAGACGCTCGGCTTCGGCGTGGTCGCCTTCATCCAGGTGACGCTGGCGACGCACTCGCCGGACAATGCCAAGCGCTTTCGCGCGCTGGTCAATCGAATCGACGAAATCCAGGAGGCCTATTCGCTCACCGGCGATGCCGACTATGTGCTGAAAGCCGTGCTGCGTGACCTCAAGGGTCTCTCCAACCTCGTCAACGACGTCCTAATGCCGCATCAGAGCGTGGCGCATGTACGCTCCTCGATCGTGCTCGACAGGCTGAAGGAGAGCACGCGGCTGCCGCTCAAGGAGATCAAGCCGGGCTGAAATCGAGGGAAATCCGACATTCGCGCTAGGCATGGGATCTGCAATGATTGAGGCCAATCCGCGGAGATTCGACCATGGCCCTCCAGCTTCGACCGAACTGCGAATATTGCGACCGCGACCTGCCGCCGAATGCAATCGACGCGCGGATCTGCTCCTATGAATGCACCTTCTGCGCACAATGCGTCGAGACCAGGCTCTTCAATGTCTGCCCGAACTGCGGCGGCGGCTTTGCCCCGCGCCCGATCCGCCCCACGCAAGAATGGCGGCCGGGCGTCTGCACGACCAGGCAGGCGCCCTCCGAGAAGCGGGTGCATCTGAAGTACAGCCTGGAGGATGTCGCTGCGCATTGCGCGAGGATACGCGAGGTGCCGCCGGAGAAGCGGTAGGTTCTCTCAACACCGTTGATCCCGTAGCAACCATTAAGTGACGGCAGTTTTTTGCTCCGCCCGGATCGTCTGCGCCTGCCATGATGACGCCTTGCTCGCGTCCGTCAAGGCGTGGCCTGGCAACAGACCACGTGAGGTTCGAGCGAGCGACGGCCATCCTTGACGGACGCTGCGCGCGACGTCATGA
>NZ_JADPJR010000100.1:0-1258 GCF_023073535.1 Bradyrhizobium sp. 179 | reverse complement strand
CAAGTTTTATCCAGTCCTGAGTTCGCCCCGGCTGTTGGATTTACCCGAATGGGCGGTGGTAGCGACGGGAGCTGGTGCGGAGCCATCGGCATAGCGCAGCGCCAGATCCCGTCGCGGGTTGCAGGTGAAGGCAAACTCCGATGGTGTTTTCCATCCGAGTTGCGAGTGAGGTCGCGTATCGTTGTAGTCGGCCCGCCAATGTCCGAGTTCGACCCGGGCCTGGGCCAGCGACGTGAACAGCGTCTCGTTCAACAATTCGTCTCGGAGACGGCCATTGAAGCTTTCGATGAAGGCATTCTGCGTCGGCTTGCCGGGCGCGATGTAATGCCAGGCGACGCGGCTCTGATCGGCCCATGTCAGGATGGCGTTGCTGGTCAATTCGGTGCCGTTGTCGCTGACCACCATTTTGGGCTTGCCGCGCTCGATGATCAGCCGGTCCAGCTCCCGCGCCACCCGGGAGCCCGACAGCGAGGTGTCGGCCATCAACGCCAGGCATTCGCGCGTGCACTCGTCGACCACGGTCAGGATGCGGAAGCGGCGGCCATCGGTGAGCTGGTCCGAGACGAAGTCGAGCGACCAGCGGTCATTCGGCGCTATAGGCACCACCATCGGCGCCCTGGTCCCGAGCGCCCGCTTGCGGCCACCACGGCGACGGACCGCGAGCCTTTCTTCCTGGTAGAGCCGGAACAGTTCCTTGTGGTTGACCAGATAGCCCTCCCGCCTGAGCAGAACATGCAGGCGCCGATAGCCGAAGCGACGGCGCACCTCGGCAATCGCTCTCATGCGTTGGCGTAGGGCCGCGTCGTCCGCCCGGGTCGTCCGATATCTGATGGTCATGCGGCAACAGCCGATGGCTTTACACGCCCGCCGTTCGCTCATCCCGTGGGCTCCACGAGATGGGCGACAGCTTTCCGCTTCCCCGCGGGCGTCACCACTTCTTTCCCAGGAGGTCCTTTAACGCCGCATTGTCCAGCATGGCGTCGGCCAAAAGCCGCTTCAGCCGCGTGTTCTCATCCTCCAGCGTCCTCAGCCGCTTGGCCTCCGAGACCTCCATCCCGCCAAACTTGGCTTTCCATTTGTAGATGCTGGCATCGCTGACGCCGTGCTTCCGGCACAGATCGACAACCGACACGCCAGCCTCGTGCTCCTTCAAAATCCCGATGATCTGCTCTTCCGTAAAGCGGCTGCGCTTCATGCTCTGGTCCTCATATGGGCCAGAGCGAACTTCAATCTGGATTAAGTCCAGGGGGCAAGGTCA
>NZ_JADPJR010000068.1:0-1280 GCF_023073535.1 Bradyrhizobium sp. 179 | reverse complement strand
GGCGCCCGGCTCATGGCGGCGTGTCGCGAGCACTCGCCCTGCGATCGACCGTTCGACGCCGGATTGCTGCTTAAGCTTGGCGCTGCCGACGCCCAGCTTCCAGCCGACGACCGGCACGCCCAGCAGAGCGATCAGGCGGTCCTGAACGTCGTAACCCTGATCGATGCTCGACGGCCTGATGTCCACCGGCAGTTCCACAATCTGCTGCGTGCCATGCCAGACCTGTGCAAGCAGGCGAGCAGCGGGATTGGGGTCGAATGAGGTCGTCATGGCGCGTCACCCTGCGTCAGGAAGTCGAAGTCGCACCCATCGGGCGCCTGCAGCACCGTCCGCCGGTAAAGCGATTTGTAGCCCCGGGTAGGAGGCGGCGGCGGACGATGATCAGCCAGGCGCCGCTTGATCTCCGCGTCGTCGACCAGAAGGTCGATCCGCTTGTTGGCGATCGACAGCCGGATGCGGTCGCCGTTGCGCACGGCGGCGAGTGGACCGCCGGCGGCGGCCTCCGGCGCGACGTGCAGGACGATCGATCCGAACGCCGTTCCGGACATGCGGGCGTCCGAGATCCGGACCATGTCCTTGACGCCAGCTTGAGCCAGCTTCTTCGGAATCGGCAGGTATCCGGCCTCCGGCATGCCCGCTGCGTGTGGACCGGCGTTCTGCAGGACCAAGATGTCGTCGGGACGCACGTCCAGGTCGGGATCGTCGATCCGATTGCTGAGATCTTCGAGGCTCGAAAACACGACCGCGCGTCCCTCCGACTCGAACAAACTCGGCGTGGCGGCGGCGCGCTTGAAGATCGCGCCATCTGGAGCAAGGTTACCTTTCAGCGCGACGAGACCGCCGTCCTTTGAAACCGGATCGTTGAACGGCCTGATGACCGCCGGATTGACCCACTCGAGGGGCTCCTCCAACCGTTCGCCGAGGTTACGCCCTTCGACGTCGATGGTGTCCAGGTGAAGCAGCGGCTTCAATTCGCGCAATAGGGCGCCTATGCCGCCGGCCGCGTGAAAGTCCTCCATGTAGCCTTCTCCGACCGGCTTCAGGTCGACCAGAACCGGGGTCTCGTCGGAGAGCTCGTTAAATCGCGAGAACGGGATCTTGATTCCCAGCCGCCCTGCGATCGCAGTCAGGTGCACGACCGCGTTGGTCGAGCCGCCGACAGCCTGCAGCACGCGGAAGGCGTTCTCGACCGACTTGCGGGTGATGACGTCGCGCGGCGCTATCTTGGTGCCGATCAGGCGAACCGCCGCCTTGCCGGTCTCTTCCGCGGCGACCAGCCG
>NZ_JADPJR010000150.1:0-1306 GCF_023073535.1 Bradyrhizobium sp. 179 | reverse complement strand
GAGGGAGATCGCCAAGGCCCACGCGCGAAGCGAGACGAGCCGTTCGCTCGGAGAAATTCCCGGCGTTGGCAAGCTTGTTGCCTCGGTAATTGCAGCCAGTGTACCGGACCCAAGCATATTCAATTCGGGGCGGGATTTTGCTGCCTGGCTCGGGCTGACGCCCAGGCAAATTTCGAGTGGGGGTAAACCGACTCTCGGAAGCATCACCAAGGCGGGTAATCGATATATAAGGAAGCTACTGGTTCTCGGAGCAACATCGCTTCTAAACGTTGTGGAAAAACGCCGCGGCGGCTTGCGCGACTGGATTGTCGGGCTCTTGGCGAAAAAGCCGGCGCGGCTTGTGACCGTCGCCCTTGCCAACAAGCTGGCTCGGATCATCTTGGCAATGATGAAAACCGGAGAATGCTTCCGCACCGAGATGTTCGCCAAACCTTGAACGTGAGTTTCGGCCAGCCGCATCCAAATCAAAGAGTTCTAAGCTTGGTAAGTGCAAGAAAGGCATGATGAAAGACAACGGTCGCCACCGAAAACCAGGAAAACCCGACCAGTCGTGTGAGCTCTAAAGCTCGCATCCTTGATGTGACCCCTTGGTTGTCGGACTTCATCAGGGCCCGCGGAGATATGATCCGCGCTAAAGGCCGGACATACGATCGCAGACGTCCAAGTCGTTCGAAGTGCCAAATTGTGCTTGCCATCAGAGGCCGTCCACATACGACGACTGGGGACTTGAGCCGCTCACCGCCGAGGCGCGTCACGATCTGCTTGAGATTCTCGAAGAGCGCTACGGCCGCCGCTCCACCATCGTCACCAGCCACTCGCCGGTCGATAAATGGCACGAGGTGATCGGCAATCCCACTTACGCCGATGCCGTTCTCGACCTTCTCGTCCACAACGCCCAGCGTGTCGAGCTTGCCGGCGAGTCCTGCGCCGCAAGCGGCCCCAAAGATCAGCCGTGTCCAAGGCTGAACCGTAACGGCTGTGGGTATGACGCTTGTCCTGAAGGACAAGCTTGGACAACGCTGGCGCGTTGCCCACATACCCATCTGTGGACGCCCCGGTGAATGCAAGAAGAATCTTTCGATCAGGTGTTGCGCGTAGTCGGGTGTTGACATCTGTCCGGCCTTTATTGCGACCGTCATATGTCGCGGGCCCGTATGGGAGTTCGCGGATCAGGTCCAAATCACAGCGGCGTACTTGGAAGCACCTCGGCATGTACTGGTTTTCCTGACCCCGTCTCATCGACTGTTGCGCCGTACCTTCCGTTTGACCTTCCTACCTCCTCGACGACCTCTGGGTCGGGCGGATT
>NZ_JADPJR010000064.1:0-1308 GCF_023073535.1 Bradyrhizobium sp. 179 | reverse complement strand
GCGGCCGGCAGCACCCAGTCTTTGAAGGGAGCACCGTTGCGCAAGGCGCCGGGTTTGCGGGCGAGCACCGGCACATAATGCCAGGGGTCGTAGATGGTATCGCCGCGGCCAAAGGATCGCGGGTGCTCGGCAACGATGCGTCCATCCTGACGGATCACGATGCGATCGGCATAGGCTTGAACTTCGACCGGCCGTCCGACTGCGCTGGCTGCGACCGAGTACTTGTTGTTGTCGAAGCGCACCAGGCAGGTCTTCGAGACCGATGCTGTCACCGCATGGAAGCCGTCGAAGCGGCCGGCATAGGGAACGAGCTTGGGGCGTTCGGCTTCGAACACCTCCCAGATCGTCTGATCGACCAGCTCCGGATGGCGATGAGCCTTGGCGTAGGCGATGCATTTGTCGAGCAGCCAGGCGTTTAACTCGTCGAGGTTTTTGAACCGCAGCCGCGGCGTGAAGAAGCGTTCCCTGACCAGCCCGACCTGGTTCTCGACCTGCCCCTTCTCCCAGCCCGACGCTGGCGTGCAGGCAACTGGATCGACCAGATAGTGGCTGCACATCTGCAGGAAGCGGCGATTGTAGAGGCGCCCTTTACCGACGAAGATCGTCTCTACGGCAGTCTTCATGTTGTCGTAGATGCCGCGGGTGCAGGTGCCTTTGAACAGGGCGAACGCCCGGTCGTGGGCGTCGAACACCATCTCCTGCGTCTCCCGCGGATAGGCCCGCACGAACAGCATGCGGCTGTGACAGAGCCGGACATGGGCGGCCTTCACCATCACCGTGGTGCCGCTCAGCAAGACCACCTCGTGGCTCCAATCGAACTGGTAGGCTTCGCCGGGCGCAAAGCTCAGCGGGACATAAGCGGCCGCGGTCGATTGCCCGCGTTCTTTGCTCCACCGCCTGGCGAAACGCCGCACCGCATCGTAACCGCCGTCATAGCCGCGGCCGCGCAGCTCTTCGAAGGTCCGGATCAAGGTCAGCTGTTCACGAGCCGATTTAGCCGCGTTCGCCGCCAGCAATCCGTCGAGCTCTACTGCCCATCGTCCCAGCTTTGGCCGCGGCTGCACCTGCCGCTCGTACTCGAAGGAGGTCTCTCCCGACCTCAGCACCTTCCGAACCGTGTTCCGCGACACCTTCAGGTCACGGGCAATCTCCTTGATCGTCTTGCCCTTGATGAAGTGCTCGCGCCTAATCCGGGCAATCGTCTCCACGATCAGCATCCCCCACCACCTGCTTCGTTCCAAAGCAGGCAGCGCAACAGACCAATCTGTAGGGGGTCAATTTTGGACGCCGATCCCCCTGCTTAGGGGG
>NZ_JADPJR010000074.1:0-1347 GCF_023073535.1 Bradyrhizobium sp. 179 | reverse complement strand
CTCGCGCCGGCTCCGCAAGAAAATCGAGATGTTGTTCGCGCACCTCAAGCGCATTCTCAAGCTCGACCGTTTGCGTTTACGAGGTCCAAACGGCGCGCGCGACGAGTTCATCCTCGCAGCCACCGCCCAGAACCTTCGAAAGATGGCCAAGCTGATCCCGATGCCCACCCCGACGCTCGCATAGGGTCAGTAAGAGCAGTTCGGCCACGTCGCGACGGAGCTATTACAACTAAATACTGCCGGCCTTTTTCAACGGAATCGACCCAAGGCAGACATTCGCCCGTGACGCGTCATGTTCGCTCTGGTCGCGGCGATCACGCCTTCGGGACGTCTGGCTGCGCGAGCGGGTGTGCACGCTAGAAGGCGTCGATTTGCATGCAGGCTGAATAGACCCGCTGCACGACAGGAAACGCGTCGGTGGTCCCACCGAAATAGGAAAACCCCACAACTTGGCTGGCAAGGCAGACGTCTGCCAGCGTTGGTCGGTCGCCATGGCAGAACGTGCCGGTCTGAGCATCGCGTCTCAGATGCCCTTCCATCGCCGCCAGCGCAGCACCCATGAAATGCCGGCTCCACGCCATGTATTGCACTTCGTCGTGCCCAAGTTCACGTTCGAGGTACTCGCGAACACGCGGCGTGACCAGCGGATGGCCGTCGGCCACCGCCATCTGGGCTAAAGCGCGGACACGCGCCCGCTCGGCAGCGTCGGCTGGCAGCAGTGGCGGCGTAGGGTAAACTTCCTCGAAGAATTCCATGATGGCCATAGATTGAACCAGGGTGCGCCCATCGTCGAGAACGAGCGCCGGGATGGCTCCTTGCGGGTTGATCGTGCGAAATGCCGGATCGTGCTGCTGGCCTTTGCGAAGATCGACCTGTCGTTCTTCCGCCGACACACCTTTCAGATTTAGAACGATACGCACGCGAAACGCCGCAAGCGAACGCCACCATGTGTAGACAATCATGTCGTTGGTCCTTTGCGCTGCTACGATGAGTGCTTGTATTCTTCTACCAGCCGCGATCCAAGTGACGACGGCAGCTGGCCCTTAGTCCACCTTCCGCGACGTTCGCCGATTTGTCCGCTTGTGGCCGATTCTGTTGAAAAATGCTGGCAATAACCGGATGTATTGGCGCTGCACCAATGTGCCGAACAGGTTTTCCGATCTTTACGCGGGCTGGAGGGTTTGCATCGGGATCAGCTTGGCCATCTTTCGAAGGTTTTGGGCGGTGGCTGCGAGGATGAACTCGTCACGCGCGCCGTTTGGACCTCGTAAACGCAAACGGTCGAGCTTGAGAATGCGCTTGAGGTGCGCGAACAACATCTCGATTTTCTTGCGGAGCCGGCGCGAG
>NZ_JADPJR010000132.1:0-1348 GCF_023073535.1 Bradyrhizobium sp. 179 | reverse complement strand
AAGACCGGCTACAAGATCTTTGGCCGGTACAAGGAACACGGGTTCGAGGCCCTGACGGACCGGTCGCGACGGCCGGTGCGCTACGCCAACCAGCTGCCGCAGCAGCTTGAAAGCGAGATCGTCCGCCTGAAGGCAGAGAAGCCACATTGGGGAGCCCGCAAGATCCGCGAGCTCCTGGTGCGGCGACTGGATGGTGACGTCAGGGTGCCGGCCAAGAGCACCATCCATGCCGTGCTCGATCGCCACGGCCTGGTCAAGCGCGCCCGTGAACGGAAGAACCGCGCGCAGGGCACGCCGCTGTCGGCCGGCGCCGTTCCCAATGACCTTTGGTGCGCCGACTTCAAGGGCGAGTTCAAGCTCGGCAACGGACGCTACTGCTACCCCCTCACCGTGACCGATCAGGCTTCGCGGTTCTTGCTGATGTGCGAAGCCATGGAGTCGACGCGAGAGGAACTGGCAGTGACGGCGTTCGAGCGGCTGTTTGCCGAACGCGGGCTGCCGCTGTCGATCCGCTCCGACAATGGCGTGCCGTTCGCCAGCCCCAATGCGCTGTTCAATCTGTCAAAACTCGCGGTCTGGTGGCTTCGCCTCGGCATCGCGATCGAGCGCATCAAGCCTGGCCATCCGCAGCAGAATGGCCGCCATGAGCGCATGCATCTGACGCTGAAGCAGGAGGCGACCCGGCCACCGGGCGCGAACATTCTGCAACAACAAGGCCGCTTCGATGCCTTCGTTCACGAGTTCAACATAGAAAGACCGCACGAGGCGCTCGGCATGAAGTGTCCGGCGCAATTGTATGCGGCGTCACCGCGCCGCTATGACGGCCTACCCGAACTGTCCTACCCATTCCATGACCGCGACGTCCTTGTCACGGCCTGCGGCCGGCTCTGCCTGCATCGCAAGAGGATCAACATCTCGACCGTGCTGGCCGGCCAGAAGCTCGGCATCAAGGAAGTCGACGACGGCATCTGGCTCGTCAGCTTCATGCACTACGATCTGGGATACTTCGACCTGGAGCAAAAGACCTTGCAACCTCTCGACAACCCATTCGGCCCGAAGCCCGTCACCGAGGTCTCCGGTACGACATCGTCGCTCTGACTGATAAGGCACTCTTGCTCATTCTTGGGCATGGCCAGCCACTTGCTTGGCCGCGCTGAGCGGTCAACCCCCGAAGCCCGCAGGGGCGCGCCCCCTTGGCGCGGGGTTGACGGCGAAAGTGCGTGCCGAGCAATAATGGTCCGGCGCCATGAAGGCGTGGACTGACCCTGCAACCCTCGACACCCGAACGGCACGAGGTTGTCACCCATGTCTCAGGTACGACCTGTTACCCATGTGTCCGGGCCGGACA
>NZ_JADPJR010000045.1:0-1360 GCF_023073535.1 Bradyrhizobium sp. 179 | reverse complement strand
CGCGGATCTCATCGAGGCCAGCGGCCATGTGCCGCGCGCAAAGGCCGAACATATGACCGCACCGTCCCAATGTGTGAATCGATTGAAAAAGCTCTTGCCTCGCGGGCCGCTCCACATATGGGGGGCAAGGTCAATAGCATCATGCTGCCTTGGGCGCGGTGGTCGAGAACAGTTGCGGAATGCACGTCTCTAGAAGACTAGAACGTCTGACGCTGAAAAAACCGCCTGCACGGCCTGTCCAGCCATAACTCCCGGGGTCCTCCCCAAGTTCTTCCGGATTGCTAACAACCGATTTCTTCCCGGAAGTTCGACTACCACATGCAGATCGGCGCGAAGAGCCGCCACATCGAGGACGACGCCTGCCAAGACGTTGTGTTCTCTCTCTTCGCTCATCCTGCGCATGGTGCAGTCTGTCAAGTCGATGTTTTCTGGTCTTATACATAGATCGGCACCGGACCGATGGTCGCAGTTCGCCGATTGTACTCGGATCTCAAGTCCGTCGCTGGTGATATAAGAACTAATATCTTCGCTCGACTGGCCGAGTCTCGATCCCCGAAACCAATTGGACCTTCCTACGAACTCAGCTACGAACTTGCTGGCGGGGGTCTTGTAGATCTGCGTCGGCGTCCCGCGCTGAATGATTTTGCCAGCATGCATGACGACAACCTCATCGCCGAGACTGAGAGCCTCTTCTTGATCATGGGTCACGACGATGGTGGTTGCGCCGACCGATTTGAGTATCTCCTTCAATTCGATACGCAATTCAAGACGAAGCTTCGCATCTAGTGCGGACAAAGGCTCGTCTAGAAGGACGATTTTGGGATCGGTAGCGAGCGCTCGTGCCAGCGCGACGCGCTGCTGTTGTCCGCCGCTTAGCTGATTGGGATATCTGGCTTCCATGCCGGCCAATTGTACAAGCGATAGCATCTGCTTGACTCGAGATGGTATCGACGATGCAGGCGTTCTGCGGTATCGCATGCCGTAAGAGACATTCTGGGCCACTGTCATGTGAGGAAAGAGTGCGTAATCCTGAAAAACGAGACCTACATTGCGCTCATAAGGTTTCAAATGGCCAACGTCCTCACCTGCAATTTGCACCATCCCGCCGTCTGGCGAGGTAAAGCCCGCAATGATACGGAGAGTCGTCGTCTTGCCGCAGCCGCTTGGTCCTAGCACTACTTTGGCAGATTGTCGGATTCCTCTGAATTTTTAGGAGTCCCGAATCGATTTTTCAATGATTCATGGGTGGTCGGCTCTTGGAGGGCTGACCATGGCGGAATGGGAAGACGAACTCGAAGGCTGGCTGAAGCCGTTCTTGCAGCGGTTGGGTCATAAGACCCGGCAGCGGATGTGTCCCCTT
>NZ_JADPJR010000144.1:0-193520 GCF_023073535.1 Bradyrhizobium sp. 179 | reverse complement strand
AGATGGAGAAGCAATCCATTCTTGTTTAGATGGAGCCGCTCGCGTCTGTTACCTATGGTTGCTGGTAGATTGATTGGACGCTACGACCGCTTCTGGCCCTTCTCGGAAGTCCGACAACGTCCGCTTTCGCGCCGCTGTTGGAGGACAGCGGACATCACCCGCGCCTACTCTTAGCAGCAGATTTTATGAGTACGCACCCTAGGGCTTCCTTTGCGCACGCTTTGGGCTGTCACCGTCGTTCTCGTTTGTCTCGGTTCGCCAGCGCAGGCCGCGGGAGAGGCAGACGTGGTGAAGTTCTTCGGTGAACAGCTTGCCGGCCGCGCGGTGGGCGCTCGATAGCGGTCCATCCATTGACACTCTCGGCCAATAGAGCCTGCTAGCGTCAGATCGACGCTTGCGAATGGCGTAGCTCACTTCGCCGCGGACATTCGTGCGGGCGTCAATCTTCAAAGCCGGAAACGTCCGCCGATCTCATGGGCGCATTAAATTCCGCCAAGCCTTGCAATTGACGATGATGAGGTATATGTTGAGGCTGTTCGTTCAGCCGCTGTGCCTTGTTGAATGCGCCTGCGGGCTCCTTTTCCAGAGACATCGACGAAATGAATTTTTTCTGCGTGACGTTCACGCGGAATGTGCGCGTGTGCGCTTTGGAGAAGAACATGACGACAGGTACTGTGAAGTGGTTCAACGGCCAAAAGGGCTTTGGATTCATTCAGCCTAACGACGGCGGGAATGATGTGTTCGTTCACATCAGCGCGGTCGAGCGGGCTGGTCTTGCGGGTCTCGCTGAGGGCCAGAAGGTCAACTTCGAGCTCAAGACCGACAAGATGCGGGGCAAGGTCAGCGCAGAGAATCTCTCGCTGGCATAAAGGCCCTGGCGCCGTTTCACGGATGTACTGAAACGGCCACGCTACCCGCTCGATCCCCCGATTGAGCGGGTTTTGTCCGTTGTCGAGCAGGTGAACAATGAGCGCCAAGAGATCGGCTGAACCGTCGCCTGAAGCCGTCGCACGCTCCAATCGCCAGCGTTTGGCCGCTGAAGAAGGCGCGCGCGCCATGGCGGACGCCGAAAAGCAGGCCGTGGACGTTCGCAAGAACATGGCGCGGCTTCGAGAGCTGCGCGAAGCCAAGGAAGTCGCCGACGCAACCCTTCAAGCATCGTTGCCGGCGCCTGTAACGGCCAAGCGCAACAAGAAGCTGCGGCGATAGTCGTCTCCATACTGCCGACGACATCCGGAGGGCCGGTCACATGCAAAGGATGCGGGTCGTGCCTAGAATTAAATCGGACGGCGGTGGCACCATCACTTTCTTTCTCGCGCTCGGCGCGGGCCGGCAGATGTGCCGACTGGCCACCACGTTTCAGACGCAGAAGCAGGCCTTCAGCTATCTTCAGAAATACCGGACGGAATTCGAGCGCATCGCGCGAACGCGGCTCGCTTCGGGGGAGCTCGAGGACGGGGTCGTCGTGCTCTCGATGCTCTAAAGTGCGATGAGATCGGGATGAAACGCCATCGCGCCTAGGTCATTGTTTGACCGTGATCTTTTCGGAAAACCGGTTCACACTTGCGCTAACGCGGCGCTTCGGGTCCGGATCTTGCTCTAGGCCGGCGTCGGGCGCCCATTTCGATGCAGCTCGTCCAGTGCGATCCGGAACTGGTCCACAACGCTGCTATTCGGAGTGGCTCTTGGGCTTGGCCTCGCGGGCCAATCGCTCCGCTTTCAATCGCTCGCGATTCTCGTTGAAGGATTGCTGGTCCTTCGCATAGTCATTCATCGGCTTTTGGGTTTTGACAGGCTTGAACGCCTTGTTGGCTTCGCGCTTGGCGCGATCAGAGGATTGATCTTTCAACATTTCGACCTCGATTTGATCAACGAGCGTGGTCCGGACGATAGCTGAATGCCACGCCTCCGGCGCCCACGCTGACAAGGATAGACACCCTCCGGACGAGAAAGGCGGCCAAGTCGTTGAACAGATCTCTTGCGAGGCGCTCAGTCACTCGCCGTGAAGGAGGTGCGCCCGCACTTCTGAGAGCGCACCGGTCAGGATCATAACCGTGGGTCACCGTATGGGTTCCTCGATGACCAATCTGAATTCAACGTTGGTTTGGCCGAACATTCCGCGGATTCAAAGCCAAGACGCTGCAACTGCTCGGCGAAGTCGTTCGGACACTCGCAGTGTCGTTCAGACGAGGGCGAAGGGCGGGTGAAGGGTGCAAGCCCCGAGCCTGATTCCGTAGCTTTGGACCATGGCATAATACTCCTGTTTTGCCCGACGGGTCAAAGAATGTTTCGAAAAATCAGCAATCCCTTTTCGACCAAGGAGTTAGCTACTGTGCATGGGGTTGTTTTTCGACTTTTTGCGTTGATGCCCCGTGATGGCAGGCATTCTCATGCAAAAAGGGCCGCCTCGACGGGCGGCCCTTTGTCTCGCGGCGAACTGCTTTCCGCTTACTCCGCGGCCTGCTTCTGCGGCGGATCGAGTGCGCCGGACTTGTGGATATCGGCGACCTGGTGGTCGCTGAAGCCGAGCACCGAGCGCAGGATCTCGTCGGTGTGCTCGCCGAGCAAGGGCGAGCGGGTCACGTCCGCCGGGCTATCCGACAGCTTGATCGGGTTGCCGACCGAGATGTATTTGCCGCGGGTGGGGTGATCGACCTCGACCACGGTGCCGGTCGCGCGCAGCGACTGGTCCTCGGCGATCTCCTTCATCGACAGGATCGGGCCGCAGGGGATGTCGTCCTTGTTGAGGATTTCCATCGCCTCGAACTTGGTCTTGGTCATCGTCCACTGCTCGATGCGGGCGAAGATCTCGTTGAGGCGCGGCAGGCGGGCCGCCGGCTTGGCGTAGTTCGGATCGGTCTTCCAGGTCGGCTCGCCGATCACGTCGCAGATCTTCTCCCAGACCGGGGCTTGCGTGATGAAGTAGATGTAGGCGTTGGGATCGGTCTCCCAGCCCTTGCACTTCAGGATGCGGCCGGGCTGGCCGCCGCCGGAATCGTTGCCGGCGCGCGGCACGGCATCGCCGAACGGAATGCCTTCGCCGAACTGGCTGTATTCCTTGAGCGGGCCGTGGGCGAGGCGCTGCTGATCGCGCAGCTTGACGCGGCAGAGGTTGAGCACGCCGTCCTGCATCGCTGCCGTGACGCGCTGGCCCTTGCCGGTGTGGGTGCGCTGATAGAGCGCGGTGACGATGCCGAGCGCCAGATGCAGGCCGGTGCCGGAATCGCCGATCTGTGCGCCGGTGACGAGCGGCAGGCCGTCGCGGAAGCCGGTGGTGGAGGCGGCGCCGCCGGTGCACTGCGCGACGTTCTCATAGACCTTGCAGTCTTCGTATGGGCCAGGGCCAAAGCCCTTGATCGAGGCGACGATCATCTTGGGATTGATCTGCTGGATCTTCTCCCAGGGGAAGCCCATGCGATCGAGCACGCCGGGGCCGAAGTTTTCCACCAGCACGTCGCACTTCTTGATCAGCTCGGTCAGGACCTCTTTGCCCTTGGGGTTCTTGGTGTCGAGCGTGATCGAGCGCTTGTTGTGGTTGAGCATGGTGAAATACAGGCTGTCCACGTTCGGGATGTCCTGCAGCTGGCCGCGGGTGATATCACCCACGCCCGGACGCTCCACCTTGATCACGTCGGCGCCGAACCAGGCGAGCAGCTGCGTGCAGGTCGGTCCGGACTGGACGTGGGTGAAGTCGAGAATGCGAACGCCCTCGAGCGCTTTGGTCATCGTGTTGCTCCTGTTACCACTCTGTTTCCGTCATGCCCGCGAAGGCGGGCATCCAGTATTCGCTATCGTTTCGGTTGGGCTCAGTGCTCGCCACAATGGATGGTCCGGCGAATACTGGATTCCCCGCCTGCGCGGGGAATGACCCGCAGTTACTTCTTCTTCTGCAGAACGCTCTGCGGATTGAGGTTGCCGATGCGGCCGCTCTCCGAGCCCGCGGCCGGATCGATCACCGCGTTGATGAGCGTCGGCTTGCCGGACTCCATCGCCTCATTGACCGCGCGCTTGAGCTCGTCGGGCGAGGTGGCATTCACGCCGACGCCGCCGAAAGCTTCCATCATCTTGTCGTAGCGCGCGCCCTTGACGAACACCGTCGTCGCGGGATCGGAGTTGGCGCCGTTGACGTCGGTGCCGCGATAGATGCCGTCATTGTTGAAGATGACGACGCAGATCGGAAGGTTGTAGCGGCAGATGGTCTCGACCTCCATGCCGGAGAAGCCGAACGCGCTGTCGCCTTCCACTGCGAGTACGGGATGACCGGTCTCGAGTGCGGCCGCGATCGCCTGGCCCATGCCGATGCCCATCACGCCCCAGGTGCCGACGTCGAGACGCTTGCGCGGGCGATACATGTCGATGACGCCGCGCGCGAGGTCGAGCGTGTTGGCGCCTTCGTTGACGAGGATCGCCTCGGGGTGCTCCTTGATCACGTTCTTCAACACGCCGAGTGCGCCGTGATAATCCATCGGCGACTTGTTGTTCATGAGCTTCGGCGCCATCTTGGCGACGTTCTCCTCGCGCTTGGACGTGATCGCCTTGGTCCATTCGGCGGGCGGAGCGGTCCAGCTTGAGCCCATCGCCTGGTTGAAGGCGGAGACGACCGAGCCGATGTCGCCGACCACGGGCGCGACGATCTCGACGTTGGAGTCCATCTCCTTCGGCTCGATGTCGACCTGGATGAACTTCTTCGGCGCTTCGCCCCAGCTCTTGCCCTTGCCGTGCGACAGCAGCCAGTTCAGCCGCGCGCCGATCAGCATGACGACGTCGGACTCTTTCAGCACCGTCGAACGGGCGGCGCCGGCGCATTGCGGATGCGTGTCGGGGAGGAGGCCCTTGGCCATGCTCATCGGCAGGAACGGCACGCCGCTCTTCTCGACGAAGCTCTTGATCTCCTCATCGGCCTGCGCGTAGGCCGCGCCCTTGCCGAGGATGATGAGCGGGCGCTTGGCGCTCTTGAGCACATCGAGCGCGCGCTTCACCGAAGCGGGCGAGGGGATCTGTGCGGGTGCAGCGTCAATCACCTTGACCAGCGACTTCTGGCCGGCATCGGCGTTCATCACCTGGCCGAACAGCTTTGCCGGCAGATCGAGATAGACACCGCCGGGACGGCCGGAGACTGCGGCGCGGATGGCGCGGGCAAAGCCGATGCCGATGTCCTGGGCGTGCAGCACGCGATAGGCTGCCTTGCACAGCGGCTTTGCGATCGCGAGCTGGTCCATTTCCTCGTAGTCGCCCTGCTGGAGGTCGACGATCTCGCGCTCGGAGGAGCCCGAGATCAGGATCATCGGATAGCAATTGGTGGTGGCATGCGCGAGCGCGGTGAGACCGTTGAGGAAGCCGGGCGCGGAGACCGTGAGGCACACGCCGGGCTTCTTGGTGAGGTAGCCGGCGATGCCTGCGGCGTAGCCGGCGTTCTGCTCGTGACGGAAGGAGATCACGCGAATACCGGCGGCCTGCGCCATGCGGCCCAAATCCGTGATCGGGATACCCGGCACATTATAGATGGTGTTGATGCCGTTCAGCTTGAGCGCGTCGATAACGAGATGGAAGCCATCCGTCAGTTCCTGCTCGGTGCCCGGTGCTTCGGACTTGGTCGCGGTATTCAGCATGGGCCTTGTCTCCCTGGTCTCTCGTAGTGGGGCGAGTGCTTCGCCCTTCTGGTGAACGTTTGCTAGGTAAAGAGCTACGTGAATAGTTCCTGGCCGTGCGCTTCGACGTACGCGGCAAGGCCAAGGGTGTGATCGCGGGCGCGCTTCTCGGCGAGCTCGGTGTCGCGCGCTTCCAGCGCTTCGATGATGCCGAGGTGCTCGGGCAGTGACGTCGCGGTGCGGTCCTTGCGTCCGATGGTCAGCTGGCGATAGCCGCGCACGTGCAGCAACAGGTCGTTGGTGAGATCGACCAGCACGGGGGATTCCGACAGCGAGATCAGCGCCTGGTGGAAGGCGATGTTGGCGCGCGAATATTCCTCGACATGATCCTCGGGCAGGCGGTCCTTGCCAAAGTCCTTGAAGAAGTCGCGCAGCGCGGTGATGTCCTTCTTGCGCGCGGTGGTGGTGATGAGGCGGGCGGCCATGCTTTCCAGCGCTGCCCAGGCGCGGATCATGTCGACGATCTCGGTCTTGGTCCTGCGCACCACCATGATGCCGCGGCGCGGCACCGTCTTCACGAATCCGTCCTGCTCGAGCATGGCGATGGCTTCGCGGATCGGCGTGCGGCTGACGCCCAGCCGTTCGGACAGCGCGCGCTCGTCGAGCATCACCGGCTCGGGCGTCGAGTAGATGTCCATCTTGAGGATGGCTTCCTTCAAGGCGTCATACGCCTTGTTCTTGAAGCTGCTCTCCGGGGCAATGCGAACGATTGCGATGTCTGCCTCGGCCATATTCGGCAACGCCTTGGTTGGTTTCCGTAGTGACACGACGAATCTCCTCCAGTGGGAGTCGTCTTTTACAGGAATATTAACGGGAAAGTTTTTGGCATACCACATGCCAGAATGTCAAGCTGGCGATTTTTTGCGGCGTTCTAAGGGGTGCACTGGCTTGACAAGTTGGCTTCTGGCATACCAAATGCCATCGCCAGCCATTTTTGATCCAAGCCGGCGGAGTAGTCTTGGGCTTATGCCACTCCGTTCCGCCCTGGAACAGAGCGCGGCGAATGGCACGCATCACCGGCAGCCGCTAACCACGCGCGCGCTTTGCAAAGAACGAACTAAGGTCAAGGGAGAAGCCACATGTCCAATTCCAAAGATGCCGTCCGCAAGGTGCTTGACCAGGTCAAGGCGGACAACCGCACCAGCCTGACGGCGCCGGAAGGCAAGCTGGTCTGTGACGCCTACGGCATTCCGGTGCCGAAGGAGGGCGTGGCCAAGTCGGCGGGCGAAGCCGGCAAGATGGCGTCCGCGATGGGCTTCCCCGTCGTGATGAAGATCGTCTCGCCGGACATTCTCCACAAGACCGAAGCCGGCGGCGTCATCGTTGGCCTCAAGACGGCCGAGGAGGCCGAAAAGGCCTACGAGACCATTCTTTCCAACGCCAAGAAATACAAGTCCGATGCCAAGATCGAGGGCATTCAGGTGCAGCAGATGCTGGCCGGCGGCACCGAAGTCATCGTCGGCTCGATCACCGACGGCTCGTTCGGCAAGCTGGTCGCCTTCGGCCTCGGTGGCGTGCTGGTCGAAGTCTTGAAGGACATCACCTTCCGCCTCGCACCTGCGACCAAGGAAGACGCGCTCTCGATGCTCGATGGCATCCAGGCGCATGAGATCCTAAAGGGCGTGCGCGGCGGCGAGGCGGTGAACCGCACGGCGCTCGCCGACGTCATCGTCAAGGTCTCGCAGCTCGTCACCGACTTCCCTGAGATCGTCGAACTCGACCTCAACCCGGTGTTCGCGACGGCGAAGGGCGCAACCGCCGCCGACGTTCGTATCGTCGTCGACTTCGCCTACGTTCCCAAGCCGAAGCCGCGCCCGACCGAAGAGATCGTCGCGGCGATGAACCGCATCATGCAGCCGAAAGCGGTCGCGGTGGTCGGCGCCTCCGCCGAAGACGGCAAGATCGGCAACTCCGTGATGAAGAATCTGATCAACGGCGGCTACAAGGGTGAGATCTATCCGATCCATCCCAAGGCCGCCGAGATCCTTGGCTACAAAGCCTATAAGAGCGTCAAGGACGTGCCCGGCGTGATCGACGTCGCGGTGTTCGCGATCCCCGCGAAGTTCGTGGCGGCGGCGCTGATCGAATGCGGAGAGAAGAAAATCCCGGGCGCGGTGCTGATTCCGTCGGGCTTTGCGGAGGCCGGCGCGCCCGAGCTCCAGGCCGAGATCGTCGAGGTCGGCAAGAAGTACGACATTCGCCTGATGGGGCCGAACATCTACGGCTTCTACTATACCCCGGCCAACCTCTGCGCGACCTTCTGCACGGCTTATGACGTCAAGGGTCACGCGGCGCTGTCGTCGCAGTCGGGCGGGATCGGCATGGCCATCATCGGCTTCTCTCGCTCGGCCAAGATGGGCGTGTCGGCGATCGTCGGCCTCGGCAACAAGTCGGACATCGACGAGGACGATCTGCTCGCCTTCTTCGAGCAGGATCCGAACACCAATTTGATCGCGCAGCACTGCGAAGACCTCAAGGACGGCCGCGCATTCGCGGAAGCCGCAAAACGCGTCTCCAAGAAGAAGCCGGTCGTCGTGCTCAAGGCCGGCCGTACCTCGGCAGGCGCGAAGGCGGCGTCCTCGCACACCGGCGCGCTCGCCGGTAACGACCGGATCTACGAAGACGTGTTCAAGCAGTCCGGCGTGATCCGCGCGCGGTCCCTGCGCCAGTTGCTCGAATTCGCCCGCGGCGTTCCGGTGCTGCCGACGCCCAAGGGTGAGAACGTACTGATCATCACCGGTGCCGGCGGCTCGGGCGTGCTGCTGTCGGACTCCTGCGTCGACAACGGCCTGTCGCTGATGTCGATGCCGCCGGACCTCGATGCGGCGTTCCGCAAGTTCATCCCGCCGTTCGGCGCGGCCGGAAACCCTGTGGATATCACCGGCGGCGAGCCGCCGATCACCTACGTCAACACCGTCAAGCTCGGCCTGTCGGATGAGCGCATCCATGCGCTGATCCTCGGCTACTGGCACACCATCGTCACCCCGCCGATGGTGTTCGCCCGCAACATGGTCGAGGTGAAGAAGGAGATGGAGGCCAAGGGTTTCGTGAAGCCGATGGTCGCCTCGCTCGCCGGCGACGTCGAGGTCGAGGAAGCCGCCGAATATCTCTACCAGAACGGCATCCCGGCCTATGCCTATTCGACCGAGCTGCCGGTCGAGGTGCTGGGCGCCAAGTACAAATGGGCGCGCGGGGCAGGGCTGCTCTGAGCGTTATCTGTCATCCCGGGGCGACGCGACGGGACCGCGCAAGCGCGGCCCGGAGGGTCCCCGGGATCTCGAGATTCCGGGTCTGGTACGCCAGGCTCGCGCTGCGCGCAGTCCCGGCGCACCATCCCGGAATGACGGACGCATAAGCGGCAGGTCGCGATGAGCAAGAACGTGATCCGGCGCAAATCGCTCGAGCCAAGGTCGACCGCAGAGGCCGACCACGAGGTGCGCGACGGCGGCGTGCAGTCCGTCGACCGCGCGCTATCGATCCTTGAAACGCTCGCCGAGGACGATGAAGGCTATCGCCTCAGCGATCTCGCCGTCCGCACCGGCCTGTCGGCCTCCACCGTGCACCGCCTGCTGGCGACGCTGGAAAGCCGACGCTTCGTGCAGTTCGACCGCGCCGAATCCAAATGGCATGTCGGCGTGCGCAGCTTCACAGTCGGCGCGAGCTTCGCGCGGCGGCGCAATTTCTCCACGCAGGCGATCCCTTACTTGCGCAAGCTGCGCGATCTTACCCGCGAGACCGCCAATCTCGCCGTCGTCGACGACGAGTTCATCATCGTCCTAACCCGCATGGAGAGCCGCGAGATCATGCGATCGCTGACCCAGGTCGGCGGCCGTGTCCCCATGGTGACTTCCGGTGTCGGCAAGGCGGTGCTCGCGACCTATTCCGACGAGGACGTCGGCGCCGTCATTCGCCACCACGGCATGCCCCGCCTGACCGAGAAGTCGATCGTGCGGCCGAGCGACCTGTTCAAAGAGCTCGAAAAGATCCGCAAGCAGGGCTACGCGCTCGACGATGAAGAGGCCTGCATGGGTCTGCGCTGTGTCGCCGCGGTCGTCTACAATGACTGCGCCGAGCCGCTCGCGGCGATTTCGGTCTCCGGCATGACGAGCCGGCTGACCGACCAGAGGTTGCCGGAAATCGGACAAATCGTGCGAGATGTCGCCGCCGAACTGACGGCAGCGCTCGGCGGGGTCATCCCGACGCCCCTCTAACCAGAACCACCGGGGTGATGTCACTGGACAGCATCGGCCGTTTTGGCTGATATGCGACCAAACGACACAATGCGGCAAACGTCCGCATGAGCCTGGAGATGCCCCCATGTTTCAATTTCCCGCGCGCGTTATCGGCGCAGCCGTCGCGTTGACCCTCGCGGCAGCCAATCCGGCTTTTGCCCAGCAGCTCGAGCTCAAGCTGATGGCGCCGGCGGCGCCGGGCGGCGGCTGGGACCAGACTGCGCGCTCGATGCAGCAGGCGCTGGTGGCCTCCGGCGTCGCGCGCAGCGTGCAGGTCACCAACGTTCCCGGCGCCGGCGGTAGCGTCGGCATCGCCCAGTTCGTCAACGGGGCCAAGGGCGACGGCAACCAGATGATGGTCAACGGCTTCGTCATGGTGGGCGCCCTCGCCATGAACAAGTCGCCCGTCACGCTCGAGCAGGTGACGCCGATCGCGCGCCTCACCGAGGAAATCCAGGTGATCGTGGTGCCCGCCAATTCGCCGATCAAGAATGCGCAGGATCTCGCCGCCGCGGTGAAGGCCGATATCGCCAAGGTGACCTTCGCCGGCGGCTCGGCCGGCGGCGTCGACCACGTGATGGCGGCGCTGTTCGCCGGCGCCGTCGGGGCCGACGCGAAGAAGATCAACTACATCCCGTTCTCCGGCGGCGGCGAGTCGCTGGCGGCGATTCTCGGCGGCAAGGTCACTGCGGGCATTTCGGGGCTGAGTGAATATGAAGGGCAGATCAAGTCCGGCAAGCTGCGTGCGATCGGCGTAACCTCGGAGAAGCGCATCGCCGGCAGCGACATCCCGACTTTCAAGGAGCAGGGCATCGATCTCGTGATCGCCAACTGGCGCTCGGTGGTCGCACCTCCCGGCATCACGCCGGAGCAGCGCAAGATTTTGAGCGATGCGGTCGAGAAGATGGTGAAATCGGACGCCTGGAAGGAGATCCTCAAGCAGAAGGGCTGGGAGGATGCCTATCTCGGTGGCGACGCATTCGCCGACTTCCTGAAAAAGGAGACGACACGCGTCACCGACGTGCTGAAATCGGTCGGCCTGGTCAAGTCATGACCTCAGTCGATCCGGCCCACTCGCGGCGGCACGTCGATCGTGCCGGTCTGGTCATCGCCGCACTGCTCGCAGCTCTCGCCGCGGTGCTGGTCTGGGACGCACGCGGCCTGCCGTCCACCGGGATGTACGGGATGGGGCCCGAAGCGATGCCCGTCGTGGTCGCCTCCGGGCTTACGCTGCTGGCGATCGGCAATTTCATCGACGCGCTACGTGGCAATCTGCCGGCGCGCGAGAGTGCCGATCCCGTCCCCGTGGTTCTGATCCTCGTCGGCCTTGCGCTGCTGATCGCCATCATCGGCTTCGGTGGCGGGTTCATCCTGTCGACCTCGGCACTGTTCGTCACGACCTCAGCCGCGTTCGGACGCCGTGCCATCCTTGCCGATTCCATCATCGCCCTCGTGATGTCGACGCTCATCTATCTCGCATTTGATCGGCTGCTGACGCTGAGCCTTCCGGCTGGCCCTCTGGAGCGACTGCTGTGATCGACACTTTTGCCGCGCTCGCTCATGGCATGGCAGTCGCCATCCAGCCGATGAATCTGCTCTATGCGCTGATTGGCGTGTTCCTCGGCACCGCCGTTGGCGTGCTGCCCGGCATCGGGCCGGCGCTCACGGTCGCACTGCTCTTGCCGGTCACCTACAAGCTCGATCCCGGCGGCTCGCTGATCATGTTCGCCGGCATTTATTACGGCGGCATGTATGGCGGCTCGACCACCGCGATCCTCATCAACACGCCCGGCGAGAGCGCCTCGATGGCGACCGCGCTCGAAGGCAACAAGATGGCCAAGGCCGGCCGCGGCGGGCCGGCGCTTGCGACCTCCGCAATCGGCTCCTTCGTCGCCGGCACCATCGCCACTATCGGTCTGGCGTTCCTCGCGCCGTGGCTGGTCGATTTCGCCGTGCGCTTTGGCCCGGAGGATTATTTCGCGCTGATGTGCGTCGCCTTTGTCACGGTGTCGGCTACTTTCGGCGATTCCCCGATCCGCGGCCTGACCAGCCTGTTCATCGGCCTGACGCTCGGTCTTATCGGCATCGACAAGCTGACCGGCCAGGCGCGGCTTGCGTTCGGCATCCCCGAGCTGCTCGATGGCGTCGAGGTGACGACGCTTGCGGTTGGTCTGTTCGCGGTGGGCGAGGCGCTCTACGTCGCATCGCGCCGCCACCACACCGAGGAGAAGCTCGAGCCGGTGCGTGGCTCGCTGTGGATGACGAAGGAGGACTGGAAGCGCTCGTGGAAGCCGTGGCTCCGCGGCACCATGTTCGGCTTCCCGATCGGCGCGTTGCCTGCGGGCGGTGCGGAGATTCCGACCTTCCTGTCCTACTCGACCGAGAAGCGGCTGACAAAACATCCGGAAGAGTTCGGCAAGGGCGCGATCGAAGGCGTTGCGGGACCGGAGGCCGCCAACAATGCCTCCGCCGCGGGCACGCTGGTGCCGCTGCTCACGCTCGGGCTGCCGACCTCGGCGACGGCCGCGATGATGCTCGCAGGTTTCCAGCAATACGGTCTCAACCCGGGACCGTTGCTGTTCGCCGAACGGCCCGACCTGGTGTGGGGCCTCATCGCCAGCCTCTTCATCGCCAATGCGATGCTGCTGGTGCTCAATCTGCCGCTGGTCGGCCTGTGGGTGCGGCTGCTCGCGATCCCGCAGCCCTGGCTCTATGCCGGCATCCTCGTGTTCGCAACCATGGGCACCATCGCCGCAAAGCCGTCGGTGGTCGAGTTGTCGATGCTGGCCGGCTTTGGCGTGCTCGGTTTCCTGATGCGCCGCTTCGATTTTCCGATCGCGCCCGTGGTCGTCGGCCTGATCCTCGGTCCGATCGCCGAGAGCCAATTGCGCAGGGCACTCGCGATCAGCCTCGGCGATCCCATGACGCTGGTTCAGAGCCCGATCTCGGCGACCCTGCTCGGCGTCGCGCTGATCGCGCTGCTGGCACCCTTCGTCCTGAAGGGACTCGGGCGATTTAGGGCGAACGAGGATTAGCGGAGCCTAGAAGGTGGAGCGCGTCTGCCCGATGCGTAAGCACGGATGCCGCATTATTTGAGTTGCCCCTGCTGCCGTCGGGGGCAACCATCACTGGGCTGTCCATTCCCACGCGAGAGCCCCGATGACCAAACTCACTCGTTTTGCCGTCGCGCCGCTGCACAGCATGACGCGATGCCTCGCCGACGTCGCATCCGCACGCGCCACGCCGGATCTGGTCGTCACCGGCGCGCGGGTGCTCTCGACCTATTCGGAGCGCATCCAAGCGAGCCGCGAGGTCTGGATCACCGGCGGCCGCATCGCGGCGGTGAAGCCGGCCGGGGCGGCGAAAACTGTTTGGAGCGATGTTCCTCTTTACGATGCGGCCGGCGGCATCATCGCGCCGGGCCTGGTCGATCCGCACATCCATATCGAATCCTCGATGGTGACGGCCTGCGCCTACGCGGAAGCCGCGCTGCTCAACGGCACCACCACGATCTTCTGCGACAGCCATGAGATCGGCAACGTCATGGACGTGGCCGGCATCGAGGCGATGCTCGAGGATGCACGCGAGGCGCCGCTCTCGATCTTCCTGACGGTGCCGAGCACCGTGCCGGCAACGTCTGCGGAGTTGGAGACCGCCGGCGGCGATCTCACGCCGGAGAAGATCGCGGGCCTGTTCGACCGCTGGCCCGAAGCGGTGGCGCTCGGCGAGAAGATGGACTTTGTTCCGGTGACGATGGGCGACGAGCGCAGCCATGCCATTCTGGCGGCAGCGTTGAAGCGGGGACGGCCGGTGTCCGGTCACGTCTATGGTCGCGAATTCGTCGCCGCCTATGCGGCGAGTGGCGTCACCGACACGCACGAGGCGATCGACCGCGACATCGCCGACGACCTGCTCGACGCCGGCGTCTGGGTGTTCCTGCGCGGCGGTCCGCCAACGACGCCCTGGCACTCGCTGCCGCAGGCGATCCGCACCATCACCGAGCTCGGGGCCTCGCACAAGCGCACGGCCGTGTGCACCGACGACCGGGATGCTGACGATCTGCTGCTGTTCGGTCTCGACTGGGTGGTACGCGAAGCCGTGAAGGCGGGGATGTCGCCGGAGCAGGCCTGGTCGATGGGCTCGCTACATGGCGCGACGCGCTTCGGCATGGAGGGCGATATCGGCGGGCTCGGCGGCGGCCGCCGCGCCGACCTCGTGCTGATGGATGACAATCTCAAGCCGCAATGCACCTGGTATGGCGGCGAGCTCGTGGTCGAGCACCGCAAGATCACCTCACGGCTCGATCAGGCGCTGTCACAGCGCTACCAATATCCGAAAGCCGCTTACGCCACCGTGAACTTGCCCGAGAAGGTCAAGTTGACGCCGGAACTGCCGGCAAAGGCTTGCACCGTCAATGCGATCAAGACTGCGCTGCCGGGCATTACGCTGATCCACGAGAAGGTCAGGGTCGAGCCCGCCAATGACTGGCCGGAGCTGTTTGCGCGCTATGGCCTGTGCTTCGTCACGGTGGTCGAGCGCCACGGCAAGTCCGCCGGCAACGTCGCGTACGGCCTGTTGAAGGATTTTGGCCTGAAGCGCGGTGCGGTGGCCTCCAGCGTCGGCCACGATAGCCACAACATCATCGTCGCTGGGACCAACGAGGGCGACATGCAGGTGGCGGTATCGGCGATCAGGGAGCGCCAGGGCGGCGTCTGTGTGGTGGCCGACGGCGAGGTGAGGGCGTTGGTTCCGCTGCCGATCGCAGGCTTGCTCTCTGACAAGCGCGTCACCGAGGTGGCCGAAGAGGTCAAGGAGCTCAAGAAGGAATGGGCGGAGGCCGGCTGCACCATCCCCTACATGGGCTTCAATTTGATTCCGCTATCGGTCATTCCGGAAATTCGTATCACCGACAAGGGCATCGTTCTCGTGCCGCAGATGGAGCTGGCGCCGCTGTTCGAGTGATCTCCTTTCACTTGCATCTCGATCTAACCGATTGAGACCGCCGCTATTTTTCCGCGGCTGCCGCATCGTGGAAAATAAAATCGATCTCGTTGAGATCGCATCTTGCACGCTGGATGATCTCGCTCGCTGACGCAACCAAGCGAGGTCCGATATGGCGAAGATGCGAGCCGTCGATGCAGCCGTACGAATTCTGGAGAAGGAAGGCATCTCCACCGCCTTCGGGGTTCCCGGGGCAGCGATCAATCCGCTTTACTCGGCGCTGAAGAAGCGCGGCTCGATCCGCCATATCCTTGCGCGCCATGTCGAGGGCGCTTCGCACATGGCTGAAGGGTACACGCGGGCCAAGGCGGGCAATATCGGCGTCTGCATCGGCACTTCGGGACCGGCTGGCACCGACATGATCACCGGGCTGTATTCAGCCATTGCCGATTCCATTCCGATCCTCTGCATCACCGGACAGGCCCCCCGGGCGCGGCTCTACAAGGCGGACTTTCAGGCCGTCGATATCGAGTCGATCGCAAAGCCCGTGACCAAATGGGCGGTGACGGTGCGCGAGCCGGCGCTGGTGCCGCGCGTGTTCAGCCAGGCGTTTCACGTGATGCGCTCTGGAAGGCCGGGTCCGGTGCTGATCGACATGCCCCTCGACGTGCAGCTCGCCGAAATCGAGTTCGACGACGAGACCTACGAGCCGCTACCGGTCTACAAGCCGGCTGCTTCGCGCAAGCAGGTCGAGAAGGCGCTGGAGATGCTCAATGCCGCCGAGCGGCCGTTGATCGTCGCGGGCGGCGGCATCATCAACGCCGATGCCTCCGATCTGCTGGTCGAATTCGCCGAGATCGCGAACGTGCCTGTCGTGCCGACGCTCATGGGGTGGGGCGCGATCCCCGACGATCACGTGCTGATGGCCGGGATGGTCGGGCTTCAAACCAGCCACCGCTATGGCAACGCGACGCTGCTGGAGTCGGATTTCGTGCTCGGCATCGGCAACCGCTGGGCCAATCGTCACACCGGCTCGGTCGAGACCTACACCAAGGGCCGTAAATTCGTTCACGTGGACATCGAGCCGACGCAGATCGGGCGCGTGTTCAATCCCGATCTCGGCATCGTCTCGGACGCGAAGGCTGCGCTCGAATTGTTCGTCACTGTCGCGAGGGAGTGGCGCCGGTCAGGCAGGCTCCGCGAGCGCCAGGCGTGGCCAGCGTCATGCCGCGATCGCAAGGGGACGATGCTGCGCAAGAGCCATTTCGACAACGTGCCGATCAAGCCGCAGCGCGTCTATGAAGAGATGAATAAGGCGTTCGGCCGCGACACCATTTATGTCACCGTGATCGGCCTGTCGCAGATCGCCGGCGCGCAATTCCTCGGCGTCTACAAGCCGCGCAACTGGATCAATGCAGGCCAGGCCGGGCCGCTCGGGTGGACGCTGCCCGCCGCACTCGGCGTGCGCGCTGCGTGTCCCGAGCGAGAGATCGTCGCGCTGTCAGGCGACTACGACTTCCAGTTCTTGATCGAGGAGCTCGCGGTCGGCGCGCAGTTCAATCTGCCCTACATCCACGTCGTCGTGAACAATTCCTATCTCGGGCTGATCCGCCAGGCTCAGCGCGGCTTCGACATGGACTATCACGTTCAGCTCTCCTTCGAGAACATCAACGCGCCCGAGATCGGCGTCTACGGCGTCGATCATGTCGCCGTCGCCGAAGGTCTCGGCTGCAAGGCGATCCGCGTCACCGACCCGAAGGACACGCAAGCGGCGTTCGCGACGGCGCGTGAATTGATGGCCAAGCACCGCGTGCCCGTCGTGGTCGAGTTCATCCTCGAACGCGTCACCAACATCGCCATGGGCACGGAGATCGACAACATCGTCGAGTTCGAGGAGGTGCTGGACCTGCCACTTGACGAGGTCGAGGCGGCGCGACCCGGCGTGCTTCAGCCGGCCTAATAGGGAGGACAGCACCATGCCGAAATTCGCCGCCAACCTCACCATGCTCTTCAACGAGATGCCGTTCCTCGACCGCTTCGCCGCTGCGAAGGCGGCGGGATTTTCCGGGGTCGAATATCTCTTTCCCTACGATTTCGATAAGGCGCAGGTGCGCGAGCAGCTCGAGGCCCACGGCTTGACGCAGGTGCTGCACAACCTGCCGGCCGGCAATTGGGCAGCGGGTGAGCGCGGCATCGCGATCCTGCCCGATCGCACCGCCGAATTTCGCGACGGCGTATTCCGCGCCATCGACTACGCCAAGGCGCTCGATTGCGAGCAGCTCAACTGCCTCGTCGGCATCGCGCCTGCCGATGCCGACCGGCGCGAGCTCAACGAGACGCTGGTGGGCAATCTGCGCTTTGCCGCCTCGACGCTGGCGCGGGAGAACATCAAGCTGCTGATCGAGCCGATCAACACGCTCGACATTCCCGGCTTCCATCTCAACGGGACCGAGCAGGCGGTGCAGCTGATCTCAGAGGTGCGATCGAACAACCTGTTCATCCAGTACGACATCTATCACATGCAGATCATGGAGGGCGATCTCGCCCGCACCATGCAGGAATACCTTCCCCAGATCGCGCACATCCAGCTTGCCGACAATCCCGGGCGCCATGAGCCCGGCACCGGCGAGATCAACTATCCCTTCCTGTTCCGCCACCTCGACGCGATCGGCTATCGCGGCTGGATCGGCTGCGAATACAAGCCGCGCACCACGACGTTGGAAGGACTCTCATGGCACGCGGCGCAGACGTTTGAGACGTGAGCGTCGGGGACCAGATGCGGCAGCGATGACAGTGCCCTCCCTCTCCCGCTTGCGGGAGAGGGTTGGGGAGAGGGTGTTTCCGCGTTGGGACTGTTGAGGTGCACCGAGAATATCCCCAAGGGGATAAAGCCCTCACCCGGCGCTCCGCGCCGACCTCTCCCGCAAGCGGGAGAGGTTGCACCGAGCACACGGATGAATTCCGCTTATGCAACTGAGAGAAAGTTAGAGACATGACCAATATCGGCTTCATCGGACTTGGCACCATGGGACGGCCGATGGCCGGGCATCTCCTGGCGGCCGGCTATCGGGTTCTCCTGCATGACGTCGCACCGGTCGCGCCCGATCTGATCGCCGCCGGCGGCGTCGTCTGCAAGTCCAGCAAGCAGGTCGCGGAGGAGGCGGGCGCGGTGATCATCATGGTGCCGGATACGCCGCATGTGGAAGCCGTGTTGTTCAGCAAGGACGGTGTGGCGAGCGGCATCTCCAAGGGCAAGATCGTGGTCGACATGAGCTCGATCTCGCCGCTCGCGACGAAGGAGTTTGCCAAGAAGATCGAGGCACTCGGCGCCGATTATCTCGACGCGCCGGTGTCGGGAGGCGAGGTCGGCGCCAAGGCGGCGAGCCTCACCATCATGGTCGGCGGGCCCGAGCGCGCCTTCAACACCATGAAGCCGGTGTTCGACAAGATGGGCAAGAACGTCACCAGGGTCGGGGCCAATGGCGACGGGCAAACGACGAAAGTCGCCAACCAGATCATCGTGGCGCTGACGATCGAGGCAGTAAGCGAGGCGCTGTTGTTTGCGTCGAAGGCCGGCGCCGACCCGGCGCTGGTGCGGCAGGCGCTGATGGGTGGCTTTGCATCCTCGCGGATCCTCGAAGTCCATGGCGAGCGCATGGTGAAGCGCAATTTCGATCCGGGCTTCCGCATCGAGCTGCACCAGAAGGATCTCAACCTCGCGCTCGAAGGCGCGCGTACGCTCGGCCTCTCGCTGCCGAGCACGGCTGTGGCGCAGCAATTGTTCTCATCCTGCACCGCTCATGGCGGCAAGGGTTGGGATCATTCCGCGATGGTACGTGCACTGGAACTGATGGCAGGGCACGAAATCGCCGCAGCGTAAGTGTTACGAGGTAACAGTTTCCAGCCTTGAAGCGTCTTTCGCCGCCGCGGAACCGGAACAATGCTCCGGCCCCGCGGTTGAAGGCGCATGACAATCACTGGAGACATAAGGACATGAAAACCCGTCTTGCGATTTCGTTGGCTGCCGCCTCGCTGCTGGCGTCGAGTGCAGCCTTTGCTCAGTCGACGACCGCCCAGGGCGCTGCGGACGGCGCGCGCGCGGGCGGCGACATCGGCGGCCCGGTCGGCGCGATGGTCGGCGGCACTGTCGGTGCGGCCGTTGGCGCCGGTTTGGAGATTCCGAATGCGATTCTAGGCGGACTTCCGCGGGATGAGTCAGTGGTGGTCCGCGAGCGCGTCGTGGTTGGCGAGCCGTTGCCGCCGACCGTGGTGCTGCGTCCGGTGCCGAACTACACGGAGTATCGCTACGCGGTCGTGAACGACCGCCGCGTGATCGTCGAGCCGCGCACGCGCCGGGTCGTCAAGATCATCGACTGATCTGTGCAACCTAGCCGCTGACAAACCGGGCCCTGCGGAGCGTCACTCCGCGGGGCCTTCGCTCGTCAGGACCGAATTGGTGCGAAGCCGGGCCATGGCCCAATCGGCGGCGGCCGCGAGCGCAAAGCCGAGGCAGGCCGTGAGCGCGTCCACCAGAAAATCCTCCAGCCGCGCATGGCGGCCGGGTGCCCAAAATTGCATCAGTTCGAGCACGCCGATCAGCACGATCGCGGCCGTTGCGGTCAGCAGCCGCCGCTGCCGATAGGCGATGCCAAAGGCCAATCCCACCAAGACAAAGGCGAGCGCATGTTCGCCGTCCTGGCCGAAGTCGGAATGGGGCCGCAGGCCCGGTGGACCGAGAGTTGCGAATGTGACGGCGGCTGCCAGCAGCCAGGCAAAGGAACGAACCAAAATGGACATGCGCCTCGCTTAGCACAGATTTGCAACGGGCCGTATAGTCCCGCCATCAGATCGACGTGTAGTTAATGACGAAACCTTAAAGTGGTTCGCGCACGCCGAGGCCATGCATGAATCGTTCCCGGATCTGCACGGGGTCGCGGCGAGTGGTGCCGACGCCCGGCTTGTCGTCGATCCGGACGGCGATCAGGCTCGGCTCGGCAGCGGCCATCGCGCCCTCGACCAGCCGCTGGAAATCCTCCTCGTCCGCAGCCCAGGCGCTGTTGGCGAGGCCGGAGCCGATGGCGATGGCGACGATGTCGGCGACGTGCGCGGCCGGTGTCGGTTGCGCGCCGGTAATCTGGTAGATGCCATTGTCCATCACGATCATCGTAAGGTTCTTCGGCTTCAGGGCCGCAATCGTTGAGAGCGCGCCGAGTTGCATCAGCAGCGAGCCGTCGCCTTCAAGCGCGAAGACGCGGCGGTCGGGCTGCGCCAGCGCCACGCCGAGCGCGATGGGGAAGGCGAGGCCCATGCTGCCCAGCATGTAGAAGTTCTGCGGGCGGTGGCCGGCAGCCCAGAGATCGAAATTGGTGTTGCCGATGCCGGCGATCACGGCCTCTTCGTGCTTGAGCTTCGCGATCAGGCGCGAGGTCACGTCGAAACGGTTCATCACCTTGGTGTTGCGCGCATTCAGATTTGAGCTCATTTGGCCGGCCTCACTTGTCAAACACCTTGCCGCCGGTGAGCAGCGGGTTGAGGATTAGCGCCACCGGCGCCTGCGTGGTGACGGCCTGCTTGATCGAGCGGTCCGTGATGAATTCGAGCTCATCGAGCCGAGTGATGGTGTGATGCTCTAGCGCCAGCGAATCCAGCACGGGACGCATGGTGCGGCAGACCAGCGACTGGCCGTAATTGAACTCGCCGAGCGTGCCACGCTCGGACACGAACATGATCAGCGGGATTTGGTAAGGCACTGCGAGCGAGGCCAGCACGTTGGCGAGCGTCGCAAAACCCGAGGTCTGCATTAGCACCGCGCCGCGGCGGCCGGCCATCCAGGCGCCCGAGACAATGCCGACCGCTTCCTCCTCGCGGGCGGTGGCAAAGGTGGTGAAGAAAGGATCGGCGTGCAGGTTCCTGATCAGCGGCGTCAGCACGCGATCCGGCACGTAAGGGACGAGGCTGATCTCGTTCCGCTTCAGGGTTTGCAGGATGATGCCGTGCCAGCTCCTTTCACCGGCCGCCTGCGTCGCCTGCGGCGAGGTCTGCTGCTCCGCAATCGCCATTGCGTTCTCCCTTGAGCCGCGTCGCATGCTTATTGGTCTTCGGCCGTCGCGGCACCCTGCTGAACTTGACGCAGCGGGCCGGATTGTCAACATGTTCAGGCCGGCACCGTGATCTGCGCCAGACGGCCTGCCGTGGCTGGCACCGCCATGTCATATGTGGACAACGAAATATGGGAGGAAGCACGGAGAGGCGCGCGCTGCGCTGGCCTTGCTGATCCCTGGAGAGCCGGAAGGGTCCTGATGTCGGTCAACAGCAAGCGTGTCGTCTATTCCAATTACTTGGCCAATCCGATCTATATCGACATCCTCAAGGCGCGGCCTGACGTCCGGCTCGATCGCATCGAGAACGGGAGCCCCGAAGACGTCTATGCGCCGCTCCTCGGCGCTGCCCATGTCTACCAGGTCGGCGCTGCCCGCGACGAGCTCGCCCCGCATTTCCATGTCGATGCGGCTTTCCTGAAGCGCGCGCCGAATTTGCTGCTCGTCTCCAGCAACGGCGCCGGCTTCGATCCGGTCGACGTCGAGGCCTGTACGGCCGCCGGCGTCGTGGTCGTCAACCAGTCCGGCGGCAATGCCCATTCGGTCGCCGAGCATGCGCTGGCGATGATGTTGACGCTGTCCAAGCGCATCATCCAGTCGGACCGCCGGCTGCGCCGCGAGCGCGACGTCAACCGCAACGAGCTCGTCGGCAACGAGGTCGAGGGCAAGAGCGTCGGCATCATCGGGCTCGGCAATGTCGGCCGCCGCATCGCCGCGCTGTGCAAGGGCCTGCTTGGCATGAAGGTGCTGGCCTATGACCCGTATCTGTCGGCCGAGGTGATGGCTGAGCGGGGCGGGGAGAAGGTCGAGCTCGACGAGCTCCTGCGCCGCGCCGATTTCGTCTCGATCTCATGTCCGCTCAACAAGGGCAGCCGCAACATGATCAGCGTGCGCGAATTCGCCCTGATGCAGCCGCATGCCTATTTCATCACCACGGCGCGCGGCTTCATCCACGACGAGGACGCGCTGCTCCAGGCGTTGCGCGACAAGCGCATCGCCGGCGCGGGCCTCGATGTCTGGTCCAAGGAACCGCCGCCGCCGGAGCATCCGCTGCTCCAGCTCGACAACGTGCTGGCAAGCCCCCATACCGCGGGCGTTACGATCGAGGCGCGCCAGAACATGGGCCGCATCGCTGCCGAGCAGGTGCTGGAGACGCTCGACGGGAAACGTCCACCGCGCATCATCAATCCGGAGGTCTGGCCGCATTATGCCGAGCGCTTCAAGCAGGCGTTCGGCGTGACGCCGGGATAGGACAGCTGCCCTTTTTCTCGTCATTTCCGGGTTCGGCCTTTCGAGCCGCCCCGGAAATGACGGAGCGAAGAAACCGCGGCCCAACCTTCATCCGCGTCAAAATCTCTCTCCCGCATCCCGCCCAAATGGGATTAGAGTGCCGCCGGGGCAGGCAGGAGGTCCCATGTCAACTTATGTCGTCAGGTTCATGAAGGACGTGCTTGGCCAGTATGGCCGGCAGATCGAGGTGTGCCAGGGCACGCTCGAGATCGACGCCTCCGATGAGGACGAAGCCAGAGAGCGGGCCAAGGCGAAGTTTTGCAAGGATCAAGCCTTGCACCACTGGTCGCTGCACGCCGATCGCATCCAGATCCGACCGGCCGATCTTCCGTCGTGAAGCCCACCGGGAGGCAGCCGTGACGGGCGGCGGCGCCGTCGCTCGTGCGCCGAGCGACAACGTGTTGAAGCAGGTCTCGTTCGCCTCGAACACAGGTGCGGCGAGGCGCTCAGTCCAGTAGCTTGTCCAGCGTGATCGGGAAGCGCCGAATGCGCTTGCCGGTGGCATGATAGACGGCGTTCGCAATCGCCGCAGGCACGCCGACGATGCCGATTTCGCCGAGACCCTTGACACCAAGCTTGTTGATCCGGTCGTCGGGCTCGTCGACGAAAATGACGTCGATATCGTGAATGTCGGCATTCACGGGAATGTGGTACTCGGCGATGTTCGCGTTCATGATGCGACCGAAGCGGTGATCCATCACCGTCTCCTCATGCAGCGCCATCCCGATTCCCCAGACCACGCCGCCCATGATCTGGCTGCGGCCGGTCTTGGTGTTCAGGATGCGCCCGGCCGCGACCGCGCTCACGACCCGCGTGACGCGGATGACGCCGAGCTCCTCGTCGACCTTCACCTCGGCGAAGACGGCGGAATGCGTATTGGGGGCATGCGACTTGTCCTCCGCGAACTGGTTGAGCTTCTCCTTTTCGATCCGCTCGAGCTTGCTGTGGCGCATGACATCCGCAATCGAAAGGGCGGGGCCGTTCCTGCCGTTGCTGGCGATCATGCCGTCGACCAAGGTGACGGTGGCGGCATCGACGTCGGCGAGCGGCGAGCCGGGCATCGCCTTGGCGAGCCGGGCGAGCTCCTGGCGAATGTCTTCGGCCGCTCCCAACACGGCGTGCGCACTGGACGCCGCCATCCAGGAGCCGCCCTCGACGGGGGCTTGCGGCAAGGTCGAATCGGCGAGCCTGACGCTGATGTTCTCGATCGGCAGCCCGAGAGCATCGGCCGCCACCTGCGCCATAATGGTGTAGGTGCCGGTGCCGATGTCGGACGCGGCGCAGGAGACCTCCGCGTGGCCGTTCGATGTCAGGACGATGCGAACGGCGACCGGCATCTGCAGCGCCTCCCAGACGCCTGTCGCCATGCCCCAGCCGACCAGGTCCTTGCCGTCGCGCATGGAGCGCGGCGCGGGATTGCGCCGGGCCCAGCCGAAGGCTTCCGCGCCCCTGGCGTAGCATTCGCGCAGCTGCTTGCTGGTGTAGGGGAGGTCCCCGCTCTGGTCGCGATCCGAGTAGCACTTCAGCCGCAGCTCGATCGGGTCGAACTTGAGCGCGACGGCCAATTCGTCCATGGCGCATTCGAGCGCGCAGACGCCCGTTGCTGCGCCCGGCGCGCGCATGTCGCAGGGCGTGGCGAGGTCGAGGTGGACCAGCTTGTGGGAGAGGCGGCTGTTGGGAGTCTTGTAGAGCTGCTCCCCCCAGCCGGTATCGTTGCGCGAGAAATCCTCAAACCGCGAGGTGACGGCGATGGCTTCGTGGGTAACGGCATCGAGTGTGCCGTCGGGCTTTGCGCCGAGCGCAACGTGCTCGATGGTCATGGGACGATAGCCCAGGCTGTACATCTGCTGTCGTGTCAGGACGACACGGACCGATCGTTTCAGCGCGAGCGCACCAAGTGTTGCCAGGACCACCTGGTGCTGCGGCCGCAGGCCCGAGCCGAACGCTCCGCCGACATAGGGCGAGATCACGCGGATGTCTTCCGGCTTCTTTCTGAAGACACCGCAGAGAAACTTCTGGACGTTCTGGACGCCTTGGGTCTTGTCATAGACTGTAAGCCCGCCGTTGCCCTCCCAGACGGCCGTTGTGGCGTAGAGCTCCATCGGGTTGTGATGCTCGCTCGGAATGACATAGTCCGCTTCGTGACGGACGGCCGCCCGCGTCAGCGCTGCTGCGGCGTCGCCGCGCGGCTTGTGTGGCTGATCCACTTTGGCAGCCGTGCCGCGTTCGGATTCGAGATCGGTCGCAAACGCCTCCTGCTCGTATTCAACGCGAATGCGAGTTGCGGCGAATTTGGCGGTTTCCCAGTCCTCCGCCACGACCAGCGCGATCGGCTGGCCGTTGAATCTGATCCTGTCGTCATAGAGTGGGCGGAACGGCGAGCCTTTCTCCGGCGCCACCTCGTCCTTCCAGGCCTCGTCCTTGTCGGCGAGTGGCGGGCGATGCGTGTGGGTGAGCACGTCGACCACGCCCTTCACCTTCAGTGCGTCGCTGCTGTCGAGGCGAACGATGCGTCCCCGCGGAATGGTGGCCTCGACGACGAAGCCATGGAGGAGACGGTCTGCTGCGAACTCGCCGGCATATTTGGCGGCGCCAGTGACCTTGGCCCGGCCGTCGACACGCGACGTTGGTGTTCCGACATAAGCGTTCATCGGGCCCTCATGCGATCTTCTTGTGAGCTTGTGATTGCGGCGTGGCGCTTGTCGCCTGCATAAGCGTGCGAACGACGGCTCGGCGGGCGAGCTCGATCTTGAATCCGTTATGCGAACGAGCGGTTGCTCCCTGCAGCAGCAGATCGGCGGCGCGTCCAAAATGATCCGGCGTTGCCGCCTGGCCGCGCAACGCCGCCTCGGCTTCGAGGCTTCGCCAGGGCTTGTGGGCTACGCCGCCGAGCGCCAGGCGCGATTCGATGATTGCGTTGCCCTCCAGTTCAAGCGCGGCCGCGACCGAGACCAGGGCAAAGGCGTAGGACAGCCGGTCGCGGATCTTCAGATAGCTGTAGTTCCTGGCAAAGCCGCGCGGCGGCAGCTCGATTGCGGTGATGATCTCGCCGCTGCCGAGATTTGTGTCGACGTGAGCCTTGTCGTTCGGAAGCCGATGGAAATCGGTCAGGGCGATTGTGCGCTCACCGGTCGAGCCTGCGATATGCACGAGCGCGCCGAGCGCGGCCAGCGCCACACTCATGTCGGATGGATTGGTCGCGATGCAGGACGGGCTGGTGCCGAGGATTGCGTGGTTGCGGTTGAGGCCATCGAGTGCCGAGCAGCCGGTGCCCGGGCTTCGCTTGTTGCAAGGCGTGGTCGTGTCATAGAAGTAGGCGCAGCGCGTTCGCTGCATCAGATTGCCGCCGACCGAGGCCATGTTGCGCAGTTGCGCGGAGGCACCGGCCAGGATGGCGCTGGCGAGCAGGGGATAGCGCTGCTCGATCAGCGGATGGTAGGCGAGATCCGAATTGGGCACCAAGGCGCCGATGCGCAGGCCGCCGTCGGCAGTCTCCTCGATGTCGCGGAGCGGCAGGCGGGAAATGTCGATCAACCGGGATGGCCGTTCGACATTCTCCTTCATCAGGTCGATAAGATTGGTGCCGCCGGCAATCACCTTCGCGTTCGGATCGGCGGCCAGCAGGCGAATGGCGTCGGCGACATCGCTTGCGCGGGAATACTGGAAGTTGTTCATGATCGGCTCATTGCCTGCTCGATCGCAGCCACGATGTTGGGGTAGGCGCCGCAGCGGCAGAGATTTCCGCTCATCAATTCCCGGATCTCGTCGGCGTCCCTGGCGTGGCCTTCGGCCAGGAGGCCGGCCGCCGAGCAAATCTGTCCCGGCGTGCAATAGCCACATTGGAATGCGTCGTGATCGATGAAGGCTTGTTGCAGAGGATGCAGGGCGCCGTCCTTGGCAAGGCCTTCGATCGTCGTGATTTCGGCGCCATCCTTCATGACGGCGAGCGTCAGGCACGAATTGACCCGTCTTCCCTCAATTAAGACGGTGCAGGCGCCGCATTGGCCGTGATCGCAGCCTTTTTTGGTGCCGGTCAATTCCAGACGGTCACGCAGGGCATCCAGAAGCGTGGTCCACGGCACGACCTCGAGTGTGCGCCTGACGCCATTGACGACAAGGCTGATCGGAATGCGTTCGGGGATCTGATCCGTGATATCGGCCATGTTCTGTTCCCTGCGGAGAGGCCGAGCTGAGCAAGTTTGGATGCCGAGTCGAGGATGCATTGCCGCCGCTGGCCAATAGCGCCCAACGGATGACGGGGTGCTTGGTTCCCGGCCGGCTACCCCGTCGCCCGGACGAGATCAGCGCTTCGCCTCGCCGAACACCACAGTCGGTACGGCGCGATTGACGATCTCGCGCAGCGCGAAGCTCGATTGCACCCGGGCGACGCGCGGCAGGCGCGACAGCTCGGTACGGTGGATGCGTTCGAAATCCTGGATGTCGCGGGCGAGAACGATCAGGATGTAGTCGTCGGTGCCCGACATCAGGAAGCAGCGCACGACGGACGGGCACTTCACCACCTCCGCCTCGAATGCCTTGAGCGCATCGTCGCTCTGGCTCTCCAGCGCGATCCGGACCAGCACCGTTGTCGTGAGGCCGAACTGCGCAAGATCGAGCGCGGCTTGGTAGGCCTGGATGTAGCCCTCGTCTTCCAGGGCCTTCTGCCGCCGTGCCAGCGCAGTGCTCGATAGTCCGACCTTGTTGGCAAGTTCGGTGTGGCTGGCCCGCGCATTGGTCGTGAGTTCGGCGAGGATGGCGAGGTCTTTCCGGTCGAGGGCCAAGGTTTCGTTTCCAGCGTGAAAGGGCATTTCCGCGCCGGAAACCGGCGCGCTAGGCGTGAACCTAGCGGATATTTGCACGAAACCAAACCGCCGCCATCGCTACGATGATGAGCAGAATCAAGGCGTTGGGGAAGGAGCTGAAGATGCGCGTCGGTGTGCCCAAGGAGATCAAGGTGCAGGAATATCGCGTCGGGCTCACTCCGGGCGCGGTTCGTGAATATGTCGCGGCCGGCCACCGGGTGACGGTCGAGACCGGCGCCGGCAGCGGCATCGGCGCCTCAGACGACGTGTATCGGCGGGCAGGCGCCACGATCGCCGAAAGCGCCCGTGACGTCTTCGCCAAGTCCGACATGATCGTGAAGGTGAAGGAGCCGCAGAAAAGCGAATGGGCCCAGCTCCGCGAAGGCCAGGTCCTGTTTACCTATCTCCATCTTGCACCCGACCCGGAGCAGGCCAAGGGCCTGCTTGCCTCGGGCTGCACCGCGATCGCCTATGAGACCGTCACGGACGCGAGCGGTCACCTCCCGCTGCTCGCGCCGATGAGCGAAGTCGCCGGCCGCCTCGCCATCGAGGCCGCCGGCGCCGCGCTCAAGCGGTCGGCCGGCGGCCGCGGGCTGCTGCTCGGCGGTGTTCCCGGCGTGCAGCCGGCGCGGGTGGTCGTGCTCGGCGGCGGCGTGGTGGGAACGCAGGCGGCACGGATGGCCGCAGGGCTCGGTGCGGAAGTCACGGTGATCGATCGCTCGATTCCTCGTCTGCGCCAACTGGACGATCTCTTTACCGGACGCGTGCGCACCCGCTTCTCGACGATCGAGTCGGTCGAGGAGGAGTTGTTCGCTGCCGACGTCGTGATCGGCGCGGTGCTCGTGCCGGGTGCCAGCGCGCCGAAGCTCGTCACGCGCGCGATGCTGACATCGATGCGGCCGGGCGCGGTGCTGGTCGACGTCGCGATCGACCAGGGCGGCTGTTTCGAGACCTCGCATCCGACCACCCACGCGGAGCCGACCTATGAGGTCGACGGCGTGGTGCATTATTGCGTCGCCAACATGCCGGGCGCAGTGCCGGTGACATCGAGCCAGGCGCTGAACAACGCGACGCTGCCGTTCGGCCTGATGCTCGCGAACAAGGGCTTTGCCGCGGTGTTGGAAAATCCGCACTTGCGCAACGGGCTCAACGTGCATCGCGGCCGGATTACGAACAAAGCGGTGGCGGAGAGTCTGGGGCTGGAATTCGCTCCGGTGGAGTCTGGGCTGGCGGCCTGAGTGGTTTTCTGATTGCGAGCGCAGCGAAGCAAGCCAGAGTGTCTCCGAGGAACGATTCTGGATTTGCTTCGCTACGCGCGCAATGACGACGTGGGAAGTGGTTGCGCTGACGCCTAATCTGCCTCCGCAGAAGAGTCACGCTTTCGTCAGCTTGTATTGCCTCAGATCCGGATCGTGGGTCATGCGCCAGTAGTCTACGAACCGCCACGGCATCGCGGAGAATACGCGGCCGCTTGCATTGCGGTAATAGGTGCTCATGCCGGGATGGGTCCAGATCATGGCCTCGTGCTCGGCATCGACCTTGCGGAGATAGTCATCGAGCACGTCCTGGCGAACCTCGATGGCCGCGATATCTCGCTCGATCATGTCGGCGAGGCAGGCGGAGATGTAGCGGCTCTGGCACTCCGACTGGAAGATGACGCTGCCGCCGTGGGCAGGACCGGAATTGGGACCGAGCATGCAGAAGAAATTCGGGAAGCCCGGCACGGTGAGGCCGAGAAATGCCGTCGGATTGTCGTTGGCCCAGGCGTCGCGCAAATCTTTGCCGTCGCGGCCGCTGATGTTGAGGCGCGCCGCCATCTCCGTGACCTTGAAGCCGGTCGCGACCACGATGATGTCGGCGTGGCGGTGTGTGCCGTCGGCGGTGACGATGCCGTCCCGGTCGAAATGGTCGATTGCGTCGGTGACGAGTTCGACATTGTCCCGCGTCAAAGTCTTGAACCAGTTGTTATCGAGCAGAATGCGCTTGCCGTAAGGCGGATAGGTCGGCACGCATTTTTCGATCAGGTCGGGTCGATCTTTCAGCTCGGACAGGATGAAGTCGGTCAGCTCCTGGCGGTGCCGGTCGTTGCCCTTGTTGACGGCGCGTTCGGGATGCGGCCAGGCCGGGTCCTTGCGCAGGAAGGGCAAGAGGCCATCGCCATAGCGCCAAAACATGTTGAAGCGATACCACTGCACATAGAACGGCAGGTGCGCCAGCAGCCAGCGCGCGCCGTCACTGATCGGATCGGCATAGCCCTTCACCGGCCGCGCCCATTGCGCGCTGCGCTGGTAGACGGTGACTGAGGCCACACGGCTGGCGATCGACGGAACCAGCTGCATCGAGGTCGCGCCGGTGCCGATCACGGCGACATGCTTGCCGTCGATGTTGATGTCGCCGGACCATAGTGCCGAGTGCAGGATCGTGCCCTTGAATTCTACTTCGCCTTTGAAGCGGGCGCGCGAGGGATCGTTGAGCTGGCCGATGGCCGAGACCAGCGCGGTGGATTCGAAAGTCTCCACTCCGTTCTCGGTCTTGAGCGTCGAAATCCAGCGTTGCCTTTCTTCATCCCAGCGTGATGATGTCAGCTCGGTGTTGACGCGCAAATGCTTGCGAATGCCGTATTCGTCCGCGACCTTCTGCAGATAGCCGAGTAGCTCCTCACGCTGGCAGAAATAGCGCGTCCATGCGTTGCGAGAGCCGAAAGAGTAGGAATAGGAGTGGTTCGGCGTGTCGACGCCGCAGCCGGGATAGCGGTTGATCCACCAGGTGCCGCCGAGCTCGGCATTCTTCTCGACGATGGTGTAGGGGATGCCGAGATGGCTGAGTGCCACGCCGAGCGCGATGGCGCAGACGCCGGCGCCGACGATCAGCACGTGCTGCTCGGCAAGCTTTTCGTCGGAGGGGCGCCTCGTCCAGCACGCCTCGCGCGGCACAAAACCCATCTCCTCGCGCATCAAAGGTGCATATTCCGGCGCGACATTCTCGCCGAGGCAAGCGCGCATCATCCTCAGCAGCAGCTCCTCGCCCGGATCGGTGATCACGGGTTTTGGCGTGCCATTGGCGAAGAGCCTGACCACGGCGGTGCGGATCTCGTCCTGGATCTCCCGGGGCACGCCGGCCTCGGGATCGGGAATGAGGCGGATGTCGCGTTTGGGCAGATAGGGCGGTTCGAGCCACTTCTCGTCGCCGGTCATGTGCACCAGCACCATCAGAAGGCAGCGGATATCGCCCTCGGCGATTGCGGAGGCGAGGTCGAGCGGCTTGTGCGGAGATTCGATGTTCATGGCGTGTCCTGATCTCCGCAGGCCCTGAAGAGGCCGCGGGTCATCAGCTTGCGATAGGCGGAGAAGACGTGATCGGGTACAGCGGTGACGCCGCCTCCCGAATAGGAGTAGCGGCGGCTGAGATAGCCGCGCGCGCCCATCAGCATGTGAACGATGGCCTCGAACTCCTCGTCGCTGTAATCTTCGATCGCGCCGGCAAGCCGTGCGCGGCGCAAAATGCGCACATAAGCGGTCGAGATGTTGTCGAGGTGCTTCTGGTAACCGATGGGCGCGAAGAACTCGGCCTCGTTGAGGATGCGCAAGAATTCAGGCACCTCGCGGATGAAGTCGAAGAAGGCGGCAAAGCGCTCGATCTCCTGCCGCGCCGCGTGCGCATTGCCGGTACGCACGCGGATGAACTCGACCATGTCGAGGCCGATTTTTGGTAGGAGCTGGTCGAGCAGTTCCTGGCGATTCTCGAAATGATTGTAGAAGGTACCCTGCGCGACACCGGCTTCTTCGGTGATGCGCGCGACCGAGGCCTCGGCATAGCCATGCTTGCCTACGACTTTCGTGGCAGCCTCAAAGATCTTCTGCTTGGTCCAGGCGTTGCGCTCGATGCGGTTCAGCTTGGTAACCTTTGCAGTCGCTTGCGTCATTCGGGGGTCTCCAGCTCGGCGCGCAGCACGCGCTTGAGGATCTTGCCTGACGGATTGCGCGGCAGGCTGCCGCGGATAACCAGCTGCTTCGGCACCTTGAAACTCGCCAGCCGCGCGCGGCAATGCTCGGTGAGGGCGGCGAGGTCGAGGCTCGCGCCCTCAGTCAGCACGACAACCGCGACCGGCCGCTCGCCCCAGCGCGCATCGCGTAGGCCGATCACGGCGACTTCGCGCACTTCGGGCAAATCGTAGATGATGCGCTCGACCTCGGAGGAGGCGATGTTCTCGCCACCGGAGATGATCATGTCCTTCTTGCGGTCGGTCAGGTAGAGGAAGCCTTCGTCGTCGAGATAGCCGACGTCGCCGCTGCGGAACCAGCCGCCGAAGAAGGCCGACGCCGTCTTCTCCGGATCCCTCCAATAGCCGCGCGTGATCTTCGGACCGCGCAGGCAGATCTCGCCATTGACGTTCGGCGGCAGCTTGTTGCCGTTCTCGTCGCAGATTTCGATCTCGACATGGGCAATGGCGCGACCGGTCGAACCGATCTTCTCGATCTCGCGACCTTTCTCCATAAAGGTGTCGCCGCCGACGGTCTCGGTGAGTCCATAGGCGTCGATGTAGCGCGCATTGCGGAAATATTCGGAGAAGGCGCGGATGCGTGCCTCCGGCGTCTTCTCGCCGCCGCCGATTGCCCATTGCAGGCTGGAGACGTCGTAGCGGTCGCGGGTGGGGCAGGTGAGCATCGCGGTGGTCATGACGGGCGCGAACCAGGCAGCGTTGAGCTTGTCTTCTGCGATAGAAGCAAGCGCCGCCTCCGGTTCGAAATTGCGCTCGATGCGAATGAAGCCGCCATGCCAGAGCACTGCGATGCCTGGCAGGTCGAGCGCGCCGACGTGATAGAGCGGACCGATGACGAGAAGACGCGTATCGGCGCTTAAGCCCAGCGCAATCGTCTGGTCGGCCGACTTCCAGTAGAAATTGTCGTAAGTGAGCATCACGCCCTTGGGGCGGTCTGTCGTGCCAGATGTGTACATCAGCCGCAACAGGTCGGAAGGCTGGCGCACATGCATCGGCGCAGCTGTAGCATTGCCTGTGAGATGGGTGACGCTCTGCTGCGCGGCCTCGTTCAGCACGACGATGTTCGCGCCCGCTGCATTCGCAGCCAATTCCTCATCGACGATCAGAAGGCGCGCGCCGGCATTGCTGGCGATGTAGTCGACCTCGTTGCGGGACAGGCGAAAATTGATCGGCAGGAACACCGCGCCGAGATGGCTGGTGGTGAAGACGAGCTCCAGGAATGCCGCGCTGTTCTTCATCAGCACGGCGACGACATCGCCGGCGCCGATGCCCTGCGCGGCGAGCCAGCCGGCGATCTGCCGGATGCGCACGTCGAACATCGCGTAAGCGATCTCCTCGCCGCGGTATTTCAGCGCGGGCCGGTCCGGCGTGCGCCGGGCATGGAAGGCGATGAAGCTCGAAAGGTTGATCATTTGCCGGGTTTGGGCCGGTTACCGACCTCACTTCCTCCCTTGATGAATTCTGACTCGTAATTCATCTTTGGCTTGACGTCACCCCCGCCCCTCTGAAATCCTTGGGATCACGGAGACGAGACGATCTCCGGCAGGGATCAGGACACGCCGACCCGAAAGAGGGAGGGAAAATGATGAGAACCCGCACGCCGGGCATCAGCCGCCGTTCCACGCTGGCGCTGATGGGCGCCGGCGCGATAACGTTTGCCGCGCCCTGGGTGGCGCGTGCGCAAGCCAAGACCATCAAGATCGGCATGCCGACGATCCTGTCGGGCCGTGTCGCGCAGCTCGGCACGTCCTCGCGCAATGCGGTGATGCTGGAGGTCGAGAAGGTCAACGCCGCCGGCGGCCTCGCCGGCCGGCAGATCGAGATGGTGATCCGCGACTCCAAGGGCCAGCCGCAGGAAGCCGCGCGCGTCGCGCGCGAACTCGTCAACACCGACGGCTGCGAGTTGCTGCTCGACGGCGAGGCGTCCTCCGGATCGTTCGCGGTGCATGAAGTCGCGCGCGATCTCGGCGTGCTCTGCGTCCACACCTGCTCGGAAGCATCTTCGCTGACGGCCGATCCCAAGCAGCACATCCCGAATGCGTTCCGCTGCGTGCGCCAGGGCATCCACGATTCCATCGTCGGCGGCAGCTATGCCGCCTCGATCGCGAAAGCCAAGGGCCTGAAGAAGTGGGCGACGTGTTCGCCCGACTACGCCTACGGCCGCGATACCACCGGAGAGTTCACACTGTATCTGAAGCGCTTTGCGCCCGAGGTCGAAATCGTCAGCGAGTCCTGGCCAAAGCTGTTCCAGCCCGACTACACCGAAGTGGTGACGAAGATCCTCCAGGCCAAGCCGCAGGCGCTGTATTCCTGCCTCTGGGGCGGCGATCTCACCTCCTACATCGACCAAGCCAACATCTACGCGATGTTCAGCCAGATGGAGGTGTTCGCAGTCAACATGGCCGACTACACAGCGCTCACGGTGGTGAAGAACCTGCCGAAGGGCATCCATTCCGGTAATCGCTACATCAAGACGTTCCCGGCCACGCCGGAGAACGCAGCCTGGGGGGATGCCTACAAGGCCAAGTACAACGAGTATCCGACCAACTGGTCGTGGCAGAACGCCACCGCGGTGATGTTCCTCAGTGAAGCCGCGAAAAAGGCGAACTCCGCCGACGGCAAGAAGATCGCGGAGGTGCTGAAGGGCCTCACCATCAAGTGTCCGTTCGGCGCCGACGGCACCGTGACGATGCGCGGCGACGACCACACCCTGGTCGGCTACGCCATCGGCTGGGGCACCACCATCCCGCAGGAGCCGTATGTACCGGAGGTCAAGGCCGGCGACTGGAAGACCATCTTCGAGTTAGAGGCCGAATGGAAGAAGAGCAAGGGCTACACCTAACGCCGCGGCGGAGAGGGGGGACCCTCTCCGCCGTTTTCGTTTTCCGCGCCGTATCAGGCGCGCCGCAATGAAAGTGCTCTCGTGGATCTCGACGCGCTCGCCGGCTGCCTCGCCAGCTCCGCCTGCTTGGTGACGCAAACCACCAGCGGCCTCATCATCGGCATGCTTCTGTTTCTCGTCGCGGTCGGGCTGACCCTGATCTTCGGTGTGCTCAAGGTCGTCAATTTCAGCCATGGCGCCTTCTACATGTTCGGCGCCTACTTCGCGATGACGGCCTACCAGCTCACCGGCAGTTTTGCGCTCGCCATGCTGGCGGGCGCGGCCGGCACCGCGATCCTCGGCCTGATCTTCGAGCGCGTCTTCATGAGCCGCGTCTATGGCGCCGACGTGCTGATGCAGCTGCTTGTCTGCTATGCCTTCGTGCTGATCTTCGACGATGTCGCGCGCATCATCTGGGGACCGGAGTTCAAGTCGATGGGCATGCCGTCCGCGTTCCAGGTGATGCCGCTATTCATCGCCGGTGGCGTGGTGCCGCCTTATTATCTATTGCTGATCGGTGTCGCGCTTCTTGCGGCCGTCGTGCTCGGTATAGGATTGTCGCGCAGCCGCATCGGCAAGGTGATCCGCGCGGCCGCGCACAATCCCGGCATGGTCTCGGCGCTCGGCATCAACACCGGCCTGATCTATGGCGGCGTGTTCGCGCTCGGCGGCATGCTGGCGGGTCTTGCCGGTGCGCTCGCGGCTCCTGTGCGGTCGCTGACGCCGGGCATGGGATTTTCCGTGCTGATCGAGTCCTTCATCGTCACCGTGATCGGCGGCATGGGCTCGATCCTGGGCGCGCTGATCGGCGCGCTGCTGCTCGGGCTGATCCGCTCGTTCGGCTCGCTCGGCTTTCCCCTGTTTACCGAAGGCCTGATGTATCTTTTCATGGTGATCGTGCTGGTCTCCAAACCTACCGGCCTGTTCGGCAGGGAGGCGGTATGACCGAGCTCGAGGCCGGTCGCGCCGAAACGCTGGCGCCGGTGCGCAGCGGTGCCGTACTGCGACGCTACCGTGACGTCCTGATCGCGCTGATCGCCTTTGCCGTGCTGGCGAGCCTGCCGCTCTTCACCGGCAGCAAGGCCCTGCTCGATTTCGTCATCCGCTGCTCGGCCTACGGCCTGTTTGCGACGTCGCTCAATCTGCTGGTCGGCTATACCGGCCTGACCTCGTTCGGCCACGGCATGTTCTTCGGGCTTGGCGCCTACAGTTTTGGCCTCATCATGCAGAAGCTCGGCGTGCCGATTCCCGTCGCCTTCGTCGCGACGCTGGCGATCACCGCAATGGTCTCCGCGATCATCGGCGCCATCTGCGTGCGGCTGAAGGAGATTTACTTCGCCTTCGTGACGCTCGCATTCCAGATGCTGATCCACTCGACCATTTTGTCCTGGGCCTCCTTCACCGGCGGCGACCAGGGTCTGCGCGGCGGCATTCCGCGACCGCCGTTCCTCGGAATTGACCTTGCCAATCACGTCCATCTCTATGTCGCGAGCTGCGCGCTGCTGATTCTCGGCCTGCTCGCGATGCGCCAGATCGCGCAATCACCGTTCGGCTACACGCTGCGCATGATCCGCGACAACGCCGCGCGCGCGAGCTTCGTCGGCATCGACGTCTGGCGCGCCAAGCTCACCGTGTTCGTGCTGGCGGCTTTGTTCGCGTCGATGGGCGGCATGGTGATGGCGCTGTTCGTGTCCGGCGCCTATCCGGAATTCGCCTATTGGACGATCTCGGGCGAGGGCATTTTCATCAACATGCTTGGCGGCGTCTCGACCTTCCTCGGGCCGATGGTCGGCACCGCGCTGCTGCTTCTGCTCAACGATACCGTCACACGTTTCACCGAGTATCACGGCATCGTGCTTGGCGTCGTCATCCTGTTCTTCGCGCTGGGCCTGCGCAAAGGTCTCCTGGATTTCGCCGCCGAATGGCTTGCGCAGCGGCGCGACGCTGGCGAGGGGCGCTAGCGATGCTCGAGATCCGCAACCTCGCAAAATCGTTCGGCGGCGTGAAGGCGACCAACGACGTCTCGCTCGACTTCCCCGACGGCTCGCTGACCGCGGTGATCGGCCCGAACGGCGCCGGCAAGAGCACCTTCTTCAACCTGATCACCGGCGCCTTGAGGCCGGATTCCGGCCAGGTGCTGCTCGACGGCGTCGATCTCGCCGGCCGCTCGCCACCGGAGATCGTGCGCCACGGTATCGGCCGCGCCTTCCAGGTTGCCAGCATCTTCAAATCGCTCACCGTGCAGGAGACCATGCTCGCTGCCGTCAGCGCCGACCAGCGCACCTCGGCGGTGCTGCACAAGCGCTTTCCGCTGCCGGAGACGCGCGACCGCGCTGAGCATGTGATGGAGCTGCTGGGCCTCGCCGGCAAACGCCATCGCACCGCCGCGACGCTGTCGCACGGCGATCAGAAGCTGCTCGACATCGCGCTCGCGCTGGTGCTCGATCCAAAGGTGCTGCTGCTGGACGAGCCAACCGCCGGGATGGGCCCGGAGGAGCGCTGGCGCATGATCGACAAGGTGCGTGAGCTCTGGGAGACGCAGAAGATCACCGTCGTCTTCATCGAGCACGACATGGACATCGTGTTCAAGATCGCGCCAAAAATCGTCGTGCTTTGCTACGGCCGCATCCTGGCCACCGGCACGCCCGACGAGATCCGCAACAACAGCGCGGTGATCGAGGCCTATCTGGGCACCGAGCATGCGGGAGCTGCGGCATGAACGCAGCCGTCATCGAAGTCGCCGATCTCGATGTCTATTACGGCACCAGCCAGATCCTGTTCGGCGTCAATCTGTCGGTGCGGCAAGGCGAGACCATGGCGCTGTTGGGCCGCAATGGCGCCGGCAAATCGACGACCATGAAGGCAATCATGGGGCTGGCGCCGCCGCGGAGGGGCAGGGTCAACCTGCGCGGCGCGGTGATCTCGGGCCTGAAGCCGCACACCATCGCGCGCGCCGGCCTCGGCTTCGTGCCGGAGGACCGCCAGATCTTTCCGGAGCACACGGTCGAGGACAATCTGGTCATCGGGAAGAAGAAGGGACCGGAGGGCCAGGACGAGTGGCCGATCAAACGCATCTACGAGGTCTTCCCGCTTCTGGAGCCGCTGCGCAATCGCATCGCCGGGCGTCTTTCGGGCGGTGAGCAGCAGATGCTCGCGATCGCGCGCACGCTGATGGGCAATCCCGCGCTCCTGCTGCTCGACGAGCCGAGCGAGGGCCTCGCGCCGATCATCGTGCAACGGATCGGCGAATTGTTGCGGCAGCTCCGTTCGCTCGGATCGACGGTGCTGATCGCCGAGCAGAACATGCATTTCTGCCTGGGGCTGGCGAGTCACGCCACGATCATCGACAAGGGCCAGATCGTCTATGCCGCCGGAATCGACGAGCTGAAGGCCAATGAGGCGATCCGGCGCAGGTATCTGGCCCTGTAGCCCGCCGGTGTCTCAATAGGCCGAAGAAGAAAACTATTGTGCCGGGGTTGTCGAACGGAAGGAGTTTTCCCTCCGGAGGGCAAAAACGCCAATCGCGTCCATTGCCGTTTGGGGCCGAAAAGACGACATTCCCATCAGAATTTGATGGGTTGGCCAGAGCCATGGAACGTACCGGATTTGAACCCTTCGGCGAGCAATTGGTGTCCGCGACGGACACCCAGCCGCGGTCGCGTACGTCAAAGCTTCTGCTGCGGGCCGGCACCGGCCTGTTCTGGTCGCTGATTGCGGGTATCGTGCTTGCCCGCGCTGCCTTCTTCGAGCCCGGCATCTATGACGGCTTCAGCCGCGTCGCTTCGCTGGCCAAGAGCCTGATTTTCTAGGGCCGATTATTCCGGGCTGAGGATAGAATCTCCCTCGGGCCTGATATGTCGAAAACTTATTTCCCAACGGAAGCGCGCTGCGTATAAATCTTCTCCTCTGGGAGAGATTTGTGTCGCAGAATCAAGCATCCAGCCCGGCCGATGCCAAACCGGCCACCGCCGCGAGCCGTATTGCGGCACTGATTCCCGGCATTCTCCTCTGCGTTTTGGTCGCCGGTATTTCGGCGCTGCTCGAGCGGGCGGAACTCGGCGTCTTCGAGCATCCTTATGTCGAGGCGCTGGTGATGGCGATCCTGCTCGGGATGGCCTTGCGCAGCTTCTGGAAGCCCGCGCCGCGTTGGCAGGCCGGCATCGCCTTTAGCGCCAAACAGCTCCTCGAAGTCGCGGTCATGCTGTTGGGGGCCTCCATCAGTTTTGCCGCCATTGCCGCCTCAGGCATCGCGCTGCTCGCGTCGATCGCGGCCGTCGTCGTGATCGCGCTCTGCGTCTCCTTCGGGCTCAGCCGCATGCTCGGACTGTCGACACGGCTGTCGATCCTGATCGCCTGCGGCAATTCGATCTGCGGCAATTCGGCGATTGCGGCTGTGGCGCCGATCATAGGTGCCAATAACGACGAGATCGCATCCTCCATCTCCTTCACTGCCATCCTGGGCGTGATGATGGTGCTGGGCCTGCCGCTGTTGATTCCGCTTCTGCAATTGTCCGCCACGCAATACGGCATTCTCGCTGGCCTGACCGTCTATGCGGTCCCGCAGGTGCTGGCGGCGACGGTGCCGGCCGGACTCGTCTCCACGCAAATCGGCACGCTCGTGAAATTGATGCGCGTATTGATGCTTGGGCCGGTCGTCGTCGGCCTCTCGTTGGTTGCCTCGCGCTGGCACAGCGATGCTAAGAAGACCAATGTCGGCTTCTTTCGGCTTGTGCCGTGGTTCATCCTCGGCTTCCTCGCGCTGGCGACCCTGCGCTCCCTGGAGATCGTGCCGGCCACGGTGGTCGGACCGGTGACGAAGATCACCGGCTTTCTCACCGTGGTCTCCATGGCCGCCCTCGGCCTCGGCGTCGACGTGCGCGTGTTGGCGAATGTCGGGGGCAGGGTGACAGCAGCCGTGACGCTGTCGCTGATGCTGTTGCTTGGCGTCAGCATTGCACTGGTGCATTGGTTCAAGTGACAGCGCGTGCCGCCTCTCTGGACATCCCGCGCCAGACGTTTATTGGTCTTCGCTAATGTGACCGGCCAGCGTTCAACGCGGCCGATCCGAAAACAGCGAGGACGCGGCCATGACGACATTAACGGTTAAAGACCTTCTCCCCGAGGACGGCACGCGGGGAACGCTGGCCGGCCGCGTCTGGCTGCCGCAGGTGAATGGCCCCGCCGTCGTCGCTGTACGTGGTGACGGCGTCTTCGATGTTACCGCAGAGTTTCCCACCATCAGTACGCTTTGCGAAGCGGACGATCCAGCCAACGCGCTTAGGGCGGCCAAGGGTGAGAGGATCGGCGATCTCGAGGCGATCGTCACCAATACGCCGCCGGACCAGCGCGATCCTCAAAAACCGTGGCTGCTTGCTCCCGTCGACCTCCAGACTCTGAAAGCCGCCGGCGTCACCTTTGCGATCTCGATGCTGGAGCGCGTGATCGAGGAGCGCGCCAAGGGCAATCCGGCTTCAGCCGAAGCAATCCGCAAAGAAGTGACGCGGCTGATCGGCGATGATCTTTCGAAGCTCAAGCCCGGCTCCGACCAGGCGATGCATCTGAAGCAGGTGCTGATCGACCAGAACGCCTGGAGCCAGTATCTCGAGGTCGGCATCGGTCCCGATGCCGAGGTCTTCACCAAGGCGCCGACATTGTCGTCGGTCGGCACGGGCATGGATGCGGGCCTGCATCCGAAATCGACCTGGAACAACCCCGAGCCGGAGCTCGTGCTGTTCGTCTCGAGCCGCGGCAAAATCGTCGGCGGCGCGCTCGGCAACGACGTGAACCTGCGCGACTTCGAGGGCCGCTCGGCGCTGCTGTTGTCGAAGGCCAAGGACAACAACGCCTCCTGCGCGATCGGCCCGCTGCTGCGCCTGTTCGACGATACGTTCTCGCTCGACGATGCGCGCAAGCTGGACATCAGTCTGAACGTCAAGGGACAGGACGGTTTCGTCCTCAACGGCCATTCCTCGATCAGCAAGATCAGCCGCGATCCGACAGATCTCGTCGAACAGACCATCGGCAAGGTGCATCAATATCCAGATGGTTTCGTGCTGTTCCTCGGCACGATGTTCGCTCCCGTCGAGGATCGCGATGCGCCGGGACAGGGCTTCACCCACAAGCGCGATGACATCGTCACGATCGCCGCGCCCCAGCTCGGCAAGCTCGTCAACCGCATGCGCACCAGCGACGAGTGCGAGCCGTGGACGTTTGGAATCGGTGCGCTGATGAAGAACCTGGCGCAGCGGAAGCTGATTTAGCGCCCCTGCGTTTCGATTTCGCATAAGCGAATTTGCAGAAGGTCGTCATGCCCGGGCTTATCCCGGGCATTCACGTCCTTTATCCCGGTGGGTCAGGCGTGGATGGTCCGCACAGGCCCGGCGGCGGCAGCCGAGCCGTATAATTTCCTTCATCTACCCGTTGTATCGGCGGAACAAAATCCCGCTGAGCGTGTCGTCTGCGCAAAGCCCGCATCCCTCCTCCTTCATCCCAATAGTAAAATAATATGACTATACGGGGCTAGATTTCCGTGAAATAGTGCCTGTCGCTGGCTCGAAGGCTGGCCTGCGGGTGCCATGCTACCAACCGGCGCCCCCAGATAAACATCTTGGGAGACACGCCTGATGACCCTCAAAGCCCTCTTTGCGGCCAGCGCCACGACCGCGTTGCTGCTCGCCCTGCCGGCGAATGCCGCCGAGCTCACCATCGGCTTCTCGCAGATCGGATCGGAATCCGGCTGGCGCGCGGCCGAGACCTCGGTCTCCAAGCAGGAAGCCGCCAAGCGAAAGGTCAATCTCAAGATCGCCGACGCGCAGCAGAAGCAGGAGAACCAGATCAAGGCGATCCGCTCCTTCATCGCGCAGAATGTCGATGCGATCTTCCTTGCGCCTGTCGTCTCGACGGGCTGGGATTCGGTGTTGAAGGAAGCCAAGGAGGCCAAGATCCCGGTCGTGCTGCTCGACCGCGACATCGATCCCTCGGGCAAGGATCTTTATCTCACCGCTGTCACCTCCGACAGCGTGCACGAAGGCGAGGTGGCCGGCGACTGGCTGGCCAAGACTGTGGGGACGAAAGCCTGCAACATCGTCGAATTGCAGGGCACGGTCGGCGCGAGCGTCGCCGCCAACCGCAAGAAGGGTTTCGACACCGCCATCGCCAAGCACGCGAACCTGAAGGTGGTGCGCAGCCAGACCGGCGACTTCACCCGCGCCAAGGGCAAGGAGGTGATGGAGAGCTTCATCAAGGCCGAAGGCGGCGGCAAGTCGATCTGCGCGGTCTACGCGCATAATGATGACATGATGGTCGGCGCGATCCAGGCGATGAAGGAAGCCGGCCTCAAGCCCGGCAAGGAGATTCTCACGGTCTCCATCGATGCCGTCCCCGATATCTTCAAGGCGATGGCCGCGGGCGAGGCCAATGCGACTGTCGAGCTGACGCCGAACATGGCCGGCCCCGCGCTCGATGCGATTGCGGCTTTCAAGGACAAGGGCACGGTTCCGCCGAAGTGGATCCAGACCGAATCCAAGCTCTATACCGCCGCCGACGATCCGCAGAAGATCTATGACAGCAAGAAGGGCCTCGGTTACTGAGGCGGATGCCGGTCGGACCGCGTCTTGCGGTCCGACCGCGCGCTTCGAATCTGCTGCGCGAACGAATAGGCTGGGTGACCGCATCGTTAGCGGGCATTGCCGGGAGTGACGTTGTCATGGAGAACAGCCCCGATCCTGCTCCGGCCCTTCTGGAGGTGCGCGGGATCAGCAAAAGCTTCGGTGCTGTGCGAGCGTTGCAAGAGGTCGACTTCACGCTTCGCGCCGGCGAGATCCATGCGCTGCTCGGCGAGAACGGCGCCGGCAAATCCACGCTGATCAAGGCGGTCACCGGCGTGTTCCCACGCGATACCGGCATCGTCAGGCTCGGCGGTGAAGAGGTCGCGCCGCGCTCGGCCAAGGCGGCGCTTCAGGCCGGCATCGCCACCGTCTACCAGGAAGTCAACCTGCTGCCGAACCTCTCGGTGGCACAAAATCTGTTTCTCGACCGCCAGCCGATGCGTTTCGGCATTGTCCGCGAGGGCGAGATGCGTCGCCGCGCCAACGCCTTGCTCGCGGACTTTGGCCTCGATATCGATGTCGCCGCGCCGCTCGGCAGCTATTCTGTCGCCGTGCAACACGTCACCGCGATCGCGCGGGCCGTCGATCTCTCCGCGCGCGTGCTGATCCTGGACGAGCCGACCGCGAGCCTCGACCGCCACGAGGTCGACATCCTTTTCGGCATCATGCGCCAGCTCGCCAAACGTGGCATCGGTATCGTCTTCGTCAGCCACTTCCTGGACCAGGTCTACGAGATCTCCGACCGCATCACCGTCCTGCGCAACGGCCGCCTGGTCGGCGAGCGCGAAACCGCTTCGCTGCCGCGGCTGGAATTGATCCGGATGATGCTCGGCCGCGAGCTGGCCGAGACCACCCGCGCACGGGCGTCTGCCACTGAGCACAAGGCGCGCGAGATCTGCGCGAGCTTCGAGAATTACGGCAAAGCCGGCTACGTCGCGCCGTTCAATCTCGAGCTGCGACATGGTGAGGTCGTTGGTCTCGCCGGCCTGCTCGGCTCGGGCCGGACCGAGACGGCGCGGCTGGTGTTCGGCGCCGAACGCGCCGATCGCGGCCAGGCGACGGTGGAGGGCGCACCGGTGCGGCTCCAGTCGCCGCGCGACGGTGTCCGCCACGGCTTTGGCTATTGCCCGGAGGAGCGCAAGACCGACGGTATCGTCGCCGAGCTCAGCGTGCGCGAGAACATCGTGCTCGCGCTCCAGGCCAAGCGCGGGCTGCATCGGCCGCTGTCGCGGCGCGAGCAGGACGAGATCGCGCGTCGTTACGTCAAGATGCTCGACATCCGCCCGGCAGATGCCGAACGCCCGGTCGGCCTGCTCTCCGGCGGCAATCAGCAGAAAGTGCTGCTGGCGCGCTGGCTTGCGACCTCGCCGCGGCTGCTCGTGTTGGACGAGCCGACCCGCGGCATCGATGTCGGCGCGCATGCCGAGATCATCCGCCTGATCCGCGAACTCTGCGACGATGGGCTGGCACTGCTCGTGATCTCCTCTGAACTCGATGAGATCGTGACCTATTCCGATCGCGTCGTGGTGCTGCGCGACCGCGCCCATGTCGAGGAGCTCGCGGGCGAGGCGATCGACGTCGGCAGCATTCTCGCGGCCATCGCCGCCGATGGCGCCGCGATCGCGCATGAGGGGCGGGCATGACAGCGCTGTTGCCGCGCCGCGGCCTTGCCCAGATCCTCGCGCTGATCGTCATCCTGGCGGTCGATCGCGTGGTGTCGCCGCAATTCTTCGACCTGCGTCTTCAGGACGGCCGGCTGTTCGGCAGCCTGATCGACGTGCTCAACCGCGGCACGCCGGTGGCGCTGCTCTCGCTCGGCATGGTGCTGGTGATCGCCACGCGCGGCATCGATTTGTCGGTGGGTGCGGTCATGGCGATCTCGGGCGCGATTGCGGCGAGCCTCGCCGACAGCCACGGTCTGCCGATCGTGCTGGGGGCTGCGCTTGGTGCCGGACTCGTCTGCGGCCTCTGGAACGGCTTCCTCGTCGCCGTGCTCGGCATGCAGCCGATCGTGGCGACGCTGATCCTGATGGTGGCGGGCCGCGGCATCGCCCAGCTGATTACCGAGGGGCGCATCGTAACTTTCTCCTCGCCCGATTTGGTGTGGCTCGGCAATGGCGCTGTGCTCGGCCTGCCGGTGCCGGTCGCGATTGCCCTTGGCATGCTGATCCTCACCGGCGCGGTGGTGCGCGGCTCGGCGCTGGGGCTGCTGATCGAGGCGACCGGTGGCAATGCGCGGGCGAGCGAGCTCGCCGGCGTCGGCACGCGCGCCATGATATTGTCGGTTTATGTCTGGTGCGGCGTCTGCGCCGCGCTCGCGGGCGTGATTGCAGCCGCTGATATTATGGGTGCGGATGCCAACAATGCCGGCCTCTGGCTCGAGCTCGACGCCATCCTCGCGGTCGTGATCGGCGGCACCTCGCTGTTCGGCGGCCGCTTCAGCCTGGTACTGGCCGTGTTGGGTGCGCTGATCATCCAAACCATGAACACCGGCATCTTATTGTCCGGCTATCCGCCGGAGTTCAATTTGCTGGTCAAGGCGGTGGTGGTGCTCGCGGTGCTCTTGCTGCAATCGCCGAAATTCGCCGGCATTGCCGGGACAGCCGCGCGACTGCGGAGGTCCAAAGCATGAAAGGCCTGCCGCCCGTCCTCATCACCGCCATCGTGCTGGTCGCCGGCTTTGCGCTCTGCGCGATGCAATTCCCCAACATTGCCTCGACCCGCGTGGTCGGCAATCTCCTCACCGACAACGCCTTTCTCGGCATCGTCGCGACCGGCATGACCTTCGTCATCATCTCCGGCGGCATCGATCTCTCGGTCGGCTCGGTGATCGGTTTCACGACCGTGTTCGTGGCGCTGGCCATCGAGCGCTGGGGCGTGCCGCCGCTGGTGGCCTTCGTCGCCATCCTCGTACTATCGGCAGGGTTCGGGGCTGCAATGGGCGCCGTGATCCACGTCTTCGACCTGCCGCCCTTCATCGTCACGCTCGCCGGCATGTTCCTCGCGCGCGGTGCGAGCTTCCTGCTCTCGACGGAATCGGTACCGATCACCGCGCCGGTCTACTCCACCATGTCGGACTTCGCGCTGCGGATGCCCGGCGGCGGACGGCTGACGGCCATCGCGATCATCATGCTGGTGATCGTGATCGGCGGCGCCCTGCTGCTGCATCTCACCCGCTTCGGCGCCAATGTCTATGCGCTCGGCGGCAGCCGGGCCACCGCGAGCCTGATGGGCGTTGCAGTCGGCAAGATGACGGTGAAGATCTACATGCTGTCGAGCCTGCTCGCTGGCATCGCCGGCATTGTCTTCTCCTTCTACACCAGCGCCGGCTATTCGCTCTCCGCGGTCGGCGTCGAGCTCGATACCATCGCGGCCGTCGTGATCGGCGGCACGCTGCTCACGGGCGGCCAGGGATCGGTGATCGGCACCTTCCTCGGCGTGCTGATCCAGGGCTTGATTCAGACCTACATCAATTTCGACGGCACGCTGTCGAGCTGGTGGACCAAGATCGCGACCGGCATTCTGCTGTTCGCCTTCATCGCCTTGCAGCAGGGACTGGTCGCGCTGGCACGACGGCCGGTGAGGAAGAGTGCAGGAGCAACCTCATGACCTCACGCATCGTCGTCATCCCGACGCGGCGGGCCCACTCCAACCATGCGGAGGTGGCCCGCTCGATCGGCGTCGATATCATCGCCGGCCGCTATGCGGAGGGAACGCGGCTGCCCGGCGATGCCGAGATGATCGCGATGTTCGGCGTGTCGCGGCCGGTGCTGCGCGAGAGCGTCAAGACGCTGGTGGCCAAGGGGCTGCTCACCACCAAGGCGCGCGTCGGCACCGTCGTGCGCGAGCGCGGCGCCTGGAACATGTTCGACGCCGACGTGCTGGCCTGGCATCTGGACGCCGGCATCGACAAGCGCTTCCTCAACGACCTCGCCGAGATCCGTCTCGCCGTCGAGCCGCGCGCCGCCGTTCTCGCAGCTATGCACCGGTCCGAAGACGACGTCGCTGAGCTCCGTCGCTGCATGGATCGCATGCGGCTTGAAGCGTCGGACTCCGTCGGCTTTGCCGATGCCGACCTCGCGCTCCATGTTGGGGTGGCGCGCGCCTCCGGCAATCTGTTCATGCGCTCGATCGGGCATGTCATCGAGGCAGCGCTGCGCGCCTCGTTCCTGCTGAGCGCCCCGGTCGCGCCGGAGGACCGCGACACCGTGCTGCTCTGGCATCAAAAGATCGTCGATGCCATTGCAGCGGGGGATGCTGACGGCGCCTCGGAGGCGATGGTCTACGTCATTCACAACGGCATGAGCCGGCACGAACACACTGTGATCGAGGCCGCGCCGGCGGATCCGCTGCCACCTGCGAATACTGGAGAGCAAGCGTGACCGAACTTCGCATCGCCATCGTCGGCTTCGGCAAGATCGCGCGCGACCAGCACCTCGATGCAATCGCCGCGACACCGGATGCGACGCTCGCGGCTGTCGCCAGCCGCAGCGCCTCGCTGCCGGGGCTGCCGCATTTCGCCACCATCGAGGAATTGCTGGAGAAGGGGCCGCCGATCGACGCAGTGTCGCTCTGCACGCCGCCGCAGGTGCGCCGCGCCCAGGCGGCCGCGGCGCTCGCCGCCGGCAAGCATGTCATGCTGGAGAAGCCGCCCGGCACCGGCGTCGCCGAGCTCGATCCGCTGATCGCGATGGCAGCGGCGGCGAAGCGGACGTTGTTTGCAACCTGGCATTCGCGCTACGCGCCGGCGGTCGAGCCGGCGCGGCAATGGCTCGCCGAGCGCCGCATCGCCACCGTGCACATCAGCTGGAAGGAAGACGTCCGCGTCTGGCATCCCGGGCAGGGCTGGATCTGGGAGCCGGGCGGCCTCGGCGTGTTCGATCCCGGCATCAATGCGCTGTCGATCCTGACCACAATCCTTCCGCAACCCGTGTTCGTCACCGCGGCCGAGCTGGCCTTTCCGGCCAACTGCCAGGCACCGATCGCGGCGAACCTGACGCTGACTGACATCGACGGCCTGCCTATCAGTGCCGAATTCGACTTCCGCCAGACCGGGCCGCAGAGCTGGGATATCCTCGTGGAAACCGATCAGGGCCAGTTGACGCTGTCCGGTGGTGGCAGGCGGATGGCGATCGACGGCAAGACCGTTGCCGAGGCGCCCGATGAGGAATATCGGGAGCTGTACCGGCGCTTCGTCGATCTCGCTGCGACCGGCGCGAGCGATGTTGACCTGGCGCCATTGCGTCTCGTCGCCGATGCCTTCCTGCTCGGCAAGCGGTCGATCGTCGAACCATTTGTGGACTGACAATGGCTGGCTCGAGAATCACAAGAGACGCTTTCGGAACACTGCCGGACGGTCGCGCGGTCGAGCGCGTCGTGCTGCGCGGGGAGGGCGGCTTCGAAGCGCGCATCATCACTCATGGCGCGGTGATCCAGGCGTTGATCGCGCCGGACGCTAAGGGCGGCTATGACGATGTCGTGCTCGGCCACGATGCCTTCCCTGGCTATCTCGCCGAACGAAAGTTCCTCGGCGCCACGGTCGGCCGCTACGCCAACCGCATCGCCAACGGGCAGTTCTCGCTTGACGGCGAGACTGTGCAGCTCGCCGTCAACAACGGCCCTCATGCGCTGCACGGTGGCCTCGATGGCTTCGACCGCAAGCTCTGGGAGATTGCGGAGATCGACGAGAGCGCCGAGCCCGCGGTGACGCTCACCTATGTCAGCCCGCATGGCGAAGAAAATTATCCGGGCCGGCTCGATGTGCGCCTGACCTATCGCATCACCGGTCCGACCGAGCTGTCGCTGAGCATGGAGGCCTGCACGGACCGGCCGACGATCGTCAATCTCACCAACCATAGCTTCTTCAATCTGGAGGGTGCGACGTCGGGTACGCCCATCCTTGATCATGAGCTGACGGTCGCCGCCGAGCATTTTCTCGCGATCGATCCCACGGCCATTCCGCTGCCGGAGCCGCCGCGTCGCGTTGCCGGCACGCCGTTCGACTTCCGCGAAGCCCGACGCGTCGGCGAGCGCATCCGCGACAGCGATCAGCAATTGCGCAACGGCAGAGGCTACGATCACACGTACTGTCTCGCGCGTGACGGCAAGCTTGCTTTCGCGGCCCGGCTGGAGGCGCCGCGCTCGGGGCGCATCATGGAGTTGTTCACCGATCAGCCCGGCCTGCAGGTCTATTCCGGCAATTATCTCGATGGCACGATCTCCGGGAAGGGTGGCAAGCTCGTCCGGCAGTCGGACGCGATATGCCTGGAGCCGCACATCTGGCCTGACGCGCCGAACCGGCCGGATTTCCCGAACCCGCGGCTCTCACCCGGCGAGGTCTATCGCCATCACACGGTCTATCGCTTTTCGGTGAGGACGCCATGATGGAAGAGGTGCCGACGTCTGTGCTCTCGGATCATCCTTGCCATCTCGGCGAGGGGCCAACCTACGACGCGACCACCGACACGGCCTGGTGGTTCGACATCCGCGAAGGGCTGCTGTTCGAGGCGCAGCTCGGCGGAGGTGGCGTCCGCGTCCATGCGCTCGGCCGGATGGCGAGTGCGCTCGGCAGGATCGACGCCGAGCGTCAGCTGATCGTCGCGGAAGACGGCCTCTACGTCCGCGAGCTCGCTGACGGCATGATGACGCTGCTCTGCCCGCTCGAAGCCGACAATCCGGCGACGCGCTCCAATGACGCGCGGGTGCATCAGTCCGGCACGTTCTGGATCGGCACCATGGGCCGCAAGGCGGAGCCGGGGGCGGGCGCGATCTACGCGTTTCATCGCGGCAAGATCTCGCTGCTGTTCCCCCGCATCAGCATTCCCAACTCGATCTGCTTCTCGCCGGAGGGCACCATTGGCTATTTCGCCGACAGCGCGCGGGCTGTGCTCTACGCCGTGCCGCTCAATCCCGGGACCGGCCTGCCGCGCGGCGAGCCGGAGGTGCTGCTGCGCCACACCGGCATCGGCGGCCTCGACGGTTCGGTGTGCGACGCCGACGGGCAGATCTGGAACGCCTGCTGGGGCGCGGGCCGCATCGATATTTACTCTCCGCAGGGCGAGCGCCTGCGCTCCTTGAGCGTTCCAGCGAAACAGGCGAGTTGCCCGGCTTTCGTCGGCCCCGATCTGTCGCGTCTCCTCGTTACCTCCGCCTGGCAGGACATGGACACGGCGGCGCGTGCTGCCGATCCGCAAGCAGGCCACACCTTTCTGCTGGAGGCGTCCGCGCGTGGTCGCGCGGAGCCCGACGTCAAGCTCGCATAGGAGACCCGAAGCAACCGACCTCTGTCCTCGAAACGAAAGAACAGTCTGACACCCAAAGGGAGTGAAACATGCTGAAACTGAAGACGACATTCCTCGCGCTCGCGCTGGCCGGCGCTGCCACGATGGCCACAGGCGTCGCCGCCTTTGCTCAGAAGGCGACAGTCGGCATCGCCATGCCGACCAAATCCTCGGCGCGTTGGATCGACGACGGCAACAACATGGTCAAGGTGCTGAAGGAGCGCGGCTACAACACCGACCTGCAATATGCCGAGGACGACATTCCGAACCAGCTCTCGCAGGTCGAGAACATGGTGACCAAAGGCGCGAAGGCGCTGGTGATCGCCGCGATCGACGGTACCACGCTCTCCGACGTGCTCAAGCAGGCCAAAGCCAAGGGCATCACCGTGATCGCCTATGACCGCCTGATCCGCGGCACGCCGGATGTCGACTACTACGCGACTTTCGACAATTTCCAGGTTGGCGTGCTCCAGGCGCAATCGATCGAGCAGGGGCTCGGCCTCAAGGAAGGCAAGGGACCCTTCAACATCGAGCTGTTCGGCGGCTCGCCCGACGATAACAACGCCTACTTCTTCTACAACGGCGCCATGAGCGTTCTGAAGCCCTACATCGATAGCGGCAAGCTCGTCGTCGTCTCCGGCCAGATGGGCATGGACAAGGTGGCGACGCTGCGCTGGGATGGCGCCACCGCGCAGGCCCGCATGGACAATCTGCTCAGCGCCTATTACGGCAACAAGAAGATCAATGCTGTGCTGTCGCCCTATGACGGCATCTCAATCGGCATCATCTCCTCGCTGAAGGGCGTCGGGTACGGCAGCGCGGACCAGCCGATGCCCATCATCTCCGGCCAGGACGCCGAGGTGCCCTCGATCAAGGCGATGCTGCGCGGCGACCAGTATTCGACCATCTTCAAGGACACCCGCGACCTCGCCAAGGTGACCGCCGATATGGTCGACGCGGCGCTCGCCGGCAAGCAGGTCACCGTCAACGACACCAAGACCTACGAGAACGGCGTCAAGACGGTGCCGTCCTATCTGCTTAAGCCGGTCGTGGTCTACAAGGACAATTGGGAGAAGGTGCTGGTCGACAGCGGCTACTACAAGAAGTCGCAGTTCCAGTAGGCTCTGGCTTGCTCAGTCATTCCGGGGCGATGCGAAGCATCGAACCCGGAATCTCGAGGTTCCGGGTTCGCCCTTTGGGCTGCCCCGGAACGACGGTGAACTTTCCAAGGACACTATCCGATGACCGCCATGCTGGAGATGCGCAACGTCAGCAAGAGCTTTGCCGGTGTTCAGGCGCTGCGCGACGTCAATTTCGCGGTTCACGCCGGGCAGATCCACGCGCTCGTGGGCGAGAACGGCGCCGGCAAGTCGACGCTGATGAAAGTGCTGAGCGGGGTCTATCCGCACGGCAGCTACGAGGGGACTATCGTCTTCGAGGGCGAGGAGCGGCGCTTCCGCGACATCAACGATTCCGAGGCGCTTGGCATCATCATCATCCATCAGGAGCTGGCGCTGATCCCGCTGATGTCGATCGCCGAGAACATCTTCCTGTCGCATCCGCCGTCGAAGCTGGGGGTGATCGATCGCGACGAGGTCTACCGGCGCACGCGGGAACTGCTTGCGCAGGTCGGCTTGAAGGAATCGCCGGATACGCTGATCACGGATCTCGGCGTTGGCAAGCAGCAGCTGGTCGAGATCGCGAAGGCGCTGTCCAAGCGGGTGCGGATGCTGATCCTGGACGAGCCGACCGCGAGCCTCAATGAGGCCGATAGCGCCGCGCTGCTCGAACGGCTGATGACATTTCGCGAGCAGGGTATCGGCTCGATCCTGATCTCGCACAAGCTGAACGAGGTCGCAAAGGTCGCCGACCACATCACTGTGCTGCGCGACGGCCGCACGGTCGACAGCATCGATTGCCATGCCGAGGCGATCCAGGAGGATCGCATCATCCGCAGCATGGTCAACCGCGATCTTGCCCATCGCTTTCCGGAGCGCAGCGCGAAAATCGGGGAACCCGTGCTCACCGTCGAGAACTGGTCGGTCTATCATCCCGTCCATCCCGAACGGCAGGTGATCAAGACCGTCAATTTCAGTGTCAAGCGAGGCGAGGTCGTAGGCATCGCCGGCCTGATGGGAGCCGGCCGCACTGAATTCGCCATGAGCCTGTTCGGCCGCTCCTGGGGCACCACCATCAGCGGCAGTCTCCGGCTCGAGGGCAGGGAGATGATGCTGCCAAACGTCGCGGCCGCGATCGATGCCGGCCTTGCCTATGTCACCGAGGATCGCAAGCAGCTCGGCCTCATCCTCGCCGACGACGTTCGCAAGAACATTACGCTGGCGAGCCTCGACCAGGTCGCGCCTGGCCGTGTGATCGACGACATCGCAGAGCTCAAGGTCGCCAGCGACTACCGCAACCGGATGCGGATTCGCTGCTCCGACGTCTACCAGGAGACAGGCCAGCTCTCCGGCGGCAATCAGCAGAAAGTGGTGCTGTCGAAATGGCTGATGACCGATCCGAAGGTGCTGATCCTGGACGAACCGACGCGGGGCATCGACGTCGGCGCCAAGTACGAGATTTACTGTATCATCAACGAACTGGCGGAAGCCGGTCGCGGCGTCGTCGTGATCTCCTCGGAAATGCCCGAGCTGCTCGGCATCTGCGACCGCATCTGCGTCATGAACGACGGCGCCTTTGTCGGGGAGTTTGGGGGATCCGAGGCGACGCAGGAAAAGATCATGCGCGCCATCATGCGCAACGAGAGAAGCAACGGGAGCGGCGCTCGTGCGGCCGCGGAGATGGGAGGATCGCAGCCATGACCGACAAGACGGTGTCGCTGCCCGAGGAGCGCCGGCACGGCAGCTTCATCAAGAACAACTTGCGCAGCTACGGCATGCTGATCTCGCTGGTGGCGATCATGCTGTTCTTCCAGGTCGTCACTGGCGGCACGCTGCTCCAGCCGCTCAACCTGACCAATCTGGTGCTCCAGAACAGCTACATCGTCATCATGGCGCTGGGCATGCTGCTGGTGATCGTCACCGGCCATATCGACCTTTCAGTCGGCTCGGTCGCGGGCTTCATCGGCGCGGTGGCCGCCGTGCTCATGGTGACCTACAAGATCGACTACACGCTCGCCTTCATTGCCTGCCTCCTGATTGGCGCCGCCATCGGCGCGGCGCAGGGCTATTGGGTGGCCTATTTCAAGATCCCGTCCTTCATCGTCACCTTGGCGGGCATGCTGGTGTTCAAGGGCCTCGCGCTCGCGGTCTTGCAGGGCCAGTCGCTTGGACCGTTCCCGGCGACCTTCCAGAAATTGTCGTCGGGGTTCATTCCTGAACTGCTTCCGGAGGCCGGCACGCTGCATCCGACCTCCATGCTGATCGGTGCGGTGCTCGCGCTCGGCCTGGTCTATGCCAGCGCCAAGGGACGGTCGCGCGAGCAATTGCATGGCATTGAGGTCGAACCTTATGCGTTCTTCCTGGGCAAGAGCGTTCTCTTGGCCTGCGCCGTGCTCTATTTCACCTATCTGATCGCCTCGCATCGCGGTCTGCCGAATGTGCTGGTCATTATGACGGCGTTGATCGCGCTCTACGGCTTCGTGACCCGGCGCACCGTGATCGGCCGGCAGATCTATGCCGTCGGCGGCAACGCCAAGGCGGCAAGCCTGTCGGGCATCAAGACCGAGCGGCTGACCTTCCTCACCTTCGTCAACATGGGCGTGCTCGCCGCGCTCGCCGGCCTCGTCTTCGCCGCGCGCCTCAACACCGCGACCCCGAAGGCCGGTCTCGGCTTCGAGCTCGACGTCATTGCCGCCTGCTTCATCGGCGGCGCCTCGGCCTATGGCGGGGTGGGCCGCGTCGGCGGTGCCGTGGTCGGCGCCATGATCATGGGTGTGATGAACAACGGCATGTCGATCCTCGGCATCGGTATCGACTACCAGCAGGTCATCAAGGGCCTAGTGCTGCTCGGGGCGGTGTGCATCGACGTGTATAATCAGCGGCGGTAAGCTCGCGGCGAAGAACGTTGGGTGGGCAAATGGCGCCAAAGCCAATGCCAACGATTCTCGCGATCGATCAGGACTGCAGCACCGGTACCAATCCGTAGCGCAGCATCGTCTCCTTCATCTTTGCCGGATCGGGTGTGCCGGCGGCGAGCAGGGCCGCCATTTCCTTGAAATATTGCGGGCCAAGCACGCCGGGGGTGAGTGTGCACAGGCAGGTCGCCGGCCGGGGTGAACGGTTGGTGAAGCTGTGCACCACTCCGCGCTTGATGAACGCGGTCTCGCCCGGCGCCACGTCGACCTCCGTTCCGTCGATCCGCCAGGTCGAGATGCCGCTGAGTCCATAGATCGTTTAGTCCCAGCGATCGTGATAGTGAGGGATCGGCATGCGCGCGTTCGGTTGGAGGGTCATTTCGAACAGATCGAGGCTGCCGGCGGTGTCGTCCTTGCTCCGCAGAAAGATTAGCTGCAGCGCACCAAGATTGATGATCTCAGGCATGGCAAACTCATTGGGTCGTGTGCGGTCGCGAACCTTACCGCGTTCCGGCAATGGGCCAAAGCGCTCTGGCGATCCCATGATCTGGGTGACGCAATTGCGCAATCCTACGTCCCGACCCTGTTCCGCCGCGGCGGCTGCGTATCCTCGGCAGCATCAAGCGTTTGCCGGCGGCGCGCTGCCGGCGATCGACCGGCAGGTGGCGCATTGAGGCGCCGACCGCGCCGGGAGGGTTTGCAGCTGAGCTATTGCTCATCCGGTGGGTATATGATCGAATGGCTGGATGCACCAGGGCCGGCCGAAACCCGATCTGATCATCTTCGACTGCGACGGCGTGCTCGTCGACAGCGAGCTGTTGAGCTGCCGCTGCCTGTCCGAAGTGCTGGCCGAATTCGGCTTCGCGCTCAGTGAGGCGCAGGCACTCGAACTCTTTCTCGGGCGGAGCACCAAGGCGATCGAGCAGCATTACCACGATCTCGGGCAAACCGTGCCGGACGGCTTCCTGCCGCGATTGAAGTCGCGCGTGCTCGAGACGTTTGCCGCCTCGCTCGAACCGATCCCCGGGGTTGGGGCGGTGGTGTCGGACCTGACGGTGCCGTTCTGCGTGGCTTCCTCGAGCGATATCGATCGCGTATCGCTCTCGCTCGACGTCACCGGCCTCAAGCCGCTGTTCGACGATCGCATCTACACGGCCCAGATGGTTAAGCGCGGCAAACCGGCGCCCGACCTTTTCCTCCACGCGGCCGAGAAGATGCGCATACCGCCCGCGCGCACATTGGTGATCGAGGACAGCGTCAGCGGCCTGCAGGCGGGCAAGGCGGCGGGCATGACCGTCTGGGGATTTGTTGGCGGAGGCCATTACAGCACCCGGGACGGGCAGGCTATATTGTCGGCCGCCGGGGCCGATCGGGTTTTCGAGCGCATGAGCGATTTCTGGAAGGACGTCTGACGCCTGCCATGGCCGCCGAGAATGAGAAATCGAGGCTCGACGACGCCGCGCGCGCCGGCTGGCTCTATTTCATTGCCGGTCATACCCAGGACGAGATCGCAAAGATGCTCCAGGTCTCGCGTGCCTCGGCGCAGCGGCTGGTCTCGCTCTGCCTCGCCGAGCGGCTGATCACGTTTCGGCTCGAACATCCCATCGCCGCCTGCATGGAACTGGCGGCGCGCCTGAAGCAGCGCTTTGATCTGGTTCATTGCGAGGTGGTGCCGGCCGACCCTGCGGCGCCGCAGGCTACCGCAGGCATCGCCGAGCGTTGCGCCAACCTGCTCGATTCCACGCTGCGCTCGGAGACGCCGGTCATCGTCGCCCTCGGCACCGGACGGGCGGTGCGCGCCGCGGTGGAGCGCGTCACGCCGATCGACCGGCCCAATCATCAGATCGTCTCGCTGGTCGGCAACATCTCCGCCGACGGGTCGGCGAGCTTCTACGACACCGTCGGCCGGCTCGCCGACCGTACTGGCGCGCGGCATTATCCGATGCCGTTGCCGTTCCTGATGTCGTCGGAGGACGAGCGCAACAAGATGGTCCGCATCGAGCCGATCGCCAAGGTGAAGGCGGTCGCGGCCAAGGCGGACCTTCGCCTCGTCGGCATCGGCCAGATGGACCAGAAGGCGCAGGTCCATGTCGATGGCTTCGTCACCCGCGATGAATTGTTCGAGATGATGCGGTTAGGTGCCATCGGCGAGATCACCGGCTGGGCCTATGATTCCAACGGTCGCCTGCTCAAATCCGGCACCAACAAGCGCCTGACCAGCATCCCGCCGGAAGTCCCGGCCAAGACCACGACGATCGGCGCCGCGATCGGCGCCCCCAAGGTGCCGGCGATCGCGGCCGCGATGAACGGACGGCTGATCAACGGCCTGATCACGGACGAGGCGACGGCAAGGGCGATCTTGGAGCGGTAGGCGGCTCGGCCCTCTCGCGTCAGCGAAGCGGCCGCTCTCTCCGCCCACACCCCTGTCATCGTCCGCGCAGTGTTTAGACCGGACAGATCACTGACAGGTGTTCGGAGACATAGATGCCCCGCCTTCGCGGGGAATGACAGCTGAGAGTGAAGCGACACCTCGCACCCCTCCCGCACCGCAGCACTCATAAGTTGCCGAAACGCTCGTGCGCCTGCTTGACAAGCACCGCGCGTCCGTTGAACATACGCCCAACGCGTGGGCATATACTCAAAAGCGCGACTCTAGGGAGGTCTCCGTGAAACACGTCCTCGGCGCCGTCTGCGGCGCGTCTTGCCTGCTGCTGGCCATCCCCGCGATGGCCGAAACGACCCTGACCATCGCCACCGTCAACAATGGCGACATGATCCGCATGCAGGGGCTGACGGGTGAGTTCACCAAGAAGAACCCTGACATCACCGTGAAATGGGTGACGCTGGAGGAGAACGTGCTGCGCCAGCGCGTCACCACCGACATCGCCACCAAGGGCGGTCAGTTCGACGTGCTGACCATCGGCACCTACGAGGTGCCGATCTGGGCCAAGAAGGGCTGGCTGGTGCCGCTCGCCAATCTCGGCGCCGATTACGACATCGCCGACCTGCTGCCGAAGATCAAGGATGCGGTCTCCGCCGACGGCAAGCTCTACGCCGCGCCGTTCTACGGCGAGAGCTCGATGGTGATGTACCGCACCGATCTGTTCGAGAAGGCCGGCCTGAAGATGCCGGAAAAGCCGAGCTGGGATTTCGTCATTGATGCCGCCAAGAAGCTCACCGACAAGACCGCCGGCGTCTACGGCATCTGCCTGCGCGGCAAGGCCGGCTGGGGCGAGAACATGGCGTTCCTGTCGGCCATGGCCAATTCCTACGGCGCGCGCTGGTTCGACGAGAAGTGGGAGCCGCAGTTCAATACGCCGGAATGGAAGGCGACGCTGACCACCTACGTCAATCTCATGAAGGAAGCCGGTCCTCCCGGCGCAAGCTCCAACGGCTTCAACGAGAACCTGGCGCTGTTCAACGCCGGCAAGTGCGCGATGTGGATCGACGCCACGGTCGCGGCATCTTTCGTCACCAATCCGAAGGAGTCCAAGGTCGCCGACAAGGTCGGCTTCGCGCTCGCGCCCAACACCGGGCTCGGCAAGAATGCCAACTGGCTGTGGGCCTGGAATCTCGCGATCCCCGCCGGCTCCAAGAAGACGGAAGCGGCCGAGAAGTTCATCGCCTGGGCCACGAGCAAGGACTACACCAAGCTCGTCGCGTCGAAGGAGGGCTGGGCCAACGTGCCGCCGGGCACGCGGACCTCGCTCTACCAGAACGAGGACTATCTGAAAGTCGCCCCCTTCGCCAAGCTGACGCTGGCCTCGATCGACGCGGCCGACCCGAACAAGCCGACGGTGAAGCCGGTGCCATACGTCGGCGTGCAATACGCCGCGATCCCCGAATTCCAAGGCATTGGCACCCAGGTGGGCCAGCAATTCTCGGCCGCGCTTGCGGGATCGATGACCGTCGATGCCGCGCTCACCGCCGCGCAATCCGCGACCGAGCGCGAGATGAAGCGCGCCGGCTACATCAAATGAACCCGAGCTCTCCCACCTGAGCTCAAACTGGCGGCCATCCGCCCATCCCCGGATGGATGGCCGCCTTACTTCCCGAAAGGAGAAGTCAGGGATGGCAACCCGGCAGACGCAATTTCTTGCGCGCTCGCTTCTGACGCCGGCGGTTGGGCTGCTATTCATCTGGATGATCGTCCCGCTGGCGCTGACGATCTACTTCTCGACCCTGCATTACAGCCTGCTCGATCCCGGCTCGGAATCGTTCGTCGGGCTGGAGAATTTCCGCTACTTCCTCACGATCCCGCCTTCCTCGCCTCGCTCCAGAACACGCTGGTGCTGGTCGGCTCGGTGCTGGCGCTGACCATCCTGCTCGGTATCCCCCTTGCGCTGTTGATGGACCAGCCGGTGATCGGACGCAATTTCGTGCGGCTGATGGTGATCGCGCCGTTCTTTGTGATGCCGACGGTGAGCGCGCTGGTCTGGAAGAACCTGCTGATGCATCCGGTGTCGGGATTGTTCGCCTGGCTCGCTTCACTGTTCGGCCTGACGCCGATCGATTGGTTCAACGATGTGCCGCTGTTTGCGGTCATCCTGATCGTGACGTGGCAATGGCTGCCGTTCGCGACGCTGATCCTGCTCACCGCGCTGCAATCGCTCGACGAGGAGCAGAAGGAAGCCGCCGAGATGGATGGCGCGAGCGCCCTCTCGACGTTCATCTACATCACGCTGCCGCATCTGGCCCGTCCCATCACGGTGGTGATCCTGATCGAGACCATCTTCCTGCTGACGGTGTTTGCCGAGATCTTCGTCACCACCGGCGGCGGACCGGGCCTGCAAACCACCAACATCGCCTTCCTGATCTATTCGCAGGCGCTGATCCAGTTCGACGTCGGCAGCGCCTCGGCAGGCGGCCTCGTTGCCGTGGCGATCGCCAACGTCGTCGCTTTCTTCCTGGTCCGCATCGTCGGTCGCAATTTGGAGGCCTGACATGGCACGGATGGCGACGACGCGGCGAGTGGCGATATCGACGGCAGCGGCCTGGCTGTTCGGATTTCTGATCTTCTTCCCGATCCTGTGGATGGTGCTGGCGAGCTTCAAGACCGAGCTCGAGGCCTTCGCCATCCCGCCGTCCTTCCTGTTCTTCCACTGGACCACGGAAAACTATGCGACCGTGCAGGAGCGCAGCGACTATCTTCTCCACGCGCTGAACTCGATCATCATCGCTGGCGGCTCGACGTTGATTGCGCTTTTGATTGCCATCCCTGCGGCTTGGTCGATGGCGTTCTCGCCGACCAAGCGCACCAAGGACATCCTGCTCTGGATGCTCTCGACCAAGATGATGCCGCCGGTCGGCGTGCTGGTGCCGATCTACCTGATCTACAAGTCCTTCGGCCTGCTCGATTCCCGCATCGGCCTCGTCTTCATCCTCTGCCTCGGCAATCTGCCGATCGTCATCTGGATGCTGTTCACCTATTTCAAGGAGATCCCGCGCGATATCCTCGAGGCCGCGCGCATGGACGGCGCCACCATCGGCCGCGAACTCGTCTACGTGCTGACGCCGATGGCGATCCCGGGGCTCGCATCGACGCTGCTGCTCAACCTGATCCTCGCCTGGAACGAGGCGTTCTGGACGCTCAACCTGTCGACCTCGAACGCCGCGCCGCTCACCACGTTCATCGCGTCCTATTCGAGCCCGGAAGGGCTGTTCTGGGCAAAGCTGTCGGCGGCCTCCACGCTGGCGATCGCGCCCATTCTCGTCCTCGGTTGGTTCAGCCAGAAGCAGCTCGTGCGCGGGCTCACCTTCGGCGCGGTGAAGTAGAGGGACTGCCGGATCATGGGTCAGATCACACTTCAGGGCGTGCAAAAATCCTTCGGCCCCGTGCACATCATCAAGGGCGCCGATCTGGACATCGCCGACGGCTCCTTCGTGGTGTTCGTCGGTCCCTCCGGCTGCGGCAAGACCACGCTCTTGCGCCTGATTGCCGGGCTCGAGGACGTCTCCGGCGGCAAGATCCTGATCGACGGCAAGAACGTGGTCGACACGCCGCCTGCCAAGCGCGGTCTCTCGATGGTGTTCCAGTCCTACGCGCTCTATCCGCATATGAGCGTGCGCGGCAATATCGGCTTCGGCCTGAAGATGGCGGGCCTTGCCAAGGATGAGATCAACCGCAAGGTCGAGGCGGCGGCCGCGACGCTGAATCTCACGCCCTATCTCGACCGCAAGCCGCGCGAGCTCTCCGGCGGCCAACGCCAGCGCGTCGCGATCGGCCGCGCCATCGTCCGCGAGCCCAAGGCGTTCCTGTTCGACGAGCCGCTCTCGAACCTCGATGCAGCGCTGCGGGTGCAGATGCGCATCGAGGTGACACGGCTCCAGAAGCAGCTCGGCACCACCGCGATTTACGTCACCCACGATCAGGTCGAGGCCATGACCATGGCCGACAAGATTGTCGTGCTCAACGGCGGCAAGATCGAGCAATATGGCTCGCCGCTGGAGCTTTATGAGCGGCCGGCCAATCTCTTTGTCGCCGGCTTCATCGGCTCGCCCAAGATGAATTTCGTAACCGGCGAGCTCGCCAAGCAGCAAGGCGCGGCCACCATTGGCGTGCGTCCGGAGCACCTCAAGATCGAGCGCGACGGCGCCGGCGGCTGGCAAGGAACGATCTCGGTCGCCGAGCATCTCGGCAGCGATACCTTTCTCTACGTCGATGCCGGGTCGCTCGGCATGCTGACGGCGCGCTACATCGGCGAATTGAGCCTGCACGCCGGTGATCGCGTGTCGCTGGTGCCGGACCCCGCGCGCATCCACCGCTTCGACGATGGCGGCAACGCGCTTCGAAGCTAACAAGAAACGGCAAGAAAACGGGAAGACGATCATGTACCTGGACAAATTCAAGCTGAACGGCAAGAGCGCGTTCATCACCGGCGGCGGGCAGGGCATTGGCCTTGCTTGCGCCGAAGCGCTGGCTGAGGCCGGCGCCAGGGTCGTGATCGGTGATCGCGACAGCAAGGTCGCCGACAGCGCCAAAGCCACCCTGAAGGCCAAGGGCTACGACATCGAGACCGCGATCATGGACGTCACCGATACCAAGCGCGTCGCGGAGGTCGCAAACGACCTCGTCGCCCGCCACGGCAAAGTCGACATCCTCGTCAACAATGCCGGCATCGCGCGCAGCGAGACGCCGGCCGAGACCGTCACCGACGAGCACTGGCTCAACGTCATCGACGTCAACCTCAACGGCACCTTCTGGTGCTGCCGCGAGTTCGGCAAGCACATGTTGAAGGCCAGAAGCGGTGCCATCGTCAATGTCGGCTCGATGTCTGGCTTCATCGTCAACAAGCCGCAGGAGCAGTGCTTCTACAACGCCTCCAAGGCCGGTGTGCACCATCTCACCAAGTCGCTCGCCGCCGAATGGGGCGCCCGCGGCATCCGCGTCAACGCGGTGGCGCCGACCTATATTGAAACGCCGCTCAACGCCTTCGTGAAGAGCAACCCGAAAATGTACGACGCCTGGATCGGCGGAACCCCGATGGCGCGGATGGGGCAGGTCGAGGAAATCGCCTCCGTCGTGCTGTTCCTCTCGTCCGAGGCCGCAAGCCTGATGACCGGCAGCATCGTGCTGGTGGATGGCGGCTACACTTGCTGGTAGGCTTGCGTCAAGACTGACGAAGCGACCGGAGCGACAATGCCGCGAGCGTATATCGGCGTCGACGTGGGGACCACAAGCACGCGGGCAGGGGTGTTTGACGAAGCGGGCACGCTGCTCGCTATGGCGCGACATCCGATCCGGACCTGGCACGAGGCCGGCGATATCGTTGAGCAGTCGTCCCAGGACATCTGGGACGCCTGCGCGACATCGGTACGCGCGGCGATGACGGAAGTTGGCATCACGCCCGATAGCGTCCGTGGCATCGGTTTCGATGCCACCTGTTCCCTAGTGGTCCTCGATAGGCAAGGCGAGCCACTCACGGTCAGTGGCTCCGGGGATAAGCAGCGCAACGTCATCGTCTGGATGGACCACCGCGCCACCGCCGAGGCGAGGCTGATCAACGAGACCGAGGATGCCGTGCTGCGCTATGTCGGCGGCTCGATCTCGCCCGAGATGCAGATGCCGAAGCTGCTGTGGCTGAAGCGGCATCTTCGCGCGAGTTTCGACGCCGCGGGTCACTTCTTCGATCTGGCTGATTACCTGGCCTGGCGCGCGACCGGCTCGCTCCAGCGCTCGACTTGCACCGTCACCTGCAAGTGGAACTACCTCGCACATGATGGCGGCTGGAGCGCGCCATTCTTCAAGCGCATCGGCCTGTCGGACTTCGTCAGCGAGACCTACGCGCGCATTGGCACCGAGATGGTCGCCCCCGGCACGCGGCTCGGTGCCGGTCTCACCCCCGCCGCGGCGGCCGAACTGGGCCTGTCGCCGGGCACGCCGGTCGGGGCGTCGCTGATCGACGCGCATGCGGGCGGCATCGGTGCGATCGGCGGCCGCGACGGCTCGGGCGGAGCAGCAGACGCATGCGATCGCCTCGCCTACATCATGGGGACGTCGGCCTGCATCATGGCGACCACGAAGGAACCCTGTTTCGTGCCCGGCGTATGGGGACCTTACTACTCCGGCATGGTGCCGAACTTATGGCTCAACGAGGGCGGCCAGTCGGCCGCGGGCGCCGCGATCGATCACCTCCTCAGGTCGCATCCGGGTTTTGGCGAGGCGAGCGCGGCGGCGCGTAACGAGCGCCTCGACCTCATCGACTTCCTCGAGCGCCGCATCATCGCGCGCGCAGGCGATGCCAGCCGCGCCGCGCTGCTCGCGCGTGACGTGCATGTGCTTCCCGAATTCATCGGCAACCGTTCGCCCTACGCTGATCCTGACACGCGCGCGGTGATCGCCGGCCTCGATCTCGACACCGACATCGCTTCGATGGAGCGGCTATTCGTCGCCGGCCTGTGCGGGCTCGCCTATGGGCTTGCCGAGGTGATCGAGGCCTTTGCCGCGCATGGCGTTCGCTCCAGCATGATGATCATGGGCGGCGGGGCCAGCCGTAGCCCGCTGGTGCGCCAGATCATGGCCGATACGACCGGCCTCACGGTCGCGCTGCCACAGACCAAGGAGCCGGTGCTGCTGGGCGCCGCGATGCTCGGCGCAGTGGCCGGCGGCGCCTATGCCTCGATCGGCGAGACCATGGCAAAAATGTCGGCGTTGGGACGCAAGAGCGAGCCGACCGCTCCCGACATGGCGGCGTTTCACGCCCGCAAGCGCGAGATCTACAAGCTGCTGCGCGACGTCGATCGCGGCAGCCGCGCGGCGATGCGCGACATCGCGAGGGGTTGAAACGGATGCTGATTGCCTGTGGCGATGCGCTGATCGATTTCGTGCCGACGCGAAGCACTGAGGGACGTGAAGCGGTAATACCCGCGGTCGGCGGCGCCTGCCTCAACGTCGCCATCGGCATGGCGCGGCTGGGGGCGCCGACAAGTTTCGTCGGAGGCATCTCGACCGACTTGTTCGGCCGCATGATCGCAGACCATACCGCGGCCTCGCATGTGGATCTCAGCTTCGCCACCCGCAGCGATCACCAGACCACGCTTGCCTTCGTCCGCATCGTCGCGGGCGAGTCGCATTATGCGTTCTATGATGCCGAGACTGCGACGCGGAACTGGAGCTATCGGCGCGGATCGATTCCGTTCGGTAAGGTCGAAGCCCTTCATGTCGGTTCGACGACGCTGGTCAACGACCACGGCGCGGCGGAGACGACTGCATTGGTCGCGGACGCGCGGGCGTCATCAACCATCTCCTTCGATCCGAACTGCCGCCCTAATCTGGTTAAGGAGAAGCCGGCCTATCTCGCGCGCATGGCCGGCTTCGCTGCCAGCGCCGATCTCATCAAGATGTCCGACGTCGACTTCGCCTATCTCTTCGGAGACGAGCCATATCAACAACGCGCGAGCGCGCTGCTGGGGCAGGGTACGAGCCTCGTCGTCATCACCCGCGGCAACGACGGCGCGGTCGCCTGGCACGCGGGCGCAGGACAGATCGAGGTCGCCGCGCCCAAGGTCGAGGTGGCCGACACGATCGGGGCCGGCGACAGCTTTCAGGCGGCGCTGCTGTTCGCTCTGCACAAGCAGGGTCGCATTGCCCGGCAAACGTTGAAGGACATCCGTGCCGACGAGCTCCGCCGCGCGCTGTCCTTCGCCGCCAATTGCGCCGGCCTCACTTGCACCCGTCCGGGCGCCGATCCGCCCTGGAGCCACGAGGTGAGTTGGAGCTTGTAGCGAATGCCAGCCCTGCGGTTGCCGCGATTCGGTGGACAATGGTTATGCGCCCGCGGAAATGGACAGGATAGACCCGAGCTGGCAAGGTCCGAGCGTCCATGACGCGGGCCTTCGATATGAGCAATGATCCCTGTTTTTTGTCTGCCACTGAACTGCGCGGCCTCATTGCCGGGAAGCGGATCTCGCCGGTCGAGATCGTCCGCGCCGTGCTTGCGCGCGCCGAGGCGCTCCAGGGCGAATTGAACTGCTTCATCACCCTGTGCGGCGACCAGGCGATCGCAGAGGCGCGCGAAGCCGAGCGCAAGATGATGGCCGGCGAGCCCCTCGGCCTGCTGCACGGCATCCCCGTCACCGTCAAGGATATCGTCAACACCAAGGGTGTGAAGACCACCTTCGGCGCCGTTCCCTACAAGGACAATGTGCCGAACGAGGATGCCGTCGCGGTGGCGCGGCTGCGCAGTGGAGGCGCGATCCTGATCGGCAAGACCACGACGGCGGAATTCGGCAGCAAGTGCCTGACGGACTCGCCCTTGTTCGGCCGCACCCGCAACGCGTGGGATGCGCGCCGTTCCTCCGGCGGCTCCAGCGGCGGCGCGGCGGTTGCCGTTGCGAGCGGCATCGCGCCGCTTGCAATCGCGACGGACGGTGGCGGCTCGACGCGGATTCCGGCCGCCTGCAACGGCGTGGTCGGATTGAAGCAGAGCAACGGCGTGATCCCGCACAGCCAGGCGCTCGATGTGTTCGGTAACCAAACCTATGTCACGCCGACCACCCGCACGGTGGCCGACACAGCACTGATGATGCAGGCGATGGCCGGCGAGGATGCTTGCGATCCCTGGTCGATCGGCGTCCCCGTGCCTGATTTCATCGGCACCGCCGCCCCGCGCGGCGATCTACGCGGGCAGAAAATCCTATTCTGTGCTTCGCCGCCCGGACGTCCAGTGTCGTTAGACGTCGCGGCCAGCTTCAAGGCGAGCCTTGATCGGCTGGCGGAGCTCGGTGCCGAGCTTGAAGAGTTCTCCGGCGACGGCTTCGACATAGAGCCGATCTGGCGCGCCATCAACCACACGGTCTGGCGCACGCGCTTTGCAAAGCTCGCCGCCGAGCATGGGGACGAGCTGAGCGAGGCCTTTCTCAAGCAGCTTGCGCTCGCAAGCGAGGTCAGCGGCGTCGAATACCAGGAGGCGATGTTCGTGCGCACCGCGCTGTTCCGCCGGGTGCAATCGCTGCTTGCGCGCGGGCACCTGCTGGCAATGCCGACACTGACGCGCACGGCGCTGCCGATCGAGCAGGATTTGTTTGGCACCATCGAAATCGACGGGGCGCTTTTCGACAGCGTCCGGCCGCATTGGTTCCCCTGGACCATGCTATTCAACATGACCGGGCATCCCGCCGTCAGCCTACCCTGCGGCTTCGGCCGCGACGGCCTGCCGATCGGGCTGCAGCTCGTCGGCCGCTTCCGCGGCGATGCCGAATTGCTGCGCGTGAGCGCGCTGTTCGAGGCTTCAAGTGACCTTCTGTCCCGCTGGCCGGCCTGAGCCGACGGGCATGCAGCAAAGGGCTTGCCTCCGGCGCCCGGACATGTTGATCGTGCCTGGTAGCCCTGAAGCCGAGCGCGCATGAGCGTCTTTGTCCTCCGACGTCTGTTGACCTTGCTGGCGACGCTGGTCGGCGCATCGCTGATCATCTTCCTGGTGCTCGACGCGCTTCCCGGCAACGCCGCGCAGATGCTGATGGGCGCCGACGCCTCGCCGGACGCAGTCCGCGCGCTCACCGTCAAGCTCGGGCTCGACCAGCCGCTGGCGGTTCGCTACCTGCAATGGATCAAGGGCCTCCTCGTCGGAGATCTCGGCAACTCCTATGTCTACGGCACGCCGGTCGCGAGCCTCATCGCGGAGCGGCTGGTGCTGACCATTCCGCTCGCGATCATGGCCATGACGATCACGGTGACGCTGGCGCTCTCCGCCGGCATCTACACCGCCGCCAACCACAACAAGCTTGGCGACGTCGGCGTGATGTCACTGACGCAGGTGGGCATCGCGCTGCCGAATTTCTGGTTCGCGATCCTCTTGGTCCTGTTGTTCTCGGTGCGGCTGCAATGGCTCTCGGCGGGCGGCTTTGGCGGCTGGGACGATGGCCTCTGGTCGGGCATCAAGTCGCTGCTGCTGCCGGCGATCTCGCTCGCGGTGGTGCAGGCCGCGATTCTCGCGCGGGTCACCCGCTCGGCCGTGCTCGAGGTGCTGCGTGAGGACTTCGTCCGCACGGCCCGTGCGAAGGGCCTCGGCAAGCGCGAGGTGCTGTGGCGCCATGTGCTGCGTAACGCCATGATCCCTGTGATGACCGTGATGGGGCTGCAATTCGCCAATCTGCTCGCCGGCACCATCGTGATCGAGAACGTGTTCTACCTGCCGGGCCTCGGCCGCCTGATCTTCCAGTCGATCGCCAACCGCGACCTCATCGTCGTGCGCAACTGCGTGATGCTGCTCGCGGCCATGGTCGTCATCGTCAATTTCGTGGTCGACGTGCTCTATGCCTTCATCGATCCCCGCATCAAGGTCCACGACCTGTGAGCGACCCCCTGACCATCGACGCGCCGATTGCGACGCGGCCGCTGCCTGCTCGGACGTTCTGGCGCCGCGCGCTGCGGCATCGCAGCTTCGCGCTTGGCGGCGCGCTGAGCCTGCTGGTGCTCGCCTCAGCGCTGTTGTCGCTGGTGTGGACGCCGTGGTCGCCCTATGAGATCGACATCGCCTCGAAACTCCGGCCGCCGTCGGCATCGCACTGGCTCGGCACCGATTCCTTCGGCCGAGACATCGTCTCGCTGCTGCTCGCCGGCGCGCGTTCGACCATCATGGTCGGCATCATCGCGGTGAGCATCGGTCTCAGCTTCGGCGTCTGCCTCGGCTTGATCGCCTCGGCCAGGCGCGGCTGGACCGAAGAGATCATCATGCGCTTTGCGGATTTCAGCTTCGCCTTTCCGGCCGTGCTCTCGGCGATTATGCTCGCGGCCGTGGTGGGACCGGGCATGGTGACCTCGATCGTCGCGATCGGTATCTTCCAGATCCCGACGCTGACGCGGCTGACGCGCGGTTCGGCCAACGCGATCTGGGCGCGCGAATTCGTGCTGGCCGCGCGCGCGGCGGGCAAGGGGCGCTTCCGCATCACGATCGAGCACGTGCTGCCCAACATCCTGTCGATCCTGATCGTGCAGGTCACCATCCAGTTCGCGCTTGCCATTCTCGCCGAAGCCGCACTGTCCTATCTCGGCCTCGGCACTCAGCCGCCGCAGCCGTCATGGGGCCGCATGCTGAACGACGCGCAGACGCTGCTGTTCCAGTCGCCGATGCTCGCGGTCTATCCCGGCGCTGCGATCGCCGTCGCGGTGCTCGGTCTCAATCTGCTTGGTGACGGATTGCGCGACCTGCTCGATCCCAGACTGGCGCGGGAGCGGTAACGATGGCTGATTCCGCAACCATGCCACTGATCGAGGTCGCTGATCTGGGCGTGCGCCTCAACACCAGCCGCGGGCCGGCGCAGGCCGTGCGTGGCGTCAGCTTTGCCCTCAAGCGCGGCGAGACGCTCGGGCTCGTCGGCGAATCCGGCTGCGGCAAGTCGGTCACGGCGTTATCGCTGATGGGGCTGCTGCCGGACAGCGCAGTGGTCGGCGGCAGCATCAAGTTGGATGGCAACGAGCTCGTCGGGCTTTCGGATGCGGATTATTGCCGCCTGCGCGGCAACCGCATCAGCATGATCTTCCAGGAGCCGATGACCGCGCTCAATCCGATGCACACGATCGGCCATCAGGTCGCCGAGCCGCTGCGGCGTCACAAGAAATATTCGGCCTCACAGGCGCGGCGCGAGACCATCGCCTTGCTCGACCGGGTCGGCCTGCCCGATGCTATCAGGCGCGTCGACGCCTATCCGCACCAGTTTTCCGGCGGCCAGCGCCAGCGTGTCACCATTGCGATGGCGCTCGCCTGCGAGCCGGACCTCTTGATCGCGGACGAGCCGACCACCGCGCTCGACGTCACCATCCAAGGCCAGATCCTCGACCTCATCGCTGATCTCGTCGAGGAGCGCGGCATGTCGATGATCCTGATCTCGCACGATCTCGGTGTCATCGCCGAGAACGTGCAGCGCATGATGGTGATGTATGGCGGCACCGTCGTCGAGAGCGGGCCGACCGACGAGGTGTTCCGGCGCATGGGGCATCCCTATACGCAGGGCCTGTTCCGCGCCCGGCCGAAGCTCGGTGCGCGCAAGGGGACGCGGCTGAACACGATCTCGGGCACAGTGCCGGAGCTCGCCGATTTGCCGTCCGGCTGCACCTTCTCCGATCGCTGTCCCCTGGTGATCGATCAGTGTCGTGCCGCGTTGCCGCCGATGGTGGACGTCGGACCTGGCCATGGCGTGCGTTGCATCAGGACCGACGTATCGATGGGCGAACGTGTCGGAGCGCTGACCGCATGACCGCCGCCGGATTGCTTCTCGAGGTGAAGGATCTCGAGCAGCGCTATACGCTGCCGCGCGAAAGCCTGTTTCGCCCGCCGGGGCAGGTGCGCGCGCTGAACGGCGTCAGCGTGCAGGTCGCCGCGGGCAAGAGCCTCGGCGTCGTCGGCGAATCCGGTTCCGGCAAGTCGACCTTCGCGCGGCTGGTGATGGCGCTGGAGCGGCCGACGTCAGGGCAGGTCGCGCTGCTCGGCCGCGATCTCAACCGCATCTCTGCCGATGAACTGCGCCGTGCCAGGCGTGATTTCCAGATGGTGTTCCAGGACCCTTACGGCTCGCTGGATCCGCGCCAAACCATCGCCCGCATCGTCGCCGAGCCCCTCACCGTGCTGGAGGAGGCCGATCGCACCAAATTCCGCGAACGCGTCGCCGCAGTGCTGCGCCAGGTCGGCTTGCGCGACGCCGACATGGACAAATATCCGCACGAATTCTCCGGCGGCCAGCGCCAGCGCATCGCCATTGCGCGTGCGCTGATCACCCAGCCGAAGCTGATCGTCGCCGACGAGCCGGTCTCCGCGCTCGACGTCTCCGTGCAGGCGCAGGTGTTGAACCTGATGCAGGACCTCCAGGAGCAGTTCGGTCTCAGCTACATCCTGATCAGCCACGATCTCGCCGTCGTCGACTATCTCTGCGACGAGGTTGCGGTGATGTATCTCGGCCGGATCGTCGAACAGGGCCGGCCGCAGGACCTGTTCGAGCACTGCGCCCATCCCTATACGCGCGCGCTCTTGGATGCCGTGCCGCGGGCACGCGCCGGCGGCCGTCGGCGGCGGCGCGGGGCCCAGGCGATCGCCTCGCAATCGGCGGCGGCGACCGGATGCCCCTACGGCGCGCGCTGTGCCCTCGCTGACCAGCATTGCCGCGCGATCCTGCCTGAGTTACGCCAAGTAGGCGAGGGGCACCTTGCCGCCTGCCACAAGACGGAGGCGGTGATGGCGTTGCCCCGGCCGACCCTGGAAGGTTAGTCTCCAGGGCAGGATTGGCGTAGGCTTGAAGAACAGAGATGGCCGGGGAGTTACGCATGTTCAGGAAATTATCGATCGTTGCATTCGCCGCCGTGCTTGCCGCAGCGCCGTTGCCGGTGCTGGCGCAGAGCAAGAAGGACAGCGTCGTCATGGCGATGGCGCTGGAGCCGCCGGGCCTCGATCCCACCAACGCCGCCGCCGCCGCGATCGCCGAGGTCACGCTCTACAACATCTATGAGACGCTGACCAAGATCAACGAGGACGGCTCCGTCTCGCCGCTGCTGGCCGAAAACTGGAGCGCCTCGCCCGACCTGAAGACCTATACGTTCAAGCTGCGCAAGGGCGTCAAATTCCACAACGGCGAGCCGTTCGATTCCGCCGCGGTGAAGTTTTCGTTCGAGCGCAACGCCGTGCCGACCAGCACCAATAAAGACAAGAGCCTGTTCCAGAGCTTCGAGTCCGTTGCCGCGCCCGACGCCGACACGGTCGTGATCACGCTGAAGAATTCCGAGCCGAACCTGCCGTTCCTGCTCGGGCAGGCCAGCGGTTCGATCGTCGAGCCGAAGAGCGCTGCCACCAACATCACACAGCCGGTCGGCACCGGGCCTTACCAGTTAGCGGCCTGGGCCAAGGGCTCCTCGATCACCCTGAGCAAGTGGGCCGACTATCGCAACGCCGCCGCGATCAAGCTGTCCAAGGTGACGATCCGCTTCATCTCGGATCCGGCGGCGCAGATCGCCGCGCTGCTCTCGGGCGACGTCGATGCGTTCCCGCGCGTGTCGGCCCAGCGCAGCATCGCCCAGTTCAAGGCCGATCCACGGTTCACGGTGCTGGTCGGCGGCTCCAGGGCCAAGACCATCGTCGCGATCAACCACCGCAAGAAACCGCTGGACGACGTCCGCGTCCGCCGCGCCATCCTCGCCGCGATCGACCGCAAAGCGATGATCGACGGCGCCGTCGACGGTTTCGGCACGCCGATCGGCAGCTTCTACGTGCCGGGCGCGCTCGGCTATGTCGACACCACCGGCATCAATCCCTACGATCCCGACAAGGCCAAGAAGCTGCTCGCCGAGGCCGGCGTCGCCACGCCGCTGGAGCTTTCGCTGAAGCTGCCGCCGCCGTCCTATGCGCGGCAGGGCGGCGAGATCGTCGCGGCCCAGCTCGCCAAGGTCGGCATCGTCGCCAAAATCGAGAACGTCGAATGGGCGCAATGGCTGTCGCAGGTGTTCGCCGGCAATGGTCCGCACAATTTCGACCTCACCATCGTCAGCCATGTCGAGCCGTTCGACCTCGTCAAGATCACCGAGCCGGACTACTATCTCGGCTACAACAACGAAACCTTCAACGCGCTCTACAAGCAGATCGTGTCCACGCCGGATGAGGCGGCTCGTGCAAAACTTCTCGGCGACGCCCAGCGCATGCTGGCCACCGACGCCGTCTCCGCCTACCTGTACCAGCCGCAGCTGATCACCATCACCAACAAGAAACTGAAGGGCGTCTGGAAGGACGTCCCGCAATACGAGAATGATTTCTCGACCTGGTATTGGGAGTAGGGGCCGGCTGAAGTCGAGCCTATCCCTTCCATTTTGACCTCTCCCCATCGGGAAGAGGTCAATCGTTTGCCGTGTCCAAAACAAAAACCTGAAAAACAACCCCATGCACAGTAGGCGTGGATAGTCATTTCAATGGTTTACGCGTTGCGCGGTTCGGTGGTCGGCGCGATGCGCTCGGACGTTGACCCGTCGGGCAAAACACTGGCAATATATCATCATCGCGGCCTCATGGTTCGGGACGCGCCGTCAGGCGAGGCACGCCGTGAAGAAGCCATCCTGCCGCGACGCTGGCATGGTCGCGGCTGCCCCTAGCGCCGAGGCAACGACCCCTCTGAAGCTCGATGATGCGCCACTGAGCAATATCGCTCAGGCGCTGGCCAGTGGGCAGATCACCGCGACGGCGCTGACCAAAGCCTATCTCGCGCGCATCGAGGCCTACGATCGCGGCGGGCCTGCGCTCAACGCCGTGCGCGCGCTCAATCCCGACGCGCTCGCGATCGCGGGCAAGCTGGACACCAGCAGACCGACGGCCAGGCGGCCGCTGGCGGGCGTCCCGATTCTGGTGAAGGACAACATCGCGACCGGAGACAAACAGCCGACGACGGCGGGCGCGCTGGCGCTGGAAGGCGCGCGCGCTCGGGACGATGCAACGATCGTCAAGCTGCTGCGGGACGCGGGCGCAGTGATCCTCGGCAAGGCGAACCTGACCGAGTTCTCCAACATGCTCGCGGTCGACATGCCCGGCGGCTACTCGTCGCTGGGTGGTCAAGTGAAGAATCCTTATGCGCCGGCGCTGATGGGCGAGCATGGCATCCCGATCCTCACTCCCGGAGGCTCGAGCGCGGGTTCGGCGGTGGCGGTGGCGGCAGGCCTGTGCGCAGCTTCTATTGGCACCGAGACCTCGGGCTCGCTGCTGTTCCCCGCCAGCCTGAACGGCCTCGTCACCGTCAAGCCGACCGTCGGGCTGCTCAGCCGTGCCGGCATCGTGCCGATCGCGCACAGCCAGGACACTGCAGGGCCGATGACGCGCACAGTACGCGACGCGGCGATGCTGCTGAACGTGCTGGCGGCCAAGGACCCGCTCGATCCGGCCACGCAAAAGCAGCGGCGGCCGGCCGATTACACTGCGGGGCTCGCGCGGGATGCGATGAACGGTGCGCGCATTGGCGTGCCGAGCGACCCGGCTGACCCGCTGAACGATTGCTTCTACGGCAAGCTGCTGCCCGACAGGGTCAAGGTCATGACCGAGACGATCAAGGTGCTGGAGGATCTTGGCGCCGTCATCGTGCGCGCCAATATGCCGACGCTCGGCTGGATCGGCGGACCGGGCACCACCATGGCCGTGCTCAACCGCAATCCGTTGAGCGAGCAAAAAGGCACTGTCGCAAGGCCGCCGGTCGTCTTCCTCTACGAGTTGAAGCACGACCTCAATCTCTATTTGAACACATGGGCCACAAACACGGACATCAAGAGCATCGCCGACATCGTGGCCTTCAACGAAGCGAACGCGGAGAGGGCGCTGCGTTTTGGCCAAGATCATTTCCTCGCCGCCGACATGACCAGGGGCGATCTCAGCGAGCGCGAGTACAAATCGGCGCGCGCCATGGATCTGCTCTCGGCCAAGACGCGCGGCATGGATGCCTACATGAACGAGCACAAGCTCGATGCGGTGCTGTTCCCAGGCGCCACCGGCGCCGCGATCGCCGCGAGGGCAGGCTATCCCAGCGTCATGGTGCCCGGAGGCTTCATCTCGGGAACGATCGACGGCAAGGACACGCCAGACTATCCGCTCGGCGTCACCTTCGCAGGCCGTGCCTGGAGCGAGCACAAGCTGCTGCGCCTGGCCTACGCCTATGAGCAGGCCTCCAACAAGCGCAAGCCGCCGCCCGGTTTACTGGCGCCTTGGACCTCACCGGCAGGCAAGCGATCAGCCTTGCATTGATGACTTTGATCGCTGCTTTCGATGGTAACGCGGACACCGGGCCCGTCCGCGGGTGCCGCCTTTGTGACCCAACTGAGACATTGGCGCAGAGCTTCTGTCTCGCATCTTGCGTTCAGGAGCCCGGCGGCTCTTCGCTCGCCCCGGCTGCCTCACGTGGATGGTGACACCCTCCAAAATCGTCCGCCTATCGGTGCAGACCGGAAGTGACTAGCGGGCAGCCAGAACAACGCCTTTGACCCGATGCAGACAGGACCGTCTCGCTGCGAGCCTATCCTTCCGGCACACCTGCCAAGCTTAGGCCCTCGTAAATGCGCTCGCGCTGGGCCAGGAAGGTCGGGTTTTCACTGCGCCGCTCGTTGCGAAATCTAGCGACGGTAAAGTTCGGGTCCAGCCGAAGCCCGGCATTCCGGGCCTCCCGCGCCTCCGTAGCGCGACCGCTGAGCGCTGAGGCCGCGGCCAGGAAGAAATGCGGCATGGCGACATTAGGATTTATTTCAACTGATCTACGTAGCCGGTCGAGGGCTGAATCGAGCCGGCCGAGGAAGAGGTCGGCGATCCCAAGCAGGGCAAGCCAGCGATCCAGTCCGGGATCGCGGGGGCTCAGCCGGATTGCGTTCATGAGATCGGCTTCTGCCTCTTCCGCGCGTCCGAGTAGCACCTTCATGAAGCCTGCGTCGGCATGGGCCCAGGCCAGATTGCGATCCAGCGCGATTGCGAACTCAAGCTCGCGCAGCGACCGCTCCGTCGCGCCCGAGACATGCAGGACATTGGCGTGTACGAAATGGGCCAGCGCGTTGCCGGGAGCAAGCGTCAATGCCTGAGTGATCGCGGTATGGGCGATACGTAGCTGTTCCTCGCGATTGGTCGAGGCAAAGGTGCGAAGTTCGTTGCCATGATAGAAGGCGAGACCGACCAACGCCTCGACATTGCGAGGGTCCAACCTGAGCGCCGCGTCGAACAGGTCACACGCCGCGCGGTCGCGGCGCAGCGACAAGGGTTGGTTGAGGATTGCCCAGCCGCGCATCGCCAAGTCTACGGCATCCATGTTGTTCGGCCGTTCACGCTCGGCCCGGCGGCCCTCCGCGGCAACGAGCTGGATGCCCACGGTCCGGGCGAGGCGCGTGGTGATCTCATCTTGCATGTCGAAGATGTCGGCGCGCGGCTTGTCGAAACGTTCGGCCCAAAGGTGCGCGCCGGTTTCCGTGTCGATGAGCTGCGCGTTGACGCGTACGCGGTCGCCGCCGCCCTGCACGCTGCCTTCCATCACGTAGCGCACACCAAGCTCGCGGCCGATTACGCGGACGTCCACTGCCTTGCTTTTGAAGGTGAAGGCGGTGTTGCGAGCTATGACGAAGGCTCCAGGAATGCGCGACAGGTCGGTTGTGAGACTTTCAGTGATACCGTCGACGAAGTAGTCCTGCTCGCTGTTGCCATCGAGGTTGACGAAGGGCAGGACCACGATGGAGAGCCGCGGTGCGATGGCCGTGGGCGGCGCCGTTGCTGCGGCGCGCATGGGTGAAAGCGAGTAGACCTGCACCGGCTCGGCGATGTTCTTCAGTTGCTGCTGGCCGCGATCTTGCGCGGCGACGTCCATTTTGCCACGTACTTGGTGATAGGCCGCACTAGACAGGCAGATACCACCAGGCTCGGCAATCTGCTCCAATCGCGCCGCCACATTGACCCCATCGCCCATGAGGTCGCCATCGTCCTCCACGACCACGTCGCCAAGGTTGATGCCAATGCGGAACTCGATACGCCTATCCGGTGCCAGGCCGGCGTTGCTGTCGACCATAGCCCGTTGCACATCGACCGCCGAGCGAACTGCATCCACCACCGAGGCGAACTCGGCCAGGAAGCCATCTCCAGTGGTCTTGACGATGCGTCCGCGATGGGCCGCGATGACAGGATCGATCAAGTCCTTGCGGATGACTCGGAGGCGATCGAGCGTACCTTCCTCGTCAGTTCCCACCAGCCGACTATAGCCGACTACATCGGCCGCGAGGATCGTGGTCAACCGTCGGTTTGGCCGCTCGATCGCCAAGTTTCCCTCCTGGATCGATCGAGGCCAGTCTACGCATTTAGTTGCAGGTGCCAAGGGATTTGGCATGAGGGAGCGGTCGAGGTGTCTGATCCTGCTCCATAGCCTCGCCGGGCTGGTTCGCTAGCGTCGGCTCATGAAGACGGACCGGAAGCAGCCGGCCAAGCGGCTAAACGGCGCGGATGACCCGAAGCAGACAGGCGGGCCCTTCAGGTGAGTGATTGCCGCGGCCGACGCGATCCTTCCTCCGTCAGCCGTCGCAATTCCGATGATGTCGCCTACGCGCTCTGCAAGCGCTAAATAGAGGGGCCGCGCCGACGCCGACTCCGCTTTCGGGCAAACCCTTATGTCCGGTTGTGACCAGGAAGCGGACGTAAGGTCACCCATCGCTAGGCTGCTGTGGATAGTGGTTGGCGCGTGAGTCGATTCATTTGGAAGAATAACCTTTTTCGTAACTACCAAAGCGTGTGTGACAAAGTGAGGGAGCAACCGGGAAGCCGAACTGTCCAGAGTGGGGCCGGCGACGAAGGAGCTGCGCCGCAAGGGCATTGAACGTTTGGAACCCTCATGCGTTAGCCGCACGGATGAAGGCCGGATGGACCATCCGGCATGACGACGCGGCCACGGAGTTCGGTTCTTGCTTAAGCTTTACAGGTGGCCGTCTGACGACTGGCACGGCATCGGCGCGGAAATGCCCTCGGAGATTATCTGGGCCGATCTCTTGAACGCGAATGACGAGGAAAAGCAGTTCGTCGAACGACTGCTCGGGATCCGCATTCCCTCGGAAGAGTCCCTCAGCGAGATCGAGGCGTCGAGCCGCCTGATCCTCGACCACGGGACGCTCTATCTCAGCTCGCCGGCGCTCCGGCCCAGCGAGAACAACGAGGCCGAGATCACGCCGGTGGGGTTCGTCATTGGCCCGCATGTCTTGGTGACGGTGCGCTTTGCGGAGCTGCCGATCTTCGACGAGGTCGGCGAGCGCATCGGCTCCGACGACAGCCTGGAGAACGGCATGTGCGTGTTCACCAGCCTGCTCGAGGCCATGATCGACCGTGGCGCCGATGTCCTGGAGCATCTCGGCGCGAAGGTGGACCGGCTCTCGCGGGGCGTCTTTAGGGGCGGGCTGGTTCGCACCCAACGGCCGGTGCGCTCCAGCCGTAGGATGCGCGAGGCGCTGGAGAATATCGGCGAGTTGGCCGATCGGCTGGCCAAGGCGCGCGATGTCCTGCTCGGGGTCGGCCGCGTTGCCTCGTTTGCCGGCGATGTCGGCAGTGAATGGATCAAAGCGGCGTCGAAGAAACGTCTCGAGGCGGTCTCGAAGGACGTCGTTTCGCTCAGTGACTACGAGACGCGACTGTCCGACAAGATCCAGTTGCTGCTCGATGCGGTGCTCGGCTTCGTCAACATCCAGCAGAACGAGCTGTTCAAGATCCTGACGATCGTCTCCGTCGTCGGCGTGCCGCCGACCATCCTGGTCGGCATCTGGGGCATGAACTTCAAGCACATACCAGAGCTGGACTGGACCTTCGGCTATCCGTTGGCCTGGCTTGCGGTGATTGCCAGCGGCGTGCTGCCGCTGATCTGGTTCAAGCGGCGCGGCTGGTTCGATTGACGCGGCGGCGCACCGTTGGAAAGCGATGCGCCGCTGCTTTGATCATGCTGCCCTGGCGTCGACATTGCCGATCCAGTCGCGGGCCAGCGTGATGTCGGCTTGCGACAATGGGTGGCCTGCGGGCAGGACCCTGTGGGTGACGCTCGCGCCGGCTTGCGAGAGCAGAGCCGCGAGATGGGCCGAATTGCCAGCCGGCACGATCGGGTCGCCTTGCCCGGACAACAGCAGGATTGGCTTGCCTGCAAGATTGGCTTTTGGCGGATCCGACAACGGCACCATGGCGCGCAACAGGATCGCGCCTGCAAGCACGTCCGGCTCCAGCAGCAACAGCGCGGCAGCGATATTGGCGCCGTTGGAGAAGCCGACCGCGACGGGCGCTGCGAGGCCGTAACGTTGCCGCGCCTCCGTGACGAAGTCGGCGAGTTCGTGTGCGCGCCGGCGCAAATCGTCCTCGTCGAACACGCCCTCGGCAAGGCGGCGGAAGAAGCGCGGCATGCCGTGCTCGAGCACGCGGCCGCGCGGCGAGAGCAGTGCGGCGCCGGGCGATATCATGCGGCCGAGGCCGAGCAGGTCGTTCTCGTCGCCGCCGGTGCCGTGCAGCAGCAGGAGTGGGGCCGAGCCCGCGTTGGTCGCGGGCTCGAAACGATGGATGAATGAACGCTCGGTCATGACACACTCTCTTCAAGGTTGGGCAACACTTCCTCGATCTGCTTGCGGTGCGCTTCGAGGAAGCCAGGCAGCTTCAGGTCGCGGCCCAGGGTCGCGACGGGTTCGTCGACGGCGAAGCCAGGGATGACGGTCGCGATCTCAAACAGCACGCCGCCGGGTTCGCGGAAGTAGATCGAGCGGAAGTAGTTGCGGTCCCTCTGCTCGGTCGGGCGCAGGCCGTGATTGCTCACGAGCTTTTGCGCCATCTGGCCCTGCTCGGCGTCGTCGGCCGCGCGGAAGGCAATGTGATGCACCGAGCCGCCGCCCTGATGTCCCCGCAAGAAGCCCTTGGCTTCGTAGATATCGACGACGCTGCCTTCGGCATCGCCCGCTGCCTTGAAGCGGATCACCGAGCCTTCGCGCGCGGTCTCCTTGAAGCCGAACACGTCGGTGAGGACGGCCGCCGTCTTCACTGCGCTGTCGAGCAGCAGGGTCACGCCGTGGAAGCCGCGGATCGCATGCTCGGCCGGCACGTCGCCATTGCTCCAGCCTGGCTCGTTCTCGGCGCCGGGAATGCCGACTAGCGCGAGCGCCATCCCGTCGGGGTCGCTGAACGGCAGCACGGACTCACCGAAGCGCTTCTCCAAGGCCTCGTGAGCAATGCCCTTCTCGATGAAGCGCTGCGTCCAGTAGGCGAGCGAGCGCTGCGGCACGCGGAAGGCGGTCTGATGGGTTTCGCCGACACCGCGGCGGCCGGCCGAAACGCCGGCCCACGGGAAGAAGGTCAGGATGGTGCCGGGGCGGCCGGTCTCGTCGCCGTAATAAAAGTGATAGGTGGCAGGGTCGTCGAAATTGACCGTCTTCTTGACGAAGCGCAGGCCGAGGTCCCGGGTGTAAAAGCCGAAATTCCTCATGGGATCGCCGGCGATCGCGGTGACATGGTGCAGTCCAGACATTGTCGTCCTCCAAAATTCGGGGAGCGTCTTGCTCTGGTCGCAAATATCGTTCCGCTTTGGATCGGAGACAATCCATGCAAATATGACGGCTATGTCTATGAATTGGAAACAATAGGCCGAGCGATTGGACAAGGTGGCCAGCCTGCGGGCCTTCGTAAAAGTGGTCGAAAGCGGCAGCTTTGCGGAAGCCGGCCGCCAGTTGCGGCTGTCGCGCTCGGCGATCAGCAAATACATCGCCGACCTCGAGGAGAGCCTCGGCGTCCAGCTCCTGAACCGGACCACGCGGCACGCGAGCCCGACCGAGAACGGCCAGCGCTATTTCGAGCGTGCGGTGGTGATCCTCTCGGAGATCGAGGCTGCCGACCAGGCGGTGACGCAGGCCCAGTCGGCGCCACGGGGCCTGTTGCGCGTCAACGCACCGATGTCGTTCGGCACGATGCGGCTGGGGCCGGTGCTCGCCGATTTCATGGCGCGCTATCCCGAGTTGCAGCTCCAGATCGTGCTCAGCGACGATTTGCTCGATCCGGTCCAGGACGGATTTGACGTGACGTTGCGGATCGCGGAGCTGGAATCCTCCAGCCTGATCGCGCGCAAGATCATGCCGGTGGCGCGCATGATCTGCGCTTCGCCGGATTATCTGGCGTGTCACGGCACGCCTATACATCCGCAGGATCTGCGCGAGCACGCCGCGCTAACCTACGGCTTCCTGCTCACCGGCAATCAGTGGAAGCTGACCGGCACTGATGGCGATCACTGGATCCAGCCGGCCTGGTCGCTCTGCGTCAACAACGCCGAGGTGCTGCGCGACGTCGCGATCAACGGCAGGGGGCTGGCGCTGCTGCCCGAGTTCATCGCCGCGGATGCGTTGAAGAAGGGCGAGCTGCGGACGGTGCTGGACAACTATTTCGCGCCGCCGCTCGCGCTCTACGCGGTCTATCCGCCGACGCGGCACTTGTCGGTCAAGGTGCGTCTGTTCATCGACTTCCTGGTCGAGCGTTTTGGCCGCGAGGAGGACGAAGCCGGCGGGCGCAGACGTGCGGAGGCTAGGGATACTATTATACCGTGACGAAAACTGAACTTTCTTCCGATCGCTCAGGACTCATACTTGCGTCCCGACTTCGCGCTTAGGACCAGAGAGCTTCAGCCGCTGCCGGGGCGTCGCCGAGGGCTCTCTTTCGTGCCGCTGCAAAAAGCGGCGGCGTGATGTGTAGCTCGCCGACACTTCTCGACTTGATTCCAACAAGCGCAGGAGGAGCCTATGCGGAAGTCTCTCAGCTTTTTCCTTTCTGGCGTAGCATTGATCGTCGCGGCGTCAACCGCTGTAGCGGGCGAGCGGGTGCTTGAGTTCAAGCTGGTCACGAAGCCCATTGATCTCAAGGTCATCGAGGCCGCAAACGTCGAAGGACAGACGGTTGTGTCAGGTAAATTCTTTGGGGTCGCCGTTTTCAACGACGGCCGTATCGGAGTGAAAGAGTTCGTCAATACTTCGGACTTGCTCAAAGGGTCGGGCCCCTTCTTCGGCTACAGCACTTACACGTTCGAGGAAGGCTCGATTACGGCGCGCTACACCGGTTCGGCCAAAGACGGCAAGTCAACGGGCGAATACACGATCCTATCGGGCACAGGTGCTTATGCGAACGCCACGGGTACGGGCACAATCGAAAGCGCGCCGAACCCATTCAAGGGCGTCAACCTGCTAAACATAAAGCTCGTCGTTAAAACGTCCGGCTCATGACAGCGCAATGATCACAGGTCCCACACCAAGGAAGTTGATCCCTTGTGTGGCGTGTTGGCCGGCCGGCGGCACATTGCCGGCCGGGCGACCTGCTGAAGAACCGGGCGGGCGCGGTCGCTCCACTGGTTTTGATCGTAGGCCTGCAGAATGCGGACAAAATCGGCCATGCTGGATTGATCTCGGTTTTCGGCCATAGCCTCAACCTGAGTATCGGATGCGGGCTGGCTCGCTTGCCAAAACCGCACGAGGACATCGGCGATGTTTCTCATGGCGTACTCTCTGCAGCCAACTGTGACAGTAGACACCAAGTACTGGAGCGGCATTGCGCCGTTCGCTAGGAGAAAAGCCGGCGGACGCTACACCGCCGGACTTGTCCCGCAACTGCCGGCTCGCGGGGCCGGTTCCGTTGCTTTTCACTTCGCGTTCATAGCTAGCACTGAGCACTTGGTTGTCGCTATTGTGCGCGGGTATGGCGAGACCATACTGAGGTAGGGTCGGATTGATGAATCGGGATAAGTTCGATTCGCTCTGCCGCGAATTTGATACGCCGCGAAGAGTCGCGATTTCCGGCCTTCACCTTCAGGCATCGAGAGCGTTTCGATACGCTGGTCTCTACTAGCGCCTCAGCGTAAACTCGTCCGCACTGCGCCGGTGCTCCCATTTCGCCTGCTCCAGTTCGGGCTGGTCGCATTGGACTTCCGGATAGCCGATGCAGAGATAGGCGATGAACTTCCATGATTCCGGCACGTCAAGAATGGCGTGAACGCGCGCAGGATTCAGGATCGAGATCCAGCCGAGCCCGATGCCTTCGGCGCGCGCGGCGAGCCACATCGCGGTGATCGCCGCGACGACCGAATATTCCGTCGTCTCCGGCATGGTGGCACGGCCGAGGCCGTGACCGATGTCGCTGGCCTTGTCGGCAAACACGGCGAGGTGGCCAGGAGCCTGTTCGAGACCCGCCAGCTTCAGCGTGGCATAGCGGGTCGCGCGCTCGCCGGTATAGGCGTTCAACGCATCGGCATTGCACGATTGGAAGTCGTCGATCACGGCCTGGCGCCGTGCGGCGTCGTCGACCGTGACGAAGCGCCAGGGCTGGCTGAGACCGACCGATGGCGAGAGACAGGCGGTCTCGATCAGGCGCTCCACCGCGCCGCGTGGTAACGGATCGCTGCGAAAACGCCGGACGTCCCGGCGCCATACGAACAGCTCGCGTAATTGTCGGCGGAAGGCGTCGTCGAACTCGACCATGGGTCAGCGTCCGATCTGGAAGGCCGCGGCAACCAGCAGGATCATGATCTCGCCTGTCTGCTCGAACGCGCCGAGGATATCGCCGGTTTGCCCGCCGATTTGGCGGATGGCGAGCCGCGCCAGCATGAACCCGGCGAGCGACAGCAGGATCAGGGCGACCAGCGCCTTGCCCGGCCCGAGCGCGAGGGCGAGAGCGAGTGTCCCAAGTGCGAAGGCGATGGCGACACTGCGGCCCGGCGGCGGCCCCGCGCTCGCCGAAAGCCCATCCGGTCGCGCCAGCGGGACAAGCGACATGAAGGCCGGCACGCCTGCGCGGGCTGCGATGTGCGCCGCGCACAGCGCCAACGTGACCGTCCATGGATTGGCGATCGCCGCGAGCGCACTCCAGCGCAGGCCGAACGACAGGATCAGCGCGCAGACGCCATAGGTCCCAATCCGGCTGTCGCGCATGATCTCGAGCTTGCGCTCGCGCGTTCGGCCGCCGCCGAGGCCATCGGCGGTATCGGCAAGCCCATCCTCGTGTAGCGCGCCGGTGATGAGGGCGGTGGCGGCCAGCGCCAGCAGGGCGGCAAGGTTCGGCGTCAGTCCGAACCGGCTGCACATCTTATAGACCAGCGCGCCGGCAAGTCCGACCAGCAGTCCCGCGACGGGCAGCGCCCAGGTTGCACGCGCGATGGCGCCGTCGCCTGCAGGCTTCGACGATGCCGCCGGCAGGATCGTGACGAACGATGCCGCCATCCTGAGATCGGCGATGACGTCTCGCAGAAATTCGGCGCGCGGCATCATTTCAGTTTCATCGGCAGGCCGGCGACGACGAACTCGACCTCGTCGGCAGCCACCGCGATAGTCTGATTCATGAGGCCGGCGGCGTCGCGAAAGCTGCGTGCCAGGGCGTTGTCAGGAACGATGCCGAGACCGACCTCGTTGGTGACGAGAACAACCGGGCTTTTCAGCTTGGGCAGGGTGCCGGCAAGCTCTTTTACCTCGCTCTCCCAATCGCGCTCCGCATGCATCAGATTCGAGAGCCACAGCGTCAGGCAATCCACCAGCCTTGCGCCGCCGCCATCGCTTGCGACCAGCACCGGCACGAGATCAAGCGGCACCTCGCGCTCGATCCAGTCAGTTCCGCGCCGCGCACGATGCGTGGCGATGCGCGTCTCCATTTCGGCATCGAGCGCCTCGGCCGTCGCGACATAGACGGGCTGCCCGGGAAAGGCCCTCGCGCGCGCTTCCGCACGCGTGCTCTTGCCCGATCGCGCTCCGCCCGTGATCAAGATGACGGCCATGAAGGTCTCCTATCAGCCCTGACTAATCACCAAACACGGCCAAAGACAAAGCCGAAATCGGGCCTGTAGGGGCTTGCGCTCTGCCTTCGCTTTGCGCAACAGGGGCGGAACAGGAGGCGCGTGTGGGCTTTGCGGGGGCGATGGTGGTGGCGATGGCGGCGGATGCCCTGCTGGGCTGGCCGTCGTGGCTGTTCGCGCGGATCGGCCATCCCGTGACCTGGCTGGGCCGCCTGATTGCGACTGTCGACACCGCCTGGAATCGCGCGTCTGACCCGCCGGCGTTTCGCCGCGCCGCCGGCGTTGCCGGAGCGCTCGCGGTGATCGCGGTCTCAATCGCGCTCGGCTGGGTGCTTCAGTCCGTGCTTCCCTGGGGCTGGATTCAGATCGCGCTGGTCGGCGTCCTGGCCTGGCCCCTGGTCGCGCTGCGCTCGCTGCATGACCATGTCGCGGCTGTCGCGACGCCCTTGCAGGCTCGCGACATCGCCGGCGCGCGCGACGCGGTCTCGCGCATCGTCGGCCGCGATCCCGCGGCGCTCGATGAGCCCGGCATCGCACGCGCGGCAATCGAGAGCCTTGCCGAGAACGCCTCCGACGGCATCGTGGCGCCGGTGTTCTGGGGCGCGGTGTTCGGCCTCCCCGGCATTCTCGGCTACAAGGCGATCAACACACTCGACTCCATGATCGGCCATCGCAGCGAGCGGCACGAAGCGTTCGGCTGGGCCGCAGCGCGCATCGACGATGTCGCCAATTTCGTTCCGGCGCGCGTGACTGGCTTCCTCTTCGTGCTGCTGGCGCAGCGGCGATTAGAGGCGCTGTCGTGCATGAGGCGCGATGCGCGCCGCCACCGCTCGCCCAACGCCGGCTGGCCGGAAGCGGCCATGGCTGGCGCGCTCGGTGTGCGGCTGAGCGGCCCCCGCATCTATCACGGCAGCGTCACGAACGAGCCCTGGCTCAACGAGGGCGCGCGCGATCCGCTCGCTGCGGACATCAATCATGGATTGGCGGTCTATCGCAGGTCCATGCTGCTTCTCGCCGCGGTGCTTGCGATCCTGGCCTTCGCGTGAAAGAACGGGGGATGCGCGAGCACGGTGGAAATCTCGATTTGGCCCAGCAGCGTTTTGGCGGACGCGCAGAGGATTGGATCGACCTCTCGACAGGGATCAACCGGCTGCCTTATCCCGTAGGCGAGGTAAGCACGCGCGCCTGGGGCGCGTTGCCGTCGCGCGCCGAAATCGATGCCTTGCATCAGGCCGCGCAGTACGCCTACCGCACGAGCGCACCTGTTGTCGCGATGGGCGGTGCGCAGGCCGCCATTCAATTGTTGCCGCAGCTCGCGGCGCCTGGCCGCGCGCGCATTCTCGCGCCGACCTACAACGAATATGCCGGGGTCCTGTCGGCCGCGGGCTGGGATGTCCAGGAGGCCGGCGAATTTGACGCGATGGCCGGCGCAGACCTCGCGATCGTCGTCAATCCCAACAATCCCGATGGCCGGCGCCATATGCCGAAGGATCTGCTCGCATTGCTGCCGCGCGTCGGCCGTCTCGTGATCGACGAGAGCTTTGCCGACGCCGTTCCGCAGCTGTCGCTTGCTTCGGAAGCCGATCGGCCAGGGCTGTTGATCCTGCGCTCGTTCGGTAAGTTTTATGGCCTTGCCGGCCTTCGGCTTGGCTTTGCAATTGGCAATGCGGCGGACATCGGCAAGCTTGCGTCGATGTCGGGTCCATGGCCGGTCTCGGGAGCGGCGATCGCAATCGGCTGTCGCGCCTTGCGCGACGATCCCTGGGCTGAGGCTACCTCAGCGCGGCTCGCACGCGATTGTGTTCGGCTCGACGCCATGGCGCAGTCGCAAGGCTGGACGCTTATCGGGGGCACGCCGCTGTTTCGTCTTTACCAGACACCTAACGCGCTGGCCGCGCAGGAAAAGCTCGCGCGCGCCCAGATCTGGTCGCGCGTTTTCGCGCGAGAGCCGGCATGGCTGCGCCTCGGGCTTCCCGGCAGCGAATCCGAATGGACGCGCCTTGCCGAGGTGCTAGCGCGCTAACGCGAGCAGGCCTTCGAGGTCGAGGTGCCTTTCGATGTGATCGGCGAGGGCATCGAGCGCGCTCTCGATCCTGGCATGATAGGGCTCGTTACCCGCGGGAATATCGAGCTTTGCCAGATATGCCTTGCGGAAATCATCCGACGTGAACAGGCCGTGCAGATAGCTGCCCTGGACGCGGCCATCGCGCGAGATCGCGCCTTCCGGCTCGCCGTTCAGTTTCGCAAATGGCCGCGCGCGATCGGGCCCGTCGGTGTGGCCGATGTGGATCTCGTAGGCCTCGATCGGCCGATCTGTGGCGGCATGCACGGCCGCGACCCGCGTCAGCGTCTTCTCCGCGCTCATTTCCGTTGTCACGTCGAGCAGCCCGAGACCCGGCGTGTCGCCCGTAGGTCCCTCGATGCCATCAGGGTCGGCAACGCTGTGTCCGAGCATCTGATAGCCGCCGCAGAGCCCGAGCACATGGCCGCCCCGGCGGTGATGCGCCACGACATCAATGTCCCAGCCCTGTGCGCGCAGGAAGGCGAGATCGCCGCGGGTGGATTTGGAGCCGGGGATGATGACCAGCCTGACATCGCCGGGGATTGCTTCGCCCGGACGCACCATGACGAGATCGACGCCGGGTTCGAGCTTGAGCGGGTCGAGATCGTCGAAATTGGCGATCCGCGACAGGGCGAGGCAGGCGATCTTGCATTGGCCCGGCTTGCGCGCGTCACGCAGGCCCAGCGCGTCCTCGGCCGGCAGCTCGCTGGCGCGCGCGAACCAGGGCAGCACGCCAAAGCCGCGCCATGCGGTTTTCGCTTCGATCAGCCGGTAGCCGTCGTCGAACAGCGTGGGATCGCCGCGGAACTTGTTGATGACGAAGCCCCGGATCATCGCGGCATCGTCGGGGTCGATCACCGTCTTGATGCCGACGAGCTGGGCGATGACGCCGCCGCGGTCGATGTCGCCGACCAGCACGACCGGTACGTCGGCTTTGCGCGCAAAGCCCATGTTGGCAATGTCGGCCTTGCGCAGGTTGACCTCGGCCGGGCTGCCCGCGCCTTCGACCAGCACAAGATCGGCGCGCGTCTTCAAGCGCGCGAAACTCTCCAGCACGGCGCCCATCAGCGAGGGCTTCATCGCCGCATAATCACGCGCACGCGCGGTTGCGATGCGCTTGCCATGGACGATGACCTGCGCGCCGACATCGGTCTCCGGCTTGAGCAGCACCGGGTTCATGTCGGTGTGCGGTTCGACGCGAGCGGCGAGCGCCTGAAGCGCCTGGGCGCGGCCGATCTCGCCGCCGTCGATGGTGACGGCGGCATTGTTCGACATGTTCTGCGGCTTAAAAGGGAGCACGCGCAGGCCGCGCCGCGTGAAAGCGCGCGCAAGGCCGGCGACGATGAGCGACTTGCCCACGTCCGAGCCGGCTCCCTGGATCATCAGCGCGCGCGCCATGGCGAGATCGTATCAGAACTCGACGCCGGCTTGCGCCTTGATGCCGGACCGGAAGGGATGCTTGACCAGCGTCATCTCGGTAACGAGATCGGCGATCTCGATCAGTTCGTCCTTGGCGTTGCGCCCGGTGAGCACGACATGCGTCATCGGCGGCTTTTGCGTCGTCAGGAATTCGACCACCTCGGCGACGTCGAGATAATCATAGCGTAGCGCGATGTTGATCTCGTCAAGCACGACCATGCGCAACGCAGGGTCGCGAATCAGCTCCTTCGCCTTGTCCCAGCCGGCGCGCGCGGCGGCGATGTCGCGGGCGCGGTCCTGCGTCTCCCAGGTGAAACCTTCGCCCATGGCGTGGAATTGGCAGAGGTCGCCGAAATGGCCAGTGAGAAGGCGGCGCTCGCCGGTGTCCCAGGCGCCTTTGATGAACTGCACCACCGCGCAGGGCAAGCCATGGGCGACGCAGCGGACGATCATGCCGAAGGCCGAGGACGACTTGCCTTTGCCGGCGCCGGTGTGGACGATAACGAGGCCTTTTTCGCCGCTCTTGGTCGCCATGATCTTGTCGCGGGCGGCCTTCTTCTTCGCCATTTTGGCGGCGTGGCGGGCGTCGGTTTCCTCGCCCGTTTGGATATCCGGTTCAGGCGTCATCGTACCCGGTCCTTCGGCTTGACAAGTGGCGGCCACCGGCAAATGGTGGGCCTGCGCTGGTTCCTGTCCTATGACAGGCGAAGAGGGAATGCGATAGGGTCCGAATCGGCAAGATTTGGGTCCAAAATGCAGCCGCCCCCGCGACCGTGACCGGAGAGATGCCCGAAGCCACTGACCCCTAGCAGGATCGGGAAGGCGGGGATCGAAGGGCAAAAGCCCTGCTCCGCAAGCCGGGAGACCTGCCAGCGCGGACGATTTTGGACCGGCGGACGGGGTGTTCCGCGACGGGGAAACGGGCCTCTCACAATGGTTCGTGCGCCTCTTCGCCTCCCGCTGTTATTCTGGAAGAGGCGATGACGGTCACACTTCACGTCTGCATTACCTGCCGTGCCGGCGAGACGCTTGGCGAAGGCGACGTCACGCCGGGCAAGCGGTTGCATGGCGCGATCCTGGGCGCCGGCGTGCCCGATGGCGTCAATGTGGTTCCGGTCGAATGCCTCTCTGCCTGCAGCCAGGGCTGCTCGGTCGCGTTGAGTGCGCCCGGCCGCTGGTCCTATGTCTATGGCCGCCTGTCGGAGACGAATGCGCGCGACGTGGTCGCCGGCGCTGCGGCCTATGCGGCCGCGCCCGATGGCCTCGTGCCCTGGCGCAGCCGTCCCGAAATTTTCCGCAAGCAGTCGCTTGCCCGCATTCCCCCCATCGCCGTCGTGCCGGAGGCCGCCGAATGAATTCGCTCGCAAAAGTCCCGGTCACGGTGATCACCGGTTTTCTGGGCTCCGGCAAGACGACGCTGATCCAGCATCTGCTCGCCAATGCCGACGGCAAGAAGCTCGCCGTGCTCGTCAACGAGTTCGGCAGCGAGGGCGTCGACGGCGAGATTTTGAAGTCGTGCGCTGCCGCCAATTGCCCGGAGGAGAACATCATCGAGCTCGCCAATGGCTGCATCTGCTGCACCGTCGCCGACGATTTCATTCCAACCATGGAGCAATTGCTGGCGCGCCCCGTGAAGCCCGATCACATCCTGATCGAGACCTCGGGCCTGGCGTTGCCGAAACCGCTGCTGAAGGCGTTTGACTGGCCGGAGATCCGCTCGCGTATCACTGTCGATGGCGTGATTGCGCTGGCCGATGCTGAGGCCGTCGCTGCTGGCCGCTTCGCGCCGGACCCGATTGCAGTCGAGGCGCAGCGCGCGGCGGACGACAATCTCGACCACGAGACGCCGCTGTCGGAAGTGTTCGAGGACCAGATCGCCTGCGCCGACATCGTGCTGCTGACCAAGGCCGATCTTGCCGGCAGCGCTGGGATCGAAGCCGCCAAGGCGGCGATCACCGCCGAGATGCCGCGCCGCGTGCCGATGCTTCCCGTCACCGACGGCGCGATCGATGCGCGCGTCATCCTCGGTCTCGGCGCCGCCGCCGAGAACGATCTTGCCGCGCGTCCCTCGCATCACGACGGCGAAGAGGAGCATGAGCATGACGATTTTGCTTCCGTCGTGATCGACCTGCCGGAAGTTGCCGATATCGATGCGCTGGTCGCCTCCGTTCAGCGCCTGGCGCGCGAGCAGAACGTGCTGCGCGTCAAAGGCTATATCGCAATCGCGGGTAAGCCGATGCGCCTCTTGCTGCAGGCGGTCGGCGAGCGTGTGCGCCACCAGTTCGACAAGCCCTGGGGCGCAGGTGTCAGGCAATCAAAACTCGTCATGATTGGCGAGCACGGCGATATTGACGAGGCCGCGATCAGGTCAGGGCTAGCAACCTGATGCACGTCGTTTTCCGCGAGAGCCGCGGTCTTGAGGAGACCGCGACGCCAAGGGACATCGGCCAGGACCCGGCCGATCTCGTGGTGCTCTCATATTCGGATTCCGACCTTGCCGCCTTTGCGGCCGGCTGGCGGCGCGGCCGTACCAGCCTGCCGTCGCTGCGGCTCGCAAATCTTGCGGAACTGCGTCATCCGCTCTCGGTGGACACCTATATCGAGCGCACGCTCTCCCATGCGCGTGGCATTCTGGTACGTCTGATCGGCGGTGAATCCTATTGGCCGTATGGTCTCGCAACGCTCCAGCAACTTGCTAAGGACCGCAACATCGTGCTGGCCGTGCTGCCGGCCGACGGCCGTGACGATACGCGGCTCGACGCGTATTCGACCTTGCCGGTCTCGACCCTGCGCCGGCTCAAGGTGCTCTGTGACACCGGCGGCCCGGTCGCGGCCCAAGCCGCGATCGCGCAGCTCGCGCTGGCCTCGGGCCTCTATGCCGGGCCAGTCGTCGGCGAAATGGATGTGCCCGAGACGGGATTTTATGATCCCGCGCGCGGCGTCATTGCTGCGCCGGCGGGCGGCGAGGGGAAGCCGCTCGCGCTGGTGACGTTCTATCGCTCCTATCTCACCGCTGCGGACACCGGGCCGGTCGATGCCTTGATCGCCGCGCTGCGCGATAAGGGTTTTGGTGCCTATGGTGTCTTCGTCACCTCGCTGAAAGCCGCAGGCGTCGCGGATTGGCTGCGCGCGCATCTCGCGCGAAATCCTCCGGCGGCGATCGTCAATGCGACGGCGTTCTCGGCCGTAGGCGACGATGGCACGACGCCGTTCGACGTAGCCAAGTGTCCGGTGTTCCAGGTTGCGCTCTCGACGGCACGGCGCGAGGATTGGGCTACCTCGCTGCGCGGCCTCTCGCCGGGCGACCTCGCGATGCATGTGGTGCTGCCCGAGGTCGATGGCCGCTTGTTCGCGGGCGTGGTGAGCTTTAAAGCCGCTGCGGAGCGCGATCCCGATCTGCAGTTCTCCCATCTTGCGCATCGCGCTGACGAGGAGCGGGTGAAGGCCGTCGCCGCACGGGTTGCGGCCTGGCGGCGGCTCGCCGAGACGCCCGTCGCCAAGAAGCGTCTGGCGATCGTGCTTTCGAACTACCCGGGCCGTCCACACCAGATCGCGCATGCGGTTGGTCTCGATGCGCTGGCGTCCGTCGAGGTCTTGCTGTCCGACCTCGCGCAGACGGGCTTCGATGCCGCGCCAGTTCATGCGCTCGGCGAAACGCTGCTGAGGCAGCAGCTGACCTGGAGCGTCGCTGAGTACCGCACGGCGCTCTCGCGTCTGCCGCAAGCATTGCAGGATGATCTCGCACAAGCTTGGGGTGCGCCGGAGGATGATCCGAGCTGTCGCGACAGCGCGCTCCACTTCGCCGCGATTCGGTGCGGCCAGTCGATCATCGCGGTTCAGCCCGAGCGTGGCGATGCAACCACGCGCGATGTCGATTATCACGATCTCGCCCGCACGCCGCGCCATGCCTATGTTGCGTTCTATCTCTGGCTTCGAGAGCAGGGCTGTGACACCGTCGTGCATATGGGCGCGCACGGCACGCTGGAATGGCTGCCCGGCAAATCCGTGGCGCTGTCATCGAGCTGTTGGCCGGAAGCCCTGATCGGCGATCTGCCGGTCATCTATCCCTTCATCGTCAATGATCCCGGCGAGGCTGCGCAGGCCAAGCGGCGCGTCGGCGCCGTCACGATCGGCCATCTGCCGCCGCCTCTTGCCGCATCCGTCGTTCCGGAGGGCTTGCGCCGGCTCGAACGACTTCTGGACGAATATTCCACTGCCGATGGTCTTGACCCCGCCCGCCGCCAGCGGTTGATCGCGGCGATCCGCGACGAAGCCCGTGCCGCGGGCCTCGAAGACGATCTTGGCCTCGATGCATCGGCCACACCAGCCGAAGCGATTCCACGGATCGATCGTTTCGTCTGCGACCTCAAGGAAAGCCAGTTCGGTGACGGCTTGCACGTGTTCGGCCGCGGCGCCTGCGGCGACGCGGAGCGGGACGCCTTGCGCGCCGCGCTTTCGGGGCAGCGCATTGCGCCGGGGCCGTCGGGCTCGCCTTATCGCGGGCGCCAGGACGTGCTGCCGACCGGGCGCAATCTCTTCGCCGTCGATCCGCGCGCGGTGCCGACGCCGTCGGCGCATGCGCAAGGCATCAAGCTCGCGGAAGAGCTGCTGCGCCGTCACTTGCAGGATCATGGTGACTGGCCGAAGGGGCTCGTGGTCGATCTCTGGGGCTCGGCGACGATGCGCACCGCAGGCGAGGAGTTCGCGATGGCGCTGCATCTGGCCGGTCTTGCGCCGCACTGGGACCACGCCTCCGGCCGCGTCACCGGCTACGACATCATCGCGCCGGCCGAGCTCGGCCGCCCCCGTATCGACGTGACGCTGCGCGTATCCGGCCTGTTCCGCGACGTCTTTTCGGGTCTGGCGCAGTTGTTCGAGGCTGCGTCCGAGGCTCTCGCAAACCGCGACGAAGAGGGCGAGGAGAATCCCTATCGCCACCGTGCCTCACGTGTCTTTGCGCCGCGGCCCGGACAATACGGCGTCGGCTTGTCAGCGATCCCTGGTACCTTCACGCCCGAAACGCGTGATGCCGCCGGGGAAGCGTGGCTGTCGGCATCGTCCTTTGCGTTCTCGGCGGATGGCGCGATCAAGCCGGATCGCGCTGGCATCGAGGCGCGGCTTGCGTCCGCCGATGCCTTCGTCCATGTCCAGGATCTGCCAGAGACCGATCTTCTGCTCGCCGCGGACTATGCTGCGCATGAAGCGGGGGTCGCCGCAGCTGCGGCACATCTCGGCGCGGCAGGACCATCGCTCTATCACATCGACACGACGCGTCCCGAGCAACCGCACGCGCGCACGCTGACCGAGGAAATCTCGCGCGTCGTCCGTGCGCGCGCGGCCAATCCCGCCTGGATCGCCGGCATGATGCGCCACGGGTTTCGCGGCGCGGCCGAGATCGCCGCGACGCTCGAGCACATGGCCGCCTTCGCGCATCTCGCCGGCGCCGTGCCGCCGCATCTGTTCGATATCTATTATGACGCGACGCTTGGCAACGCCGACGTCCGCGCTTTCATGACGCGCGAAAATCCGGCGGCGCTCGCAGCAATGGAGACGTGCTTCATGCGGTTGCATGACGCCTCGCTCTGGCGGACGCGCCGCAATTCGATCGCCGCTGCGTTGAAGGAGGCCTCATGAGCGCTTCCGCGGTCAAGGGCTGGTGTCCCGGCGCGCTGCGGCCGATGCAATCGGGCGACGGGCTCGTGGTCCGCGTGCGCCCGTTCGGCGGTCGCCTTACAGCGGCACAGACTTCCGGCCTTGCTGACCTGGCCGAACGCTTCGGCAATGGTCTCCTCGACGTGACGAGCCGCGCCAACCTCCAGATCAGAGGTGTCAGGGACGAAAGCCACGGTCCGCTGCTCGATGGCCTTGCGCGACTGGCGCTGCTCGATCCCGATGCCGACATCGAATCCCGGCGCAACATCCTGGTAACGCCGTTCTGGAACGAGGGCGACGACACGCAGGCGCTCGCCGCCGAGCTCGAAGAGGCGCTTGCCGACAGCGCGCTCGAATTGCCCACAAAATTCGGCTTCGCCATCGATGACGGGACCTCGCGCGTGCTCGCCGGCGACTCCGCCGACGTGCGCATCGAGCGCGATCGTGCGGGCCGGCTTCTCGTGCGCGCCGATGGTGCGAGCTTCGGTCGTTGCGTCGGACGCGGAGGCGTCGTGAGCACGGCGCTCGCGCTCGCAGACTGGTTCATTACCTCCGGCGGGGTCCGCAGCGGGCGAGGGCGCATGGCGGCCCACATCGCTTCCGGTGCGGCATTGCCGGGGACCTTGCGCGGCGAGACCGAACCTGCCCCCGTGATGGCTGCGCTGCAGCCCGGACATTATCCGCAGGGCGCCATGGTCGGGGTCGCATTCGGGCAGATGCTGCATACGACGCTGCATCAATTCGCCGGTTGCGGAGATGCCCTGCGCATGACGCCATGGCGGATGGTCTTGAGCGAGGGCAAGCGTGCGATGCCGAACGGGGCCGGTCTCATCACCGAACCCTACGATCCCGCGCTGCGCGTCATCGCCTGCAGCGGCGCCCCGCGTTGCCGCGAGGCGCATGCCGACACCCGCGCGCTCGCCGCCGCGCTCGCGCCGCGCATTGCACCCGATACGCGGCTTCACGTCTCTGGCTGCGCCAAGGGCTGTGCGCATTCCGGCGCCACCGCCGTGACGCTGGTTGCGACCGGTGCCGGATTCGATCTCGTGCGCGGTGGATCGGCCCGCGATGAGCCCGCTCTGCGCGGCCTGAACCGCGATGACATCGTCAGCGATCCCTCCATTCTGGTGGGAGGGCACTGATGCCGCACAGTTACGAAACCGACGGCGCGGCGATCTACCGGCAGTCCTTTGCGACCATCCGCGCCGAGGCTGATCTTGCGCGCTTCTCGCCGGACGAGGAGCAGGTCGTGGTGCGGATGATCCACGCCGCCGGCATGGTCGGCCTTGAGGCGCATATCCGCTTCACGCCCGGCATGGTCGCCACTGCGCGCGCGGCCTTGCAGAATGGCGCGTCGATCCTGTGCGACGCGCGCATGGTCTTGGAAGGAATCACGCGCGCAAGACTTCCTGCGGCCAACCCGATCATCTGCACACTCGGTGATGCCACCGTGCCGGCGCTGGCGCAATCCATGCGCAACACGCGCTCGGCTGCGGCGCTGGAGCTGTGGAGGCCACATCTGGGCGGCGCGATCATCGCGATCGGCAATGCGCCGACTGCGCTGTTTCATCTCCTCAACATGCTCGAGGACCGCGATTGCCCGCGGCCCGCGGCGATCATCGGCTGTCCGGTCGGCTTCGTCGGTGCCGCCGAATCCAAGGCCGCGCTGATGGCCGATCCGCCGGCACCTGCGCTGACGGTCGAAGGCCGCCTCGGCGGTTCCGCGATCACGGTTGCCGCCGTGAACGCGCTGGCGAGCGGGAGCGAATAGTCATGGGACGCATCATCTGCTGCGGTCTCGGCCCCGGCGATCCGGATTTGATGAGCGTGCGCGCCGACCGCATGGTGCGCGGTGCCAGGCACGTCGCCTATTTCCGCAAGAAGGGAAGGCCGGGTCAGGCGCGCAGCATCGTCGAGGGCATGCTCGCCGCCGACGTCACCGAATACCCCATGGAATATCCCGTTACGACCGAGATCGCCTTCGACAGCCCCAACTATGTCCATCTGCTCGCCGGCTTCTATGACGAATGGGCCGAGCGCCTGGCGCGGCTTTCGCGCGCGGTCGACCTCGTCGTGCTCTGCGAGGGTGATCCCTACTTCTACGGCTCTTTCATGCATCTGCACACGCGCCTGCAGGGCCGCGTCGAGATCGAGGTGATCGCGGGCATTCCCGGCATGGTCGGCTGCTGGAACGGCGTGGGACAACCGATTGCGCTCGGCGACGATGTGACGACGGTGCTGATGGGGACGCTTGGCGAAGACGAACTCGAGCGGCGCATGCGCGATTCCGATGCACTCGTCATCATGAAGACCGGCCGCAATCTTGCAAAGGTGCGCCGCGCGCTTGCATCCGCCGGCCGGCTGGACGATGCCTGGCTGGTCGAGCGCGGCACCATGCCGGGCGAGCGCATCGCGCGGCTCGCCGAAGTCGATGCCGCCGATTGTCCCTATTTCGCGATCGTGCTGGTGCACGGCAAGGGCCGGCACCTGGACGCCGCCGAATGACGGGTACGCTGACCATCGCAGGGCTCGGCCCTGGCAGTGACGCGCTGGTGACGCCGGAAGTCTCCGCCGCGCTCGCGGCCGCGACCGATATTCTCGGCTACGCGCCTTATGTCGCCCGCGTCTCGCCGCGACCGGGGCTTACACTGCACCCGTCGGACAATCGCGAAGAGCTGCAGCGCGCAAGCGAAGCCTTGCGGCTTGCCTCCGAAGGCGGCCACGTGGTCGTCGTCTCCTCCGGTGATCCCGGCGTGTTCGCGATGGCCTCTGCCGTGTTCGAGGCGCTCGAGCAGGCTCCGCAATGGCGGGAGCTGCCGATTCGCGTGCTGCCCGGCATCACCGCGATGCTGGCGGCGGCCGCCCGCGCCGGCGCGCCGCTCGGCCATGATTTCTGTGCGATCAATCTTTCCGACAATCTGAAGCCCTGGGCGGTGATCGAGAAGCGCCTGCGGCTTGCGGCGGAGGCCGATTTTGCCATTGCGATGTACAATCCGCGTTCGGCGAGCCGAGCGGAGGGATTTGGCCGCGCGCTTGCGGTGCTGAAGGAGTCCGGTTGCGGCGAGCGCCTGATGATCTTTGCCCGCTCGATCAGCGCGCCCGATGAAGAGATCGAGACCGTCGCTCTGAACGAAGCGACACCCGAGATGGCCGACATGCGCACGCTGGTGATCGTCGGCAATTCGCAGACGCGCCGCGTCGGCCGCTGGGTCTATGCGCCGAGGCAGGTCCGATGACCGAGCCACTGCATAACCTCGGAAACGCTCTCCACCCGCAACCGCTCGGGCAGGTTTGGTCGCGAGATCAGGATCACGGGCAGGCCGAGCATGCGGGCCGCATCGATCTTGGCGCGCGCACCGTCTCCGCCGGAATTACGGGCAACGATCCAAGTGATCCCGCGCCCCCGCAGCAGCTCCAGCTCGCTATGAAGCGTGAACGGCCCGCGCGACACGATCACGTCGGCCGGAAAGGGCAGGGTTGTTTCGGGCGGATCCACGAAACGCAGCGTGTAGCGATGCTGCGGCGTCATCGCAAATGGCGCGATGTGTTGGCGGCCGATCGCGAGGAACACTTTGGCCGGCCTTTCGGGCAGCGTCGCGACGGCGGCGTTGACGTCGACGACCTCGATCCAGTTGTCGCCAGGCGCTTTGGTCCAGGGCGCGCGCTCCAGCGCAATCAATGGCGTGCCCGTCTCCGCGCAGGCTTCGACCGCATTGCGGCTCATCTCCGCCGCGAAGGGGTGGGTCGCGTCGACCACATGTGTGATGCCTTCACGACGAAGGTATTCGGCAAGCCTGCCCACGCCGCCGAAGCCGCCGATGCGGGTCGGCAGCGGCTGATCGGCGGGCGTGCGGGTGCGACCGCCATAGGAATAGACGGCCTTGATGCCCGCGCGCGCGATCGCCGCGGCGAGCAGGCTCGCATCGGCTGTTCCGCCCAGAACGAGGGCGCGCATCATGGCTGATCCCTGGCTGACCATCATCGGTATCGGCGAAGATGGCCTTGCCGGGCTGTCCGAAGCAAGCCGAAAGGCGCTTGCCAAGGCAGAAACCGTCTTCGGCGGCGAGCGTCATCTTGCGCTTGCGCAAGTTGGCAGCCGCGGCCGTCCGTGGCCGGTGCCGTTCGATGCAGATATGGTGCTGAGCTGTCGCGGCCGGCCGACGGTCGTGCTCGCCTCAGGCGATCCGTTCTGGCATGGCGCCGGTGCAAGTCTTGCCGACAAGCTGCAGGCTGGCGAGTGGATTGCGCACTCCGCGCCGTCGACGTTCTCGCTCGTCGCCGCGCGGCTTGGCTGGCGTCTGGAATCGGTGATCTGTCTTGGACTTCACGCTGCGCCATTCGAACGTCTCGTGCAGCATCTGGCGCACGGGGCGCGGATCATCTGTCTCGTCCGTAATGGCAAAGCGGCCGGCGATCTCGCGAACTGGCTAACCGAGCGCGGCTGGGGCCCTTCCGCATTCTGGACTCTCGCCGCGCTTGGCGGGCCGAATGAAAGCGTCAGAGAGTATCGCGCTGACAGCTTTACGCGCGCTTCGTCCGGAAACCTCGTTGCGGTTGCGCTGGAGGCGAAGGGCGGGCAGGGGCTGTCTCGCGGTTCGGGCCTGCCGGACGATCTCTTCGCTCACGACGGCCAGATCACCAAGCGGCCGATGCGCGCCTTGGCGCTCTCGGCGCTGGCGCCGTGTCCCGGCAGGACGCTGTGGGACATCGGCGCCGGTTCGGGCTCGATCTCGATCGAGTGGGCGCTGTGCGGCGGAACGGCGGTGGCCATTGAGGCGCGTGATGATCGAACTGCAAACATCCGCAGCAACGCGGCCGCGTTTGGACTGGAGCATCGGATCACGGTCATCGCGGGCGAAGCACCCGATGCTCTGACAGCGCTGGACGCGCCGGACGCTGTCTTCGTCGGCGGCGGCCTCGATGGCGCGATGTTTGACGCCATCTGGTCGCGGTTGGCGCCTGGGGCGCGGCTCGTCGCGCATGCGGTGACGCTGGAGACAGAGGCGCTGCTCGGCGAACTGCACCAGCGCCACTGCGGCGAGCTGATGCGGGTGGAGATCGCGCATGCAGCCCCACTCGGCCGCTACCGGTCATGGGAGGCGGCGCGGCCGGTGGTGCAATGGAGTGTGGTCCGATGAAAGTTGCCGGGCTCGGATTCAAGAAGGATGTGACGCTGGCTTCACTGCGCGAGGCGCTGCTGGCCACCGGCGGTTTCGAAGGCCTTGCTGCGGTGGCAACCGTCAGCGACAAGGCCGATGCCGAAGCGCTGAAGCAGCTCGCGCGCGAATGCGGTGTGCCGATCAAGGCTGTTCCTGCCGATGTGCTTGCGAGCGTCGACACGCCGACGCAGTCGAAGCTTATTGCGGAAAAGTTCGGCACGGGATCAGTCGCCGAAGCCGCGGCGCTTGCCGCGGCTGGCCCTCGCGCGCGGCTGATTGCGAGGCGGGTTGTCTCGCAGGATCGCACCGCGACCGCCGCGATTGCGGAAGGAGACGGCTTATGACCGTGCATTTCATCGGGGCCGGCCCGGGCGCGCCCGATTTGCTGACCTTGCGCGGCCGCGACCTGATCGCCGCCTCTCCACTGTGTCTCTATGCCGGCTCGCTTGTGCCGGCGGGTGTGCTGGCGCATTGCCCGCCGGGCGCGCGGATCGTCAACACCGCGCCGCTGTCGCTCGACGAGATCATCGCCGAGATCGTCGCCGCGCACGCGGACGGCAAAGACGTCGCCCGTCTGCATTCCGGCGATCTCTCGATCTGGTCGGCGATGGGCGAGCAGCTCCGCCGCCTGCGCGCGCTCGGCATTCCCTATTCGGTCACGCCGGGCGTGCCGTCCTTCTCGGCTGCTGCCGCTGCGCTGGAGACCGAACTGACGCTGCCTGGTCTCGCCCAGACGGTCGTGCTGACGCGCACGCCGGGCCGGGCCAGCGCCATGCCCGAGGGCGAGAAGCTTGCTGCGTTCGCCGCGACGGGCGCGGTGCTCGCGATCCATCTGTCGATCCATCTGCTCGACAAGCTCATCGCCGAGCTGACGCCGCATTACGGCGCAGACTGCCCGGTCGCGATCGTCTGGCGCGCGAGCTGGCCGGACCAGCGCATCGTCCGTGCCACACTGGCAACGCTCGATGCGGCTGTAGGCAGCGAGATGGAGCGCACCGCGCTGGTCCTGGTCGGCAGGACGCTGAACGCCACGGATTTTGACGAGAGCCGCCTCTATGCCGCCGACTATGATCGCCGCTATCGGCCGGTTGGCGCCGAGCCGCGCTTCCCGGAGGCGTCCTGATGGCGGCAGGTCTCGTCATCTCCGCACCGGCCTCGGGGGTCGGCAAAACCACGCTGACGCTGGCGCTCGCCCGCGCTTGGCGCAATCGCGGCTTGAACGTGCAGTGCTTCAAGAGCGGGCCCGACTATATCGATCCCGCCTTTCACGCTGCGGCGACGGGACGGGCCTCCGTCAATATCGATAGCTGGGCGATGGATCGCGGGGCGATCGCGCATCTCGTCAGCCGCGGCGCGGATGCCGACGTCGTGCTCGCGGAGGGCTCGATGGGCCTGTTCGACGGCGTCGCCGCGCGCGGCGTCTCCGGCACCGGCGCCACCGCAGACATCGCCGAGATGCTGGGCTGGCCCGTGCTGCTGGTGATCGATCCCTCCGGCCAAGCGCAGACCGCGGCAGCAATTGCCGCGGGCCTTCGCGACTACCGCCCTGGCGTGCGCCTTGCCGGCGTGGTGCTCAATCGTGTCGCCAGCCCGCGCCACGAAGATCTCGTGCGTCGCGCGCTGAGAGACGCCGGCATCGCCGTGTTCGGCGCATTGCCGCGCCATGCCGAGATTGGTCTGCCGAAGCGCCATCTCGGCCTGGTGCAGGCCGAGGAGCAGGCCGGGATCGGCAAGCTGATCGACGAGGCCGCGCGCTTCGTTGCCGAGCATGTCGATCTCGATGCGGTGCTGCGGGCGGCCGCCAACTGGTCGCCGGCAGCGAGCAATGGTTTGAACGTGACGCCGCCCGGGCAGCGCATTGCGCTCGCCCGCGATGCGGCGTTCTCCTTCGTCTATCCGCACATGCTGGAGGCCTGGCGCGCGGCCGGCGCCGAGATCGTGCCGTTCTCGCCGCTGGCCGACGAACCGCCTGACGCGAGCGCCGATGTCTGCTGGCTGCCCGGCGGCTATCCCGAGCTTCATGCCGGCAAGATCGCGGCCAACGCACGCTTTCGCAGCGGCGTGCGGTCCTTCGCCGAGACACGGCCGGTCCACGGCGAATGCGGAGGCTATATGGTGCTGGGGACCGCTTTGACCGATGCCGATGGCGTGCGCCATGAGATGGCGGGGCTGCTCGGCCTGGAGACCAGCTTTGCCAAGCGCCGCATGCATCTGGGCTATCGTCTCGCCGAACTGGCCACGCCGATGCCGGGGCACCGGGCCGGCGCACGCCTGCGCGGCCACGAGTTCCATTATTCGACGATCATCGCCCAGCCCGACACGCCGCTGGCCGTGGTCCACGACGCAACCGGCGCGGTCATTGCCGAGACCGGCTCGCGGCGGGGCCAAGCCACCGGCACGTTCTTCCATCTGATTGCGGAGGACCGGTGAGCGGTTTTGTCAGTTTCGTCTCCGCCGGCCCCGGCGACCCCGAACTCCTCACGGTGAAGGGGACTGCACGGCTGCGCGAGGCCGACGTCGTGCTCTATGATGATCTTGCCTCCGGCGCGATCCTCGATCTCGCCCGTCCCGGCGCCAATCTCGTCGCGGTCGGCAAACGGGCAGGGCGGCCCTCGACCAAGCAGCACCACGTCAACCGCCTCTTGGTTGACTATGCCGCAACTGGCGCGCGCGTGGTGCGGCTGAAGTCTGGGGACGCCGGCATTTTTGGCCGGCTCGAGGAGGAGCTCGAGACGCTGCGCGAGGCCGGCATCGGCTACGAGATCATTCCCGGCGTCACATCCGCCTGCGTCGCCGCCGCGCAAGCCGGCATCCCCCTGACCCGGCGCCACACCTCGCGGCGGGTGCAGTTCGTGACCGGGGCCGACGTCACCGGCGAGCTGCCGCAAAACCTGAATTGGGTGGCGCTGGCAGATCCGGAGGCAACCACCGTGGTTTATATGGGTCGGCGCACCTTTCCGGCCCTTGCCGCAAAATTGATCGAGCATGGCCTCGCCGCAGATACGCCGGCGCTGTTTGCGGAATCTCTTGGCCGTTCCGACGAGCGGCTGGTGCGCACCACCATTGTCGAGCTTGCCGAGCAGCTTGCCCGCGGCGGCGCCGCTTCCACCGCCGCCGTCATCCTGTTCGGGGCGCTGGCAGGAGACGATCTGTCATGATGGCCGCGGCCGCCCTTGGCCCCTTGACGCCCGGCTCGCGAAAGGGGCACACAGGAGAGGCATGGTGCTCGACGCGGCGCAAAGCGCCGGAGCATAATCGGGAATGGGGGCGGGCGGACCCAGTTGCGGCGCCCAAATCCCCAGCCGCCCCCGCGACTGTAAGCGGTGAGGGGCTCCGATCAGCCACTGGGCCGCAAGGCTCGGGAAGGCCGGAGAACCGCAAGTGAACCGCGAGCCAGGAGACCGGCCCTGCACGTTTTGAGGCCAAGGCCGTCGGGTGTGACGGCAGGAAGGATCTGAGCCATGCATATCGAACCCGGAATCGTGACGGGCGCCAAGCTCGTGTTGAGTTACGCAACCGGCATCGCCGCAGGCGGCGTTGCCTTGAAGCTCGCCGTGGGGACCGTGCGCGAGCAGGGCATCGGCTCGTTCGCGACGCGCACGCTCGCCACCACCGGCCTCGTCTTCAGCTTCTTCCAGGTGCTGCCGCACTTCCCGGTTGGCGTCTCCGAGGTGCACTTCATCCTCGGCTCGACGCTGTTCCTGCTGTTCGGTGCTGCGCCCGCCGCCTTCGGCCTTGCGTTCGGGCTGCTGCTCCAGGGCGTCTTCTTCGTGCCGACCGACCTGCCGCAATACGGCATGAACATCACGACACTCCTGGTGCCGCTGTTCGCGATTCAGGCGCTGGCCACGCGGATCATTCCGCGCAACACCGCTTACGTCGATCTGCAATACCGCCAGGCGCTGGCGCTCTCGACCGCCTATCAGTCCGGCATCGTCGCCTGGGTGGCGTTCTGGGCCCTCTATGGCTCCGGCTTCGGCGCGACCAACCTCGCCAACATCGCGGCGTTTGCGGCATCCTATGCGCTGGTCATCGTGATCGAGCCGCTCGCCGATCTCGCGGTGCTGGCGCTGGCGAAGTCGCTGCGCGGTGTCACCGCGCCCGGCCTCGTCACGCCGCGCCTTCATAACGGCGCTTGAGAGACAAGCGAAGGGCGGCCGGTGCGGCCGCCCTTCGCGCTCGCGATGCTCACGCTTTCCTTAATAGGCATCGGTTGCGGCGATCCCGGGCAGCTCACGCGCGCCGCGGCCCGTGCCATCAACGCCGCCGATCTCGTCCTGATCCCGCGCAAGGGGACGGCGAAATCTGATCTCGCAGATCTCAGGCGGACGATCTGCGCGGATGTGCTCACCAGCGCGAGCACGCGCATCGCCGAGTTCGACTTGCCAGTGCGGGACACGACTGAGGCGGACTACCACAAGGGCGTGGACGATTGGCACGATGCCGTGGCGGCAACCTGGTCGCAAACCATCGCAAATCATCTCGGCGGCGAGGGCAAGGTCGCGCTGCTGATCTGGGGCGATCCTTCGCTGTACGATTCCTCGCTGCGCATTGCGCGGCGGCTCCATCCGTTGCCGACGATCGAGGTCGTGCCCGGCATCACCTCGATCCAGGCGCTGTGCGCCGCGCATGCGCTGCCGCTCAACGATATCGGCGAGCCATTCCTGGTCACGACGGGGCGGCGCTTGCGCGAAGGCGGCTGGCCACAAGGGGTCGATACCGTCGCTGTGATGCTCGACGGCGGCACGGCGTTCCAGTCGCTCGATCCGGCTGGTCTCCACATCTGGTGGGGCGTCTATCTTGGCATGCCCGATCAGATCGTCATGTCCGGTGCGCTGGCCGAAATCGGCCCGCGTATTGTCGCTGCGCGGCAGCAGGCGCGCCAGCGGCATGGCTGGATCATGGACAGCTACATTCTCAAGCGCACGCGTTAAGCGAGGCAGCATGCTCCCCGAATGGGTCTACCAAGAGTGTCCCGACATCTCCGCGATGCACCGCGAGGCAGCGATCGCGCGGCAGACGCAATTGACAAAGCCGACCGGCGCGCTCGGCCGGCTTGAGCAACTGGCGATCGAGCTTGCGGGCCTGCAAGCGACGGAATCTCCTCGCGCCGCGCGCGTGCCGATCATCGTCTTCGCCGGCGATCACGGCATCGTCGCGCAGGGCGTGTCTGCCTATCCGCAAGGAGTGACGATCGCGATGATGGCGAATTTTGCCTCCGGTGGCGCCGCGATCTCGGTGCTGGCGCGTGAGCTTGGTTCCAGCCTGGAGGTGGTCGACGCCGGAACGCTGGCGCAGGAACAGATGGCGGGCGTCGTCACCGACAAGCCGCGGAGCGGCACGCGCGATTTCAGCGTGGAAGCTGCACTCGAGCCTGCGGAACTGGCATTCGCCTTCGCAGCCGGGCAGCGCGCGGTTGCACGCGCGGAAGTCGGCCGGCCTGATCTGGTGATCTTCGGCGAGATGGGCATCGGCAACACCACGGTCTCGGCGGCCATTGCGGCGAGCCTGCTCGGCATCAGCGCCGAGGAGATCGCGGGCAGCGGCACCGGTATCGACGCGGCCGGCCGCGCGCACAAGGCGCGGGTGATCGATGCCGCGATTGCGCGCCATGGCATTGCGGGCGCTTCGTCCGAACACATCTTGTGTGCCGTCGGCGGTCTCGAGATCGCGGCGATCTGCGGCGCTATCATCGCGGCGGCGCAACGCCGCCTTCCCGTATTGATCGACGGCTTCATCGTGTCGGTCGCGGCGCTGGTGGCGGTGCAGATCAACCCCTCGTGCCGACCGTTCCTGCTGCCGTCGCATCAATCGGCGGAGCAGGGGCATCGGCTGGTGCTGCGTGCGCTGAACGTGCAGCCGCTGATCAGCCTCGATCTTCGGCTCGGTGAGGGCTCCGGCGCTGCGATCGCGTTGCCGCTGGTGCGGTCGGCTTGCGCGCTCCACAACGGCATGGCGACTTTTGCGCAAGCCAATGTGCCGGATCGCCCGGCCTGATCGGGCTCAGGCCATCCGCTGATTGACGGAGACGACGCGCCACCCAGTGGCGAGCCGGTCGATCCGGGTGAGCGACAGCGGATCGATCACGAAGCGCAAGGCGGCCTGCGGCGTCAGATCCAGCGCGATGCACAGCGCGGCGCGGATCGTGCCGGAATGCACGACGAGCGTTGCGGAGCCCGCGCTGATCCGCGAGAGCCCAAGCCGGACGCGCGCGACCTGATCCGCAAAGCTCTCGCCGCCCGGCGGACGTTCGCGCGCCGGATCGCTCCAGAATTGCGCATAGGCCTCGTCCCCGGCCGCGCCGATCTCGTCATGCCGACGCCCGGTCCATGCGCCGAAATCCTGTTCGCCGAATTCGGGGATCAGCTCGGGCGTGAGTCCCAGCGCATGCGCGGTCTCGATCGTGCGCCGCGCTGGGCTCGCATGGCTCGCCGCGCCTCTCGGCAGAGACTGCCGCAGCGCCTCTAGCTGCGCGCGATCGCGAAGATCGGCCGGCGCATCGGCGGCATGGATCGTCCCTGTGACGCCATCGACCGGCGCATGCCGTATCAGCCAAAGGAAGGTCTCGCCTTCCATGCTCGTCTCCAAGGAAGTTGGTTGCTGTGGCAATAACGCCGCAGCTTGCACATTGACTCTGTCTTGATCGTAATCCTAGATGCTGGCGACGGTTTCCCCGAGAGGGGATGAAAAGGGAATGCGGTGCGGGGAATTCGTCCCCAATGCCGCGGCTGCCCCCGCAACTGTAAGCGGTGAATCCTTCGTCAGAAGCCACTGGGTCCTCGGTCCCGGGAAGGCGACGAAGCGGTCACGACCCGCGAGCCAGGAGACCTGCCGTCAGCCGTGGTCACACGCGAAGATGTCGGTCGGGGAGTACAGACATTCGGCTTCATCGAAGGGCTGACAGGCCAAAGGTGAGACCTCGTTCGCTGTGACGTGCCACTGACGTCATACCGAGGTTTCGAAACCGTGTCTTCTCTCCGTTTTATACGACCGTACCGCTTCCTGCTTGCCTCCGCGGCGCTTACGTCACTGGCCGCCGTCGATGTATCTGCCGCCCTGGCGCAGCAGGTCCGCGAGTCGCTGCCGCCGGTCGAGGTGTCGCCCGCCCAATCCCGCAAGCAGGCCAAGCCGGCGGGCCGGGAGGCGCCGAGCGCCCGCCGTGCAACGGCGCGCAGGCCAGCGACTGCATCCACAGCGCCAAAGCCTGTCGTGCCGGCCGCCGCGGCACCAACGCCGCTCAACAGCAATGCCGTGGCTGAAAGCGCCTCGCGGCTCGGCCTCACCGTGCGTGAAACGCCGGCGACCGTCGAAGTCATCTCGGCCGAGACGATGCGCGAGCAGAGCTATCGCACTGTCTCCGAAGTGGCGCAGGGCGCGGTCGGCGTCACCTCCGGCGACAATCCGGCTGAACCTTCAGCCTTCTCCATGCGCGGCTTCACCAACAGCCAGATCAACACGCTCTACAACGGCATCAAGATCGGTCCGCAGAACATGACCTCGCGGATCGTAGACACCACCAATCTGGAGGCTGTTGAATTCCTGAAAGGTCCGGCCTCGCTGATATCAGGCGAGGGCGCTGCCGGCGGCGCCATCAACTTCGTCACCAAGCAGCCGCATACAGGACTGGTCCGGAACGAGGCTGATTTCTCTTGGGATTCCCTGAACTCGTTCCGCGTTCACTACGGCTCGGGCGGCAGCACCAACGTGCAGGGCCTGGACTATCGCGTCGACATCAGCCGTTCCACCCTCAACGGCTTTGCCGACGACACCAACGTCAAGACGTTCGGCACGTCCGGCCAGCTCAATTACCGCATCTCGGACAGACTCAAGATCTGGGGCGCAATCGAATACAGGGAGGATCGCTCCAAAGCCTACTGGGGCGCGCCGCTGGTGCCGATCGCCTTCAGCGGCTCGCACGCGACGACGGGGATCGTCTCCGGCAATTACGTCTCCAACTACAACGGAAGCAATCTCGGCGCCGTCACCATTGACGACCGCACCTTCAACACCAATTACAACGTCCTCGACAATCGCAACGCCGCGCAGGAGGTGTGGCTGCGCGGTGGCTTCGAGCTGAAGCTCGCGCCGGACCTGACGCTGAAGAGCCAGGCCTATGGCTACGGTGCAGAACGGACCTGGTTCAACAACGAGATCGAGGCGTTCAATTCCACGACGAACATGGTCGATCGTGAACGCTTCTATGTCGCGCACAGCCAGCGGCTGGTGGGCAACATCACCGACCTGATCTGGGACACGAACATTGCAGGCTTCGACAACCGGCTGGTCACGACGTTGTCGTCAAGCTATCTCGATTTCGTCAGGCCGGGTGCGGCAAACTTCCCAGGCGATTCCGTTTCGCTGGTCAATCCCGACCGCGGCTTTTACGGCCCGCTCACGATCCAGCAGCAAACCGCGCGCATCGACAACGAGGCGCTGTCGTTCGAGGACCGGCTGAAGCTGACACGTACCTTCGCACTGGTCGGCGGCCTGCGCGTCGAGCATATCGGGCTCGACCGCAACTCGACCGATAAGAACGGCCTGGAGAAGGCTGGCTTTCCGTTCACGAAAGACTGGGCGCCGGTCACCGGTCGCATCGGCTACACCTGGGAGGCCGTGCCCGGTCTGACCTTCTTCAGCCAGTACGCCACCGGCGCCGATGTCTCCGCCACCAACATCTTTCTGCTCGGGCCGACCCAGCCGCTCGAACTGACGACCGCGCGCACTTATGAGACCGGCGTCAAGCATCTGTTCTGGGACAACAGGGCGGAATGGTCGTTTTCCGCCTACGACATCGTGCGCAAGAACGTCTACGCCGCGGCCGGCGGCATGCAGTTGAATATCGCCGGACGACAGGAGTCGAAGGGCGTGGAGCTCGCGGCGTCCGTGCGCCCGATCGAGCCCCTGCGTCTCTGGGGAAACATCGCCTATGTCGATGCTCGCTACGCCGACTACAATTTCGTGGGCGGCTCGTTCACCGGCAATATGCCGCCGAACGTGCCGCGCATCGTGGCCAACGCCGGCGCGTCGTATCGGTTCTTCACGCCCTGGCAGGTGGAGCTCGGCATCACCGGCCGTCACGTTGGCGACCGCTACAACACCGATGCCAACGTGGTGACGATGAAGGCCTACACTGTGGCCGACGTCTATGCCTTCGTCGACATCCCCAAGACGGTGTTCAATGCGGTCGACCAGGCTCGCTTGATCTTCCGCGTCCGCAATATAACCGACAAGCGGTATGCGATCTGGGGCGATCCGTTCTACCCCGACCAAATCCTGCTCGGCGCGCCGCGGACCTACGAAATCTCCGCGGCGTTCAAATGGTGAGGTGTTAGACGGATGATGAGTGCGATCGTCCTGCTGCACCGCTGGCTCGGGATCGCCTTCTGCCTGCTGTTCGCGATGTGGTTCGCGACCGGGATCGTGATGCACTTCGTTCCGTTCCCGTCATTGACGGAGGCGGAACGCTTTGCCGGACTCGTGCCGCTGGATCGCGAAGAGACGAGAATACCGGTTGCCGGCGCCGTTGCCGCGAGCGGAATCGCGGATGCCACGCGCGTTCGGCTGATCCAGCGAAGCGACGGCGCGGTTTACATCGTCTCGGGTCCATCGCGTCAGCGCGCAATCCGCGCGGCCGACGGGAACGACGCGTCGGTGAAATCCGCCGATGTCGCGCTGGCTATTGCGCAGGCTCATGCGCGCCAGCGCGAGATCGATGCCTCGCATGCGAGGATTGTCGGCCGTGCGGATGTCGATCAGTGGAGCGTACCGAACGGATTTGATCGCCATCGACCCTTGTTTCGCGTGGCCCTCGGTGACGCCGCCGGGACAGAAGTCTACGTCTCGTCGCTCACCGGTGAGATCGTCCTGGATACGACACGGCGCGAGCGCGGCTGGAATCTTGTCGGCAGTGTGCTGCACTGGATCTATCCGACCGTTCTGAGAAGCAACTGGGCGCTGTGGGATCGGCTGGTGTGGTCGCTATCGTTGCTGGCTCTGATCGCGGCTGTACTGGGCGCGGTGCTCGGGATTGTGCGGATCAGGATTGGCAAGAGGCAAATCTCGTCGCCTTACCGTGGCTGGCACGCCTTGCATCACTTGATCGGCTTGGCAGCGACGGTCTTCGTGCTGACCTGGATCTGCAGTGGCTGGCTCTCGATGGACCACGGCCGACTGTTCTCGCGCGGGCAGTTGACCCCGACAGAGGCCGGCCTAGTGAACGCAGCGCCGGATTGGCGGGACGCTTCATCGCTCGATGGCTGGCCGATATCTTCTTTGGCTCGCGAGGCCGAATGGTTCGCCTTCAACGGCAATGTCTATCGGCGCGATCGGGTGGCGCTCGGCCGTCAGACGTTGATCAGGAGAGGGGATGGGCCGCGCGATGGACCGGCGGGATTCCTTGACGTGCACGAGATTCAGGGGCTGACCGGGCGCTTTGCAGACGGCTGCGCTCCACCATCCGTCCTTCCTGACAACGACGACTATCCCGCCCGATCCATGATGCCGGGTGCACCGGTCTACCGCTCGTTCTGCGGCGAGGACTGGTTCGACGTCGATGGCGCCGACGGCGGCGTGCTGCAAAGATTGGATCCGTCGCGGCGCGCCTACCGCTGGCTTTACGGCGCACTGCACACGCTCGACTTCCCGGTCCTGCTCTCGCATCCGCGGTTGCGCGACGTCGTGACCGTCGGGCTCTGTGCCCTCGGGCTGGTGTTCTCCCTCACCGGCATCGTCATCGGCTGGCGGCGCTTGCGGTCCTCGCTGGCAGCCTGAATTAAGGCGCAAGGGCGCCTCGATACGGCAGGGATCTGCAGATCAGCGGTGCGTGGGCTGCGCACGATGCGCCGTGTCGCGGCGGCGCCTGCCAGGACGCGCGAAGTCCGATCCAGATCCCGCTGGCGAAGGCGCGGTTAGTGGCATACCATTTGCACGCCAATGGGCTCTGGTTTCACCTGCCCTTGGCCAATGACGGCCGGCATCACGGCAATACTGGGAGGACTTCATGGATCGCAGGACCGTATTGAAGGGACTGGCTGGTGCGGGCGGTCTGGCGTTGACGGGTGGCCTTTCGGCCCCCGCTCTGTCGCAAGGTTCGGCGGCGCGCACCCTGCGCTTCGTGCCGCAGGCAAACCTCGCCAATTTCGATCCGATCTGGGGCACTCAATATGTCGTGCGCAACGCTGGCGCGATGGTCTGGGACACGCTCTACGGCATCGATTCCTCGCTCCAGCCGCAGCGGCAAATGGTTGAGTCCGAGGAAGTGACGGACGACGGTACGACGTGGACGTTTCGCTTAAGGCCTGGCCTCAAGTTCCACGACGGCGAGCCGGTGCTGAGCAAGGACGTCGTCGCGAGCCTTTCCCGCTGGGCGGCCCGCGATCCGATGGGCCTCATGATCAAGGCGCTCCAGCAGGAACTCACCGCCGTTGACGACCGCACCTTCAAATGGGTGCTGAAGCAGCCCTATCCGAAGATGCTTTACGCGCTGGCGAAGAACAATTCGCCTTGCTCCTTCATCATGCCGGAGCGCATCGCGCAGACCGATCCGTTCAAGCAGATCACGGATTACGTCGGCTCCGGTCCGATGAAGTTCGTCAAGGGCGAATGGGTGCCCGGCGCGAAAGCGGTGTTCGATAAGTTCGCCGACTACGTGCCGCGGCAGGAGAAGGCATCCTGGCTTGCCGGCGGCAAGCAGATCCTGGTCGATCGCGTGGAGTGGGTGGTGATGCCGGATCCGGCCACCGCGGCCGCCGCGTTGCAGAACGGCGAGGTCGACTGGTGGGAGAGCCCGATCGCCGACCTCGTTCCGGTCCTGAAGAAAAACAAGAACATCAGCGTCGATATCGGCGATCCCCTTGGCAATATCGGGTCGTTCCGCATGAATCACCTCTTTGCGCCCTTCAACGATGTGCGGGCGCGCCGTGCCGTGCTGATGGCGCTGAGCCAGGAAGATTATATGCGCGCGATCGTCGGCGACGACACTGCGCTCTGGAAACCGCTGCCCGGCTTCTTCACGCCGGATACGCCGCTCTACAGCGAAACCGGCGGCGAGATCCTGAAAGGCAAGCGCGATTTCGATGCGGCCAAGAAGCTGCTCGCCGAGAGCGGCTATTCCGGCCAGCCGGTGACCTGCCTGGTCGCGCAGGATCAGCCGATCACGAAGGCGCAAGGAGACGTCACGGCGGACCTCCTGAAGAAGCTCGGCATGAATGTCGACTTCGTTGCCACCGATTGGGGCACGGTCGGCTCGCGCCGTGCGCAGAAGACGCCGCCCGGCCAGGGCGGCTGGAACATGTTCCACACCTGGCATGCGGGTGCGGATTGCATCAATCCGGCCCCCTACACCGCCATTCGCGCCAATGGCGACAAGGCCTGGTTCGGCTGGCCGAGCAGCCCCGGCACCGAAAAAGAGGTCACGGCCTGGTTCGACGCCAAGAACATCGATGAGGAGAAGGCTGCGGTCGCCCGCCTCAACAAGGCGGCGCTCGAGGACGTCGTCTATGCGCCGACGGGATTCTTCCTGAGTTACACGGCGTGGCGCAAGAACGTCTCCGGCATCACCAAGGGGCCGCTGCCGTTCTTCTGGGGCGTGTCGAAGTCCGCATGATCCTGCGTTGAGGCCAGATGCTCTCGTACATCCTCCGTCGCATCGTCGCAACACTTCCGGTGATGGCGATCGTCGCGCTGTTCGTGTTCAGCCTGCTCTACATCGCGCCGGGTGATCCCGCCGTGGTGATCGCGGGCGACCAGGCGAGCCCGGAGGATGTCGAGCGCATCCGCCAGAGCCTCGGCCTCGATCGTCCCTTCCTGGTCCAGTTCGGAAGCTGGGTCTGGCGAATCCTGCACGGCGATCTCGGCACCTCGATCTTCACCAATCTGCCGGTGTCGGCGCTGATCGGCCAGCGCCTCGGACCGACGCTGTCACTGATGATGGTCACCCTGCTGCTCACGATCGTGGTCGCGGTGCCGCTCGGCGTGGTGGCGGCGTGGAAGGCTGGCAGCCTGATCGACCGCGTGATCATGGGCTTTGCCGTGTTCGGCTTCTCGCTGCCCGTCTTCGTGGTCGGCTACATGCTCGCCTACGTCTTCGCGCTCGAGTTGGAATGGCTGCCGGTGCAGGGGTATACGCCGCTCGCGCAAGGCTTCTGGCCGTGGCTCGAGAACCTGATCCTGCCGGCGATCGCGCTCGGCTGCGTCTACATTGCGCTGATCGCGCGCATCACCCGCGCCACCATGCTCGAAGTCTTGCAGCAGGATTATATCCGCACCGCCCGCGCCAAGGGCCTCGGGCAGGGCGGCATCCTGTTTATTCACGCGCTGAAGAACGCGGCGGTTCCGATCGTGACCGTGATCGGAATCGGCATCGCACTCCTGATCGGCGGCGCGGTGGTCACGGAGAGCGTGTTCGCGATCCCCGGTCTCGGCCGGCTCACGATCGACGCGATCTTGCGCCGCGACTATCCCGTCATCCAGGGCATCGTGCTGCTGTTCAGCTTCGTCTACGTCCTCGTCAATCTGATGATCGACGTCATCTACACGCTCGTTGACCCGAGGATACGCTATTGACCGATACCACCGTCGATCCGCAATCGCTTCCCGCTGGCTTCGTCGTCGCGCCACAACTACCCGAGATCCTGCGGCCGGTCAGGATCCGGCTCGGTTTCATCGGGTTCTTGCGCGGCCATCCGACAGTCGCGATCGGCGGCGCGCTGCTGCTGACGCTGGTCCTGATCGCGATCTTTGCGCCCTATCTCGGAACAGTCGACCCGACCGCGCTTGCGCCGGCCAAGCGCACGCGGGCGCCGTCGGCCGATTTCTGGTTCGGCACCGACGTGCTCGGCCGCGACATCTATTCGCGCGTGCTGTTTGGCGCGCGGGTCTCGCTCACGGTCGGGCTTTCAGTTGCGATCTTCGCATCCGCGGCCGGCCTTGCCATCGGCATGGTTTCCGGCTTTATCCGCTGGGCCGACGGCATCCTAATGCGCTTCATGGACGGTCTGATGTCGATCCCGCCGATCCTGCTTGCGATCGCGCTGATGGCGCTAACCCGCGGCAGCGTCGGCAACGTCATCCTGGCCATCACCATCGCCGAAATCCCGCGCGTTTCGCGCCTCGTGCGCAGCGTGGTGCTGTCGTTGCGCGAGCAGCCCTATGTGGACGCAGCCGTGGCCTGCGGCACGCGCACGCCGATGATCATCTTGCGCCACATCCTGCCCAACACGGTGGCCCCGATGCTGGTGCAGGCGACCTATATCTGCGCCAGCGCCATGATCACGGAGGCGATTCTGTCCTTCATCGGCGCAGGGACGCCGCCGACTATTCCGTCCTGGGGCAACATCATGGCCGAGGGCCGCGCGCTGTGGCAGGTCAAGCCCTATATCGTGTTCTTTCCGGCTGCATTCCTGTCGGTCACCGTGCTCGCCGTGAACCTGCTTGGCGACGGTCTTCGCGATGCGCTCGATCCGCGCATGGCCAAGAGCCTTTGAAGAGGGGCTGATCGCGATGCCACTGCTCGAAGTCGAGAACCTCCAGACCCATTTCCGCACCCCCGGCGGCATCAACCGCGCGGTGGACGGCGTGTCCTTCCATGTCAACGAGGGCGAGACGCTCGCGATCGTCGGCGAGTCTGGCTGCGGCAAGTCAGTGACGTCGATGTCGCTGATGCGGCTGATCCCGGAGCCGCCGGGCCGGATCGCAGGCGCCATCCGCTTTGCGGGCAGGGACCTGCTGCAACTGTCCGATCGCGAGATGCGCGCCATCCGCGGCAACGACATCTCGATGATCTTCCAGGAGCCGATGACGAGCCTGAACCCGGTCCTCACCGTCGGCCGCCAGATCCGCGAGACCTTGATGATTCATCAGGGCCTGGACAAGCAGGCCGCCGAGACGCACGCCATCGAGATGCTGACGCTGGTCGGCATTCCCGAGCCGAAGCGCCGCGTGCGCGAATATCCGCACCAGCTCTCCGGCGGCATGCGCCAGCGCGTCATGATCGCCATCGCGCTCGCCTGTAATCCGAAGCTTCTCATCGCGGATGAGCCGACTACCGCTCTCGACGTGACCATCCAGGCACAGATCCTGAAACTGATGTTGGATCTGAAGCGCAGGGTCGGCGCAGCCATCATCCTGATCACGCACGATCTCGGCGTCGTCGCCGAAATCGCCGAACGCGTCATGGTTATGTACGCCGGCTGCAAGGTCGAGGAGGCGCCTGTAGCCCAACTGTTCCGTTCGCCGCGCCATCCCTATACGCAAGGCCTGCTCGGCGCGGTGCCGCGGCTCGGCTCCTCGCTGACCGGCACTGCGAGACGACTGGCCGAGATTCCCGGGCAGGTGCCTGACCTGCGCAAGCGGATCACCGGCTGCGTCTTTGCCGGACGCTGTGCGCTTGCGACCGACCTCTGCCGGCAATATGCGCCGGGGCTCGAAGAGAAGGGGCCCCGTCATATCGCCGCCTGCCACTATGCGGCCAAGGGAGCCGTCGCGGCATGAGTGCTCCGCTGCTCCAGGTCAACGACCTCAAGAAGCATTTTCCGGTCAAGACCGGCTTGTTCGGCCGCAAGTCCGAACGGGTCTATGCGGTGGACGGCGTGTCGTTCGAGATCGCGCGCGGCGAGACGCTGTCGCTGGTCGGCGAATCCGGCTGCGGCAAGTCGACGGTCGGTCGCGCCATCCTGCGGCTGTTCGACATCACCGCGGGGCAGGTGATCCTCGACGGCCAGAGGATTGACGATGCCGCGTCGAGCACGATGCGTGAGATGCGCCGCCGCGTGCAGGTGGTGTTCCAGGATCCGTTCTCGAGTCTCAATCCGCGCATGCGCGTGCGCGACATCCTGGCCGAACCGATCCGCAATTTCGGCCTCGCCAAATCCGCGCAAGACCTCGAGCTGCGCGTCACCACGCTGATGGACACGGTCCGCCTGCCGCGCGAGGCGCTGAATCGCAGGCCTCACGAGTTCTCCGGCGGCCAGCGCCAGCGCATCGGTATCGCGCGGGCGCTCGCGGCCGAGCCCGAGTTGATCGTCTGCGACGAGGCGGTCTCGGCGCTCGACGTCTCGGTCAAGGCGCAGATCGTCAATCTGCTTCAGGATCTGCAGCACGAGTTCGGCCTTGCGCTCTTGTTCATCAGCCACGATCTCGCGATCGTCGAGCACATGACCCACCGCGTTGCAGTGATGTATCTCGGCAAGATCGTCGAGGTGGCGCCGCGCCGCGAGATATTTGCCGCGCCAAAGCACCCCTATACCAAGGCGCTGCTTTCGGCAGTGCCGCTGCCGGAGCCAGGCGCCCAGCGCAATCCGATCATCCTTACGGGCGACGTGCCGAGCCCGATCAATCCGCCGCGCGGATGCCGCTTCCACACCCGCTGTCCCTTCGTCTTCGACCGCTGCCGGACCGAGGAGCCGACGCTTCGCGCGACGGACGCCGAGCAGTGGGTGGCCTGTCACCTCGAAGACGCGCCGTAGCGCCTCAACCCTGGCGGCGCAGGAAGCCCGTAATCGTCACCTTCTCCCAGATGCCGGCGGCGGCAAAGGGATCGGCGCGGTTGAAGGCCTCGACGTCGGCGCGACCTGCCGCCTCGATCAGGAACAGGCTGCCGATCATGGTCGCGCCGTCGTCGGCGACGAGCGGTCCCGACATCACGATCTTGACGCCGAAGCGCGAGGTGTCGCTGAGGAAAGCCTTGTGGGCGTCGTAATTGGCGAGCCTGGTCGGCAGCGCGCCGGCGCGGTCGAGGGCGTGAATGGCGAACAGCATGGAGAGATCCGTTTCTTGGGACGGCCGCGAGGAGGCGGCCGTCCGGGCCTGTCGTGAGCGGTTGGTCTACTTCGCGCTGAGCTTGCCGGCCTCCTCGAAGGTCGGACATTTGCGCTGCTCAAGCGGCACGTCGAACGGCTGGTAATTGTCCTTGGTGATCACGGTCGGCTTCAGCACGATCTCGGCGATGACGGGCTCGTTGCGCAAGGCGCGGATGGCCATCATGGTGCCGAGGCAGCCTTGGGCAAATCCGTTGTAATCCCCACTTGCCAGCAGCTTGCCGGACTTGATCGCGTCGATCGCCTCCTTGGTGCCGTTGATGCCGATCACCTGCGCCTTGCGGTTGGCGCCGTCGAGCGCCTCGATCGCGCCGACCGCCATGGCATCGTTGGCGGCGAGCACGCCGTCGATCTGTGAATTCGACTGCATCAGATTCTCCATCACCTGGAGCGCCTGGAGCCGCTGGTAATTGCCCGGCTGCGAGGCGAGCAGCTTGGCCCCCGGGCTTTCCTTCAGCGCGTCGTTGAAGCCGCGGACCCGGTCGACATTGGTCAGCGAGCCCTTGACGCCTTCGATGATGACGATATTGCCCTTGCCGCCGAGCGTCTTGAGCAGGAAGCGCGCAGTCTCGAGCCCGAGGCTGTAATCGTCGGCGCCGACGAAGGAGAGGAACTTGCCGCCCGCGGAACGATCGGTGATGTTGACGACGGGGATCTTTGCCTCATTGATCTTCTCGACACCGGGCACCATCGCCTTGTAATCGACCGGCGTGAAGACGATCGCGCTCGGCTTCTTCACCACGACGTCCTCGATCTGGCTGAGCTGCTCGGGGATCGAGTCCGGCTTGGTCGGGATGTAGTGAAGCGTCTTCGCGTTCAGCGTCTTCGCCATATTGTCGGCGCCGACCCGAACCGTCTGGAAGAACGGGTTGGTCTGGTTCTTGGTGAAGACGGCGATGGTCTCGCCGTCGGCGCGTGCTTGCGTGGTGAACGCGGCCGCCATTAGCAGCGGTAGCGCCAGATAGCCCAGTTTCTGCTTCATGTTGCCTCCATCCCTCATTTTGCTTGTTGGAACCTCAAAAGCTCATTGCGTGTGGCGGCGGGTCTTCATGTCGAGCCAGACCGCGAGAATGACGATGATGCCGGTCACGAGCGGCTGCCAGTTGGCGCTGACCGAGAGCAGGTTCATGCCGTTCAGCACCAGCGTCAGGATCAGTGCGCCGATGAACGTGCCGAACACCGTGCCAACGCCGCCGAACAGCGAGGTGCCGCCGATCAGCACGGCCGCGATCGCGGGCAAGGTCAGGCTCTCGCCGATATCGGCCTCGGCCGAGTTCAGCCGCGACAGGAAGATGATCGAGGCAAGTCCCGCCATGGTGCCGGAGACGGTGTAGACCAGCAGTAGGCGGCGCGCGACCGGGATGCCGGAGAGGCGGGCGGCGACCGGATTGGCGCCGATCGCATAGATCTCCTGGCCCCAGATCGTGCGCTGCGCGAACAGCGTTCCGATCCCGAGGAACACCAGCAGCAGATAGACCGGGATCGGCAGGCGGAACAGGTAGCCGCTGCCGATCTGGCGGAAGCCTGCGGGGAAGCCGTGAAGGGTCTCGCCCGCCATGTACCAATAGGTGAGGCCGTTCAGCACCCAGAGCATGCCATAGGTGGCGATGAAGGAGGGGATGCGCAGCGCCGTGACCATGACGCCGTTGAGGAGGCCAACGATGCCGCCGCAGGCAAGCCCGGTGAGGATGCCAAGCGCCGGCGAGCCGGTCTTGTGGATCACGGTCCCGGCGATGCAGGCGGACAGCGCGACATTGGCGCCGACGGAGAGATCAAGGCCCGCGGTCAGCACCACCAGAGTCAGGCCGGAGGCGATGAAGAAGGTCAGGCTCGCCTGCCTCAGCACGTTGAGGATATTGCCGAGGCTCAGGAAGGAATCGCTCAGCACGGCGAGCACGGCGCAGATCAGCAGCGCCGCAAGCAGGCGATAGAACAGCTGGATCGCATCCTGCGACAGGAACGAGCGGGGCGGCGCGATGGCGTCCTTGGTGATGTCGGTCATGCGCGGCTCCTGAGGCCATCGAGGAACAGTGCGACGATGACGAGCACGCCGACGCTTGCCACCTGCACCGAGGACGGCAACGAGATCAGGTTCAGCCCGTTTCGCAACACGCCGACGGAAAGAACGCCGAGCAAGGTGCCGAGCAGCCAGCCATTGCCGCGCTCAAACGAGGTGCCCCCGACGGCAACGGCCGCGATGGCATCGAATTCAAGCCCGAGGCCGGCGGTGGGGTGGCCGGAATTCATCCGCGCGGTCATCAAGAGGCCGGCGATGCCAGCCATGGCGCCGCCGATCGCGTAGACCGCGATCAAGAGCCGGTTCGGCGACAGACCCGCATAGCGCAGCGCCTCGCGGTTGCCACCGAGGGCGAAGATGTAGGTGCCGAAGCGGGTATGATAGAGCAGGCCGTGAAACCCCGCGTAGGTCACGAGCGCCATCACGATCGGCACGGGGATGCCCAAAAGCGTCGCCGAGTAAATGTCGCGCACACTGTGGGGAATGCCGACCACGCTCTGGCCGTCACTGACGATCAGCGACAGGCCCTGCGCCATGCCGAGCGTGCCGAGCGTCGCGACGAAGGGCGGAATGCCGAGGATGGCGACCAGCCAGCCATTGGCGACACCGAAGGCGGTGCCGACCAGCAGGCCGGCACCTAAGCCCAGCAACATCGATTTCGTGGCGAGCGATACAATCGCGACGCAGAGCGAGGTCAGCGTCAGCACCGCGCCCATCGACAGGTCCAGCCCCTCGGTCATGATGATCAGCGTCATCGGCAGCGCGAGCATGGTGAGAATGGTCGATTGCACCAGCACGTTGGAGAGGTTGGCGACCGACAGGAAGCCGGGCGCGATCACGCTGAACAGCGCGATCAGCAGCACCAGCACCATGGCGACGCCGGGAATGCGTTGCAGCGGATTCGGCTCTGAGACGATCGCGGCTTCACGCATGATGCATCCCCAGTCGCACGATGTTCTCCTCGGTCAGTTCGTTGCGTGTCAGATGCCCGGCGATGCGCCCCTCGCGCATCACATAGGCGCGGTCGCAGACATGGCAGATCTCGACCTGTTCGGACGAGATCATCAGGGCGGCCGCGCCCTCCGCCACGAGGCGGTCGATCAGGGCAAAGATCTCCGACTTGGCGCCGATATCGATGCCGCGCGTCGGCTCGTCGAAGATGAATAGCTTCGAGCCGGCCGCTAGCCATTTGCCGATCACGACCTTCTGCTGGTTGCCGCCCGAGAGCAGGCCGACGGTCTGCCGCGCGCTCGGTGTCGCGATCCTCAATTGCCGGATCAGTCCGTCGGAGGTGCGCTGCGCACGCCGCTGGTCGAACAGGCCGCTCGGAAACAATTTTCGCAGCGCAGACACGACCAGATTATCGCTAACTGATCGCAGCAAGGCCAAGCCCTCGCTCTTGCGGCTCTCCGGGATCAGCGCGATGCCGCGACGGGTCGCGAGGTCGGGCTCGCCGGAAATGGTCTTGCCGTCGAAGACGATCTCGCCCGACGTTACGGGATCGGCGCCAAAGATGGCGCGCGCAACCTCGCTGCGGCCCGAGCCGACCAGGCCGCAAAGGCCGACGATCTCGCCCCGGCGCACCTTGATGTTGATATCGGAGATGCCGGTCGGCGCGGTCAGGCCCTTGACTTCCAGCAGCACCTCACCGGGCTTGTCAGCAAAATGGCGCGGATAGGTCACGTCGACATTGCGGCCGACCATCATGCGGACGAGTTGGTCCGGCGTGACGTCGGCGGGACGGACACCGTCGATGCGGCGGCCGTCGCGCAGCACGGTGATGCGATCGCCGAGCGCGAACACCTCGGCCATGCGGTGGGAGATGTAGACGATCGAGACCCCGTCGGCCTTCAGCCGCGCAATCAGCGCGAACAGCAGCTCGGTCTCGCGGTCCGACAGTGCCGCGGTCGGCTCGTCCATGACGAGGATGCGGGCGTTCTGGCTGATTGCTTTCGCGATCTCGACCATCTGCTGCTGCGCTACGCCGAGCTTGTCGACGGTGGTGGAGGGATCGATGTCGAAACCGATGGTGCCGAGCACGCGCCTGGCGTCGACCAGGATCTGGCGGCGGTCGATGGTACCGGGAATGCGGCCCTTCGGCTCGCGGCCGAGGAAGATGTTCTGGGCGATGTCGAGATAGGGGACCAGGGAGAATTCCTGGAAGATCACGGCAATGCCGAGCTTTTGCGCATCGGCAGTCGAGTTGACCGCAACCTTCTCGCCCTTGTGGTAAAACTCGCCGGCGTCTGCGCGGTAGGCGCCGCACAGCACCTTCATCAGGCTCGACTTGCCGGCGCCGTTCTCGCCCAGCAGCATATGGACTTCGCCGGGGTAGATGGCAAAGGAAACGTCGTCGAGCGCCTTGACGCCGGGAAATTCCTTGCTGATGCCGCGCAGCTCGAGCAGCGGCGTGGGTGAGGTGACCTCGATCGGAAGCGCGTCGCTCATACCATGGCTCCGCTCGCAAAGATCTTGCCGGGGTTCATCAGTCCATCAGGGTCCAGCGCCGTCTTGATCGACCGCATCACGTCGACGGCCTCGCCGAGCTCGTCGGTGAGATAGCCGATCTTGCCGAGCCCGATGCCGTGCTCGCCAGTGCAGGTGCCGTCCATGGCGATGGCGCGGGCGACCATGCGCGCCTGAAGCGCCCTGGCGCCTTCGGCTTCGTCGGGCTTTGCCGGGTCGATCAGGATCAGCATGTGGAAATTGCCGTCTCCGACATGGCCGACAATCGGTGCCGTGAATCCGTGCGCGTCCGCATCCCGCCGCGTCTCGGTCAAGCATTCCGCCAGCCGCGAGATCGGCACGCAGACGTCGGTGATCACCGCGCGCGCACCGGGCCGCAAGCCGAGGCCGGCATAGAGCGTGTTGTCGCGAGCATGCCAGAGCCGGCTGCGGTCTTCCGGCGCCTTGGCCCAGGCAAAGCCATGGCCGCCATGGTCGGCGGCGATCGCCTGCGCTGCCTCGGCCTGCTCGGCGACGGAAGCCGCGGAGCCATGGAATTCGAAGAACAAGGTCGGGGCCTCACGATAGCCGAGCTTTGCATAGGCATTGATGCCGTGCATCATGACGTCGTCGAGCAACTCGATGCGCGCAACGGGGATCGCCGACTGGATCACGGAGATCGCGGTATCGACGGCATTGTGCAGGCTATCGAAGCTGCACACTGCGGCCGAGATCGCCTGCGGCACGGGATGGACCTTGAGCGTGATCTCCGTGATGACACCAAGCGTGCCCTCTGCGCCGACGAACATGCGTGTCAAATCATAACCGGCCGCCGATTTGCGCGCGCGCCTGGCCGTCCGAATCACGCGCCCGTCCGCGAGCACCACCTCCAGCGCCATGACGTTGTCTTTCATGGTGCCGTAGCGCACCGCCATGGTGCCTGAGGCGCGCGTCGACGTCATGCCGCCGATCGAGGCGTCCGCGCCGGGGTCGATCGGGAAGAACAGGCCGGTCGTCCGTAGCTCCGCATTGAGCTGCTTTCGCGTGATGCCGGGCTGCACCACGACATCCATGTCGCTGTCGTGGACGGCAAGCACCCTGTTCATGCGCGCGAAGTCGAAGCAGACGCCGCCGGCGACCGCGGCCGCATTGCCTTCGAGCGAAGTGCCGGCGCCGAACGGGACGATCGGCATGCCCGCGCTCGCGCAGAGTTTCACGATCTCGGCGACCTCCTGCGTGGTTTCAGGGAAGACGACGATGTCGGGCGGCAAGTTGCGGTAATGCGACTCGCTCTGCCCGTGCTGGTCGAGCACGCCGCGCGCAACGCTCGCGCGCGGGCCGATCATGCCGGTAAGGCGATCGGCCAATATGCTCGTGCTGACCGGCGGTCCCATCCTCAGCTCTCCGTCTGCCCCCTGTTGCCGGACTCTTGTTGGTCCGCCGCCGCTTCAGCTTAAGCGGCCTTTGCGTTGCTCGCGACCTGCTTCAGGCCGAAATCGTAATTCAGGTGAAAATACTCGCGCTGCACCATGCGACCATCCGGCGCACGGCCGGCGGGATGCCGGACGAATTCGCGGATCAGGCTGTCCTTGACGCCGAACACCACATCGCTGTCGAGATACTGGTCGCCCGCGACGAACACGTGCGTCACCAGCTGCTCGAAACCCGGCGCTGAGATCATGAAATGCACATGGGCGGGGCGCCAGGGATGGCGGCCCTGGGCTTCCAGCATCTCGCCGACCGGGCCGTCATGCGGGATCGGATAGGCTGCCGGCTTGATCGACCAGAAATGGAAGCGGTCATTGGCATCGGTGTGAAAGCGCGCGCGCATCGCGAGATCGCCGATGGCGTCGAGCTGCTGCACGTCGTAATAGCCGTCGTCGTCGGAATGCCAGACGTCGACCACGGCGCCCGCAAGCGGCTTTCCGTCGACGCTCGAGACCAAGCCGGTGACCAGCATCGGATCGCCTTGCATCGGACCCGAGATATCGGCGCCACTATCCTTCTCCGGCGCAGCCTGGACGAAAAACGGGCCGAGCACCGTGGTCTCGGTCGCGCCTTCGGGCACCGGGTGATTGATGGCATCGACCAGCATGGAGACGCCGAGCGTGTCCGATAGCAGAATGAATTCCTGGCGCTTGTCGTCGCACATCTGCCCGGTGCGGGTCAGGAAGTCGATGCCGTATTCCCATTCCTTCTGGGTCGGCCGCACCTCGCGGACGAAGGCATGAAGGTGACGGACCAGCGCTTCGCTGATTTGCTTGATGCGCGGATCGGTCGCGGCCGCGATCCGCTCCAGCACCGCGTCTGTGATCGTGTTCTCATTGAAGTTACGCATGTGTGCCTCCATTGATCACAGCTTCGGCTCGCCGAGGCCGGCCAGCCGTTCGAGATGCTTGACGGTCGCAATGAAGTCGGTCTCGCCGTCGCCCTGCGCGACCAGCGAGCCATAGGTCTCGCGCACTTGCGCCGCGAGCTGTAGCGGCACGCCGACGGCGCGGCCGGCGCCGAGGATGAGGTCGAGGTCCTTGGCCATCTGCTTGCAGGAGAAAGTGGACTCGAAATCGCGGTTGCGCAGCGGCGCGGTCTTGTACTTCACCATCGGCGAAGCCACGGCACTGTCGTCGAGCACCTTCAAGATGTCCTGCCAGGCAATGCCGCCCTTGCGCGCCAGCGCCAGGCTTTCCGCCATCATCGCGGCCGAAACCGCGATCATCAGATTGACCGAGAGTTTTGCGTAGCGCGCTTCCTCGGCGGGTCCGAGATAGGTCTGGGCACGGGTGAAGGCGGCGAACAGCGGCTTTGCGCTTTCGAAGGCGTCCTTTGGACCCGAGACGAAGCAGGTCAGCGCGCCGGTGTGGACGATGCTGGCATTGCCGGAGACCGGCGAGCGAAGATAGGCAATGCCGTGCGCCTGCGCGGCGGCTGCAATCTCGGTAGAGGCCTCCACACTCACAGTGCTGGTCTCGATGAGAACAGCTCCGGGCGTCATCGCGGCGATGAGGCCGGCAGGACCGAGCAGCGCGCCGCGCAAGGCGGCGTCGTCGGGCAAGGACGTGACCACTGCCGTCTTGCCGCTCACGGCCTCGGCCGACGTAGCGGCAATTGCAATGCCTTGCGCGCGTGCCTCGGTGATCCGAGCCGCGTTCTGATCGAACGCGGTGACCGCGTAACCGGCCTTGGCGACGAGCACCGACATCGGCAGGCCCATCTTGCCGATCCCGATGAAAGCGACATTCCTTGACGTGTCAGTCATTGCTCTTGTCCATTGACGCCTTCAGGCGGCGCGTCCCTGTCGTTCGATGTCCTGCACCAGCCGCCGGCCCGATTGCGCCAGCAGTTCTTTTTTGCTCTCGAGCCCTTCGATCAGCAGCCGGCCATTTCGCTTCTTCCAGGCGCCGCCGATCATGACCGCCTCGATGTTGACGAGGCTCGTCTGCATCACGACGGTTGCGACGGCGTCGTGCACCGGGAAGAGGTTGAGATCGGAGGCGTTGATGATGACGAAGTCGGCGAGCTTTCCGGGCGTCAGCGAACCGATCTGGTTCTCGCGGCCGAGCATGCGGGCGCCCTCCGTGGTGATCCAGCGCAGCGCCTCGCGCACGGGGATCGTGGTCGTCGCCGGGATGGTGCCACTGGCCTTGCGCGTCTCCGCATTGTCGAGCGCGCGCTGCATTGAGAGCGCGACGCGGGCGGCGGAGAAGAGATCGCCGGCCAGCACGGATTCGAGATCAATGCCGATCGTCGGCCGCACGCCGCGCTTCAGCAACCGTCCGGTAACCGGAAAGCCGTGACCCTGGATCATCTCGTTCTCCGGCGTCACCGAGAACGAGACGCCAAGATCGACCATCCGGTCCAGGAGATCGTCGGGCAAATCGTTGCCATGGACGATGTTGATGCCGGCGCCGACGAGGCCGGCCTCGATCAGCTTCTCCCAGCCGCCGGGCGTTTTGGCGGGACCGCCGCCCTGATGCATGGAGGCGATCAGCTTGAACTCCCGCGCCAGGCGGAAATCGTGCATGGCAACGTCGAGCGTTGAGTAATGCGGGCCGAGAATGGCGAGCCCGAGCGTGACGAGCCCGTCGCGGCCGGCGAGGGGACCTGCCAGCAGCCGCTCGACTTCGCGGCGCGGATGCGGGATCTCAGAGAAATGCGGCTCGCCGGGCTTCGGCTCAGGTTTTGGCGAGCCATGGAAGAAGGCCGCGCGGATGCCACTCTCAATCAAGCCGCCGACCGCGGCGTCGGTATGGTCAGGGGTCGGATTGTTGTGGCACCAGTCGACGAGTGTCGTCGTGCCGCAATTGATCTGGTTCAGCGCGCCAACCAAGGTGGCGATGTAGATGTCGTCCGGCCGGAATACGGTCGCGAGCCCGGCATGCATGCGGCGGAAATATTCGAGCAGCGTCCAGTTCGCTGCATAACCGCGGAGCGCCGTCTGCCAAGTGTGCATATGCGCGTTGATCAGGCCCGGAATGACGATGCGCCCGGTGCCGTCAATGATCTCTGCCTCGCCGCTGCCGATATCGATCGACGGACGCACGCTGGCGATGCGGCTGCCCTCGACCAGCACGTCGCCGGTCTTGAGATCGCCGATCGCGTCATCCATGCTGATGACGGTGGCGGATTGGATCAGCGTGCGCCGCATCGCGTCACGTCACCGCTTTGTTGGCGGCCGGCCGGTCGCCGGCCCAGGCGCGCGCGATCAGGTCGCGGATGGCGGCCCTTTCGAGGGGCCGCGGATTCCAGTAGGGATTGGTGACAGCGAGATCGGCCGCCTTGCCGATGCCGCTCTCGGGCATGCCGACGTCGCGCAGCGCAAGCTTTGCACCTAGTCGCTGCGCAAGGTCGTACAACCCCTGCGACGCATCGGCTGCGCCGATCGCGCGCGAGATGCGCGCAATCGCATCCGGCACCGCCGGTGCGTTGTAGGCCAGCGCATGCGGCAGCACGATCGTGTGCGTTTCGGCATGCGGCAGATCGAAGGTGCCGCCGAGCGTGTGGCAAAGTTTGTGATGCAGCGCCATGCCGACGGTGCCGAGGCAGACGCCGCACAGCCAGGCGCCATAGAGCGCTTCGGTCCGGGCCTCGCGGTCGTCGCTCCTCGCGGCGATGGCGGGGAGGGCGCGGGCCAGCGCGCGGATGCCTTCCTCCGCCATCAGCGACGTGACGGGATTGGCGTCGCGCGCATAGAGCGCTTCCACCGCATGTGCGATCGCATTGATGCCTGAGGTCACAGCCAGGCTCGCTGGCAGCGTCAGGGTCAGCTCGACGTCGTAGATCACCGTCTCCGGCAGCACGGCGGCATCGCGCACCGTGGTCTTCAGGCCGTTCTCGGTCTGGCCGACGATCGGCGTCATCTCCGAGCCGGCATAGGTGGTGGGAATGCAGAGCTGGTTGACGCCGGTGCGCAAGGCCAGCGCCTTGCCAAGGCCGGTGGTTGATCCGCCGCCGAGCGAGACGACGCAGTCGGCCTCGCACGCCTTCATCGCCGCCAGCGCCCGCTCGGTGACCTCGACTGGCGTGTGCATAGTGGCGCCGGAAAACAGGCCGGCATAGACCGGTCCGAGCGCTGCACCGAGACTCTTGCCTTGCGCCTCCTGCTGCGGCGTCGTCAGCACCAGTGCGCGCTTGCCGCCGAGCCGTTCGACCTCGGCCTTGACTGAAGCAAGCGTTCCGCTGCCAAACACGACGCGGCAGGGCAGGCTTTCAAAGGTGAACGACCCGATCATGCGCCGGTCTCTTTGATGGGATAATCGACCTGGAAGCGCCCGATCCGCAAGTCGCCCAGCGCCTCGCGGACGCGCAAATGTTCGGGGTGGCTGGCATAGGCGGCAAGCGCAGCCTGGTCGGTGAATTCGGAGAACAGAACGACGTCACAGGCGTAGTCGACATCGCTGACGTCGAGGCCGACCTCGATATGAGTGAGGCCGTCGATCCGGCCACGCAGGCCCTCGAACAGGGACTTGACCTTGATCCGGGCGGCGGAGCGCTCCGCAGGCGTCTCCCCACGCAGCCGCCACATCACGATGTGCCTGATCGGCCCCGACATTTCCTGATTTCCTCGCCTGCGATTGTGCTTTGTTGGCGCCATTTTGCCTTGCAGAAATCGGAAATAAAGGTCAAAATTTGTAAGTCTCTTTTCCTCATTCTGCAAAAATGGACCGGCTGCTCCAACTCGAGGTCTTCTCCAAAACCGCTGACCTCGGCAGTCTTTCCAAAGCTGCCGAAAACCTGCGGATGTCGAACGCGGCCGCGAGCCGTCATCTCAGTGCGCTGGAGGAGCGGCTTGCGGTCCGGCTGATCGAGCGCAATACGCGCCGGCAATGGCTGACCGAAGCCGGGCAGGAACTCTTGCAGCGTTGCAGCACGCTGTTGAACGAGCTCGCCGAGGCCGAGGACGCGGTCTCGGACCGCGCGCTGTCGCCGAAGGGCATGCTGCGCGTGACGAGCTCGCTGTCCTTCGCGATGATCTATCTCGCGCCGATGCTGCCTGCCTTCCGCGCGCTCTATCCCAATCTCAGCGTGCAGATCATCAGCGCAAACCGCTACCCCGACTTCATCGAAGCCGGCATTGACGTTGCCATACGCACGCGGGAGCATGAGCCGGATTCCAACATCATCGTCCGCCGCATCGGCCAGATGCATCGTGTGCTCGCGGCCGCTCCGTCCTACCTGGAGAAGCAGGGCCGGCCCGAGCATCCAAGCGATCTCACCCGTCACAACATGCTGATCTACAATCTCGCCAATGATCCCTATTCGCTCCGGTTGAGCCAGGGCAGCACGACGCAGACGGTCCGGATCGCGCCGACGCTCGACAGCAATGACGGCCAGATCATCTGTGGCGCAGCGCGTGCAGGACTCGGAATCCTGATCCAGCCGCTTTACATCGTGCAGGGCGATATCGCGGCCGGCCGGCTGGTGCCCGTCTTGACGGGCTGGGAGCTGCCGCTGCTCACCATGAACATCGCCTATCAAAACCGCGTCAGGCTGCCGGCCAAGATCCGGGTGTTTTCCGACTTCCTCGTCAGCTACATCCGCGAGCATTCGCAGCCGGGAATCTGGATCGACGCGGCGAAGTGAGCGGGACGCATTCATGTATCTCGGCATCGATCTCGGCACCTCCGCGGTCAAGACGGTTCTCGTCGACGCTGCGCAGCACGTGATTGCAAGCGAGAGCCGGCCGCTCGCGACCGTCTCGCCGCAATCCGGCTATTACGAGCAAGATCCCGCGCAGTGGATCGATGCGACCTTTGCCACGCTGGATGCTCTGAAGGCATCGCATGCCGACGCGCTGGCGGCGGTCGAAGGCATTGGGCTGTCCGGCCAGATGCATGGTGCCACGCTGCTCGATGCGAGCTTGAGGCCCTTGCGGCCCTGCATCCTCTGGAACGACGGACGCTCGGGCCCTGAGTGCCGTATCCTGGAGCAGCGCTGGCCCGCATTGCGTGCGACGACGGGCAACAAGGCGATGCCGGGATTCACCGCGCCGAAGCTGCTTTGGGTCGCGGCGAACGAGCCTGACATCTTTGCAGCGACCAAGCTCGTTCTGCTTCCGAAGGCCTATTTGCGCCTGGTGCTGAGCGGCGAGGCCATCGAAGACGTTTCCGATGCATCGGGATCGCTGTGGCTCGACACCGCGCGCCGCGACTGGTCGGACGCAGCATTGGCAGCGACCGGCCTGACGCGCGATCACATGCCACGCCTGGTCGAGGGATGCGCGCCCGCAACGCGCCTGCGCGGCGAGCTCGCGCGGCGCTGGGGCATGACCCGGCAGCCGGTGATCGCGGGCGGAGCCGGCGACAATCCGGCCGGCGCCGTCGGCATCGGCGCGATCCGGCCGGGAAGCGCGTTCATATCGCTGGGAACCTCCGGTGCCCTCATGGCTCCGACCAGCAGCATCGCCGCCAATCCGGACCGCGCGGTGCATACATTCTGCCACGCCATTCCCGGCATGTGGATTCAGGCCGGCGCGATCCTCTCGGCCGCCTCTTGCCTCGCCTGGGCCGCGCGCCTGTTCGGCGTCAGCGAGGCAGAGTTGCTGGCGCCGCTTGGAGTGCGCCCCCAGGCGCCGTCGCCGGTGAGCTTCCTGCCTTATCTCGCAGGCGAGCGGACGCCGCACGACGATCCCGCCGTGCGCGGCATGCTGGATGGTCTGAGCCACGGCACCGAGCGCGTGACCATCGTGCAGGCGGTGCTCGAAGGCGTTGCCTTCGCGCTTGCCGATTGTCGCGACGCGCTCGCGGATGCCGGCATTGCGATTGTGGAAGCCGATGTCATTGGCGGTGGTTCGCGGTCCCGGTTCTGGCTCTCGGTGCTGGCAAACGTGCTGAATGTTCCGCTCCATCGCTTTGCCGGAGGTGAGACCGGCGCCGCGTTCGGTGCGGCGAGATTGGGGCGACTTGCTGTCACCGGTGAGGCAATCGCCGCCGTCTGCACGCGGCCAGAGCGCATCGAGACGTTCGAGCCCGACGCTGAACTGGTCGCTGCTTATGCACAGCGGCTTGCCGCATGGCGCGAACTGTATCGGCCGCGCCACTAGCATCGCTTCGATGTTGCATTCACGTCTGTTCGGTATTGCCCTGTGCTGCGACGTTTTGTTTAATGCGCGAACCGCGCTGACAAAACCGATAGAGACGCGGGTGGGAAACGCATTGTGCGCCGGGAGGCACGATGAACGATCCGATCCTCGAGATGCGCGGGGTCTCGAAATCCTTCTTTGGCATCAAGGCGCTGCGGGCTGTCGATCTCACCGTCTATGCCGGCGAAATTCATGCCCTGATGGGAGAGAACGGCGCCGGAAAGTCGACGCTGATGAAGATCCTGTCTGGCGCCTACAGGCCCGATCCCGGCGGCGAGATCCGAATCGAGGGCAGCCCGGTGCGGATCGAAGGCCCGCTCGGCGGCCGCGCGGCGGGCATCTCGATCATCTATCAGGAGCTGTCGCTCGCTCCCAATCTCAGTGTTGCCGAGAATATCTATTTGGGACGGGAGCTATCGCGATCAGGATTGCTGGCGCGCGGCGCCATGCGCGAGGGCGTCGGTCCGATCCTGAAACGATTGGGCGCGGACTTCCTGCCCTCGACGCTGGTGGCGCATCTCTCCATGGGCCAGCGGCAACTGGTCGAGATCGCGCGTGCGCTGCATGCCAGATCGAAGATCCTGATCATGGACGAGCCGACCACCGCGTTGTCAGCCGGCGAGAGCGCGCGGCTGTTCGCGCTGATCCGCCAGCTTCGCGCCGAGGGGCTTGCCATCATCTACATCTCGCATCGCATGGACGAGGTTTACGCACTCGGCGACCGCGTCACCGTGCTCCGCGACGGCCGGCTGGTCGGCTCGCTCGACAAACCTGAGATCCGCGCCGACACCATCGTCCGGTTGATGGTCGGGCGTGACGTCTCCTCATTCTACAAGAAGGATCACGATCCGGAGGCGGGTCGGGGACATCCGGTACTCCGAGCGATCGGCATGGCGGATGGCCAGCGCGTCAAGGGATGCTCGCTGACCGTGCACGCAGGTGAGGTCGTCGGGCTCGCGGGCCTGATCGGCGCCGGTCGCACCGAGCTCGCGCATCTCATCGTCGGCGCGGCGCAGAAGTCCTCCGGCCGTATCGAGCTGGAGGGACGTCCGATCGAGATCCGCACGCCGGGCGAGGCCCTTGAGGCTGGCATCGCCTATCTTACGGAAGACAGGAAGGCGCTCGGCCTGTTTCTCGACATGTCATGTCTGGACAACATCAATCTCGCTGTGCTCGCGCGCGATGCGAAGCTCGGCTGGTTTCTGGATCGCGACAAGGCGCGCGAGCGCGCCGAGCGGGCCTTCGCCGGGCTCAGCATCCGTGCCGCCAATGTCGCCGTCCCCGCTGGCGGCCTGTCCGGCGGTAACCAACAGAAGGTGCTGCTATCGCGGCTTCTCGCTATTGCGCCAAAAGTTCTGATCCTCGACGAGCCGACGCGTGGCGTCGACGTTGGCGCCAAGTCCGAGATCTATTCGATCGTTGACAATCTCGCCAAGGCCGGCACCGCGATCCTCGTCATCTCATCCGATTTGCCCGAGATCATCGGCATCTGCGACCGCGTCATCGTGATGCGCGCCGGACACATCGCCGGTGAGATCAGGCGCGAAGCTGCGGCTCCCCTCAATCAGGAAGACATCATGGCGCTCGCGACAGGGACGGAGCAACTCGATGCATGACAGCTCGCCGAAAGCGGAAGCGGCTGCCGCTGCCGGCCTTGCGGCTGCGCAGGAGACGAAGCGTCAGCGCATAAGGATGCTGATCAGCGCGCTCGGCATGCTGCCGGTACTGCTAATTCTCTGCATCGGCTTCCACCTGTTGTCCGAGGGCCGCTTCTTCACCGGACAGAATCTCGGCATCGTATTGCAGCAGGCCGCAGTGAATACCGTGCTCGCTGCGGGAATGACTTTCGTCATCCTCACGGGCGGCATCGACCTGTCGGTCGGCTCGATCCTGGCGGCCTCAGCGATGGCCGGATTGACGCTCTCCAAGCTACCGGAGCTTGGCATGCTGTGGCTGCCAGCCGCGCTGCTCACGGGCCTTGGTTTTGGCGTCGTCAATGGCGCGTTGATTGCGTTGCTTCGCCTGCCGCCTTTCATCGTCACGCTCGGCTCTCTCACCGCCGTACGCGGCCTGGCCCGATTGCTCGGGGCTGACACCACCGTCTTCAATCCGTCGATTCCTTATGCCTTCATCGGCAACGGCTCGCTGACGCTCGTCCCCGGCGTCGCCTCGATCCCGTGGCTTTCGGTGATCGCCTTGCTCGTTATCCTCGCCTCGTGGCTGTTGCTGCGCCGGACCGTACTCGGCGTGCACATCTATGCGGTAGGCGGCAATGAAAGCGCGGCGCGGCTTGCCGGCATCAAGGTCTGGGCCGTGCTGATCTTCGTCTACGGCGTCTCCGGCCTTTTCGCCGGCCTCGGCGGCGCCATGCAGGCGGCGCGGCTCTATGCGGCCAATGGCCTCCAGCTCGGCCAGTCTTACGAACTCGACGCAATTACCGCCGTGATCCTTGGCGGCACCTCATTCGTCGGCGGCATCGGCTCGATCTGGGGTACGTTGGTCGGCGCGCTGATCATCGCCGTGCTGTCGAACGGCCTCATCCTCATCGGTGTCTCCGACATCTGGCAATATGTGATCAAGGGCCTGGTGATTATCGGCGCCGTGGCGCTGGACCGCTACCGGCTGCAGGGCTCTGCCAGAACGTGAAGGCTCCGCGAGAACCTGAAGGGTTTGGCGCGCACCTGGACTGCGCATGGCTTGATGAGAGATTCCGTTGCGGCAACTGGTCTGCCGTGCCGGAGATGAAGACAGACCAGGGGAGGAAGCCAATGTTGAAGACGATCACGCTCGCCGGCGCCGTGGTGACGCTTGCCCTAAGCACCGCGCCATCCTTTGCCAAGGAGCTCAAGTCGATCGGCGTCTCGCTGGGATCGATGGGCAACCCGTTCTTCGTCGCGCTGTCGAAGGGCGCCGAGTTCGAGGCGAAGAAGACCAATCCCAACGTGAAGATCACGACCGTCGGTTTCGAATACGACCTCGGCAAGCAGGTCACTCAGATCGACAATTTCATCGCCGCTGGCGTCGACCTGATTCTGTTGAACCCCGGCGATCCCAAGGCGATCGGGCCGGCGATCAAGAAGGCGCAGGCCGCTGGCATCGTCGTCGTCGCGGTCGACACTGCGGCCGAAGGCGCCGACGCCACGGTGACCACGAACAACGTGCAGGCCGGCGAGATCTCCTGCCAGTACATCGTCGACAAACTGAGCGGCAAGGGCGACGTCATCATCGAGAACGGGCCGCAGGTCTCCGCGGTGATCGACCGTGTCGTCGGCTGCAAGAAGGTGTTCGCGAAGAACCCGGGTATCAAGGTGTTGTCCAGCGACCAGGACGGCAAAGGCTCGCGAGAGGGCGGGCTCACCGTCGCGCAGGGTTATCTGACCCGCTTCCCCAAGATCGACGCCATCTTCGCCATCAACGATCCGCAGGCGATCGGCACCGACCTTGCAGCGCGCCAGCAAAACCGCAGCGGGATTGTCATCACGGCGGTCGACGGCGCACCTGATATCGAGGCCGCGCTGAAAGATCCGCAGTCGCCGCAGATCCAGGCCTCGGCTTCGCAGGACCCGTTCTTCATGGCGCGGCGGGCCGTGCAGGTTGGTGTCGGCATTCTCAATGGCCAGAAGCCGGCCTCGACCGTCGAGCTGTTGCCTTCGAAGCTCGTGACCAGGGACAATGTTGCCGAGTACAAGGGCTGGACGTCGGATCGTTCGCAGTAGAACGCCGCACCTAGCCGGTGCGCTCGACACACGAGATGACGGGCGGCGTCTCGAGCGATGCCGTCCGCTAAGCGATTCAGGAAGCGGTGTGTGGATTGGCTCGCGGAGACAAGACGGCCGATGGAGATCCGCTCGTGAAGGCGCGGGCCTTCGGTTGAACGCGCGATCCGTCGATCACCTCGAGCTGGCCGCAGCGGTTCAGCGTGTGCAACTTCCGTCCGGGCCATGCCGGTCCGGGCTTGAGGGAATGGCGGACGATTTGCCCAAATGTCGTCGGTGACAGTTCGACGATTTCTGCTAGTGCGAGCGCTGCACCGTAACCGTTCGTACAATTCTGGACCGGCCGCCACAATTTTTCATCGATAGTGACGAAATTCCCCGCCGGTCGCGTGCTTGCACGATCGATCAGGACCGGATTGCTAGCATGGGGCAACCACGGACCCGAGAGGCGATCGGCGTAATAGATCGCCAGCGCATCCGAATAGCCGCCCGCGCCGTCGCGCCAGGCTCCAAACAGATAGTGCAGGCCCTTGTGCTGCGTGATCGTGACATCGGCGAGTTCGAGCCCGGAAAGCAGCGTCGCGTGACGCTCCCATTTGTCCGGAAAACGAACGCATTTGTACAGCGCGACGTCGCCGTGAACCGAGCTCTCCGGGATCATCCACAGCGCACCATCGTTCTCGATCAGGAACGGATAGGAGAGGTGCCAGGGCTCCTCCAGCACCGGCACGACTTCGCCGACCGGACCTGCGTCGTTGAACTCGATCGCGGAAATGATCCCCTTTCCAATCCGGTGATCGAGATCTTCGAAGAAGACGAATGTTCGTCCCTGCCATGTGATGGGAAACGGATCGGCGTAGAAGCGATGGCCGGGATCGCCGAGGACATTCCAGCCCGGTCCGGACAGATTTCCGGTCTGCCAGACGCCTGCACCGTCATTGAAGCGCCATCCGATTTGCCAATGCGGGGCATAGCAGCAGAGCCGATAGATCTCCTTGGCGATCGACACGGCGAGGCCGCGCGCAACGTATGCCGCCGGCTGCCGGCCGGTGCCGTCTCCGGCGGGACGCGCCAGCTGCGGCACGATGCGCGGCCGTCCCGACAGGATTGCCGCCACCATGGTCAGGGTTCGCGCCATGACGGTTTCGAGTGCGCCACTCAAGCCGGCCGCAATCTCTCCGGACGGGTGACCGCGATCGAGCACTGCACCGTCGAGCTCGTTGACGATCTCGATCACCGGCAGGTCGCCGGCGAGAATGGCGGCGAGGGCGGCGTTTTCGCCGGCGACCCCGTTGAAGAGAGGGCGCAGATACAGCCGGGCGGAACAATCGGGATCGCGCGCGGCGCCCGTAAAATCGACGATCACGTCGGCCGTCCCGGTGCGAGCCTGCATCCGTTCCGGGATGATCTTCAGCTTGCCGGCGCCGCTGTGCCGGCCTCTGTGCAACACCATGCGTTCGAGTTCGAACAGGGCGTCGAGGCCTCGGGGCCGTGCCTCCGTGCTTGCTGTCCAGGCGATTTGAAGCGGGACATCTCGGCCGTCGATCGACAGCGCGTCGCGGTCCATCCACCGCCGCGCATGCTCTCGTTCACAGCGAAACTCGATGATCATGTCGAGCCAATCTGTTCCCACACATTCCGGTCAGATGACCTGGCCGAGAATCCGAACGTATTCCTCCACCATGGCATCTACCGAATAGCGCAGCCGCAGGCCTTTGGCGTTTTGTCGCAGTTTCTCGCTCAGTTGCTGGTCCGTCAGTAGCCTGGAGACGGCCGTCGACAGCTTCGCATGATCGGAGGCATCGACGAACAGCGCGGTAGGTTTTCCCTCGAAGGACAACACCTCCCGTAACACGGGTAGATCGGTGACGACGGAGGGGACACCGGCGTTTGCGGCTTCGACCGCAGCCAGGCCGAAGGTTTCGGCCTGTGTCGGGAACACGAACACGTCCAGACAGGCGAGAAAATCCGCCATCTGACGCGGGGCGATTTCGCCGAGCAGATGCAGCCGGTCCGATACGTTCAATTCATCCGCCAGCTGTCTCAGCCGGGCTTCGTCGGCTCCCTGTCCGGCCAGTGCAAGGTGCCAGGATGGTTGATCCGGCAACAGGCGTATCGCCGCGTCAAGCCGCTTGTGCGGGTGCAGCCTCGCTGCGCAGCCAAGCAGGACGCGAGCCGGCGGCAGATTGAATTTTTGTCGCGCAGCTTCCTTCGGCAATGTGAGGGCCTTGTCGTCGAAGCCGTGCGGGACATGCACCATGCGTGAGCGATAGGCCGCGGGGTAGCGCGAATACTCGCGCTGCATGTCCTTCGAGTTGAGCGTGATGCGGTCGAAGAAGCCGAGACTGCCCATCACGATGTCGGCAGCGCGGACGGGCCAGCTCATCGAGAGCGCGGACGAGACCTGATTGGCGATGACAGGCGCGCGGCAGACGAGGCGCGACACGCCGGCGCCGATCACGTTGCCAAAATGCTGAAAGGTCAGAACGGCGTCGGGTCTGCTGGTCCGGATATGGCGGCCGAGCGTCCACACCATCCGCAGCAGGGCCAAGGGATTGCCCGGCCGGCTCGAGGCGCAATAGAACGTATCGGGCGGCTCGTCGAACGAATCCGACTGGCGGAAGAAGAACAGATTGGTGACTCGGTAGCCACGGGCGGTGAGGCCGGCACCGAGCAGCCTGGAGATCTCCTGCGCGCCGGCGTTTTCGGCCTGGGTCTGTACGAGAAGGACATGAAGCTTCGGCCCGCTGCCGTCGGACGGCATGAGTGCTGTCGCAGTCGTCTCGGCCAACTCCTTGTTTGGCTGGTAATGGAGCACGGATCCCGACCCGCTGAAGAAACGAAATTTTCACCCTTCTTGATCCCGTACCTACCATGCGAGCATCGCGCGGACACCGGCTAGCAACAAACGGAGTTAATGCGCAGCCTGCCGGAACGGCATCGTTTGCCAGAGAATTCCGGTGGTTTGCAAATGAAGGGAGCGACCGCGTTAACCAATTGGTCATGGTCGCGCGAGGGGCGGGTAACGGCGGATTAACCATAGATATTTACGGTGGAGCAGGCCACTGAACAGTGTTCGCCAGTTGAATCCGAGTAGAGTCCATGACGTTCGGTCGCCGCGCAGACCCGACAAGTTCCGGATCGACCGGCGTTGCCGCGTCTTGGAGCCAAAATTCGTCGGGCGTCGAGGGGGCCGCCGGAGCCGCTGCACGCTTTGGCGGCATGTTCACTGCCGCCGGTGCGCTCGCCTTCCTCCGCGAAAACGCTCGGCGGATATTGGCGCTCGGTGTTGCGATCTTCGCGCTTGGCGCCGTCGTTCTCCTGATGATTCCGGTCCGGTTCGCAGCGACCGCACTGGTCGTCGTCGATCCCCGCGAGCAACGCGTGACCACGGAGCAGGACGTTCTGCCGGGCATAGGGCAGGATAGCGCCGCGCTGCAAAGCCTGGTCGAAGTGGCGAAATCCGACGGCTTTCTCGAGCCGCTGATCGAGCAGCTCAAGATCCGCGATGACGAAGACATTTCCGGCGGCTACACGGCCCCCGCGCGCCTGCTCGAGCGTTTCCGCAACCGTCTCGACATTTCCCGTCGCGGGCTGACCTATGTCATCGCCATCCGCTTCACCTCGAACCGGCCGGAGCGGGCTGCCTATTATGCCAACGCCATTGCCGAGGCGTTCGTCGCCAGACAGAGCCGCATCCGTACCGAGGCGACCGACGAGGCTGCCGACTGGCTCGGTGGCCGGCTCAAGACGTTGAGCGACCGGCTGAAGGCGTCGGAGGACGCCGTCGCCACATTCAAGCTCGAGCACAGGATCGTGAACGCCGGCAAGGACGCGACGACCCAGCAATTGCGGGTGACCGAGCTGTCGCAGCAGGTCGCCGCTGCGCGCGCGCGGACCGAGGAGGCCAAAGCCCGCTACGAGCAGGCGCAGCGTGACGTGAAGGCGAATGTCGAGGGCCCCGTCAAGCAGGACCTCCTGAGCGCGTTGCGCGCCCAGCGGTCGGCCCTCAATGATCAGATTGCGCAGAAGCGGGCGGTGCTCGGCGATCGCCATCCCGATCTCGTGATGTCGTACAGCCAGCTAAACGATTTGAACAGACAAATCGAGGTCGAGCGGACGAAAGGCATCGATACCGCGAAGTCGGAATATGAGGCTCAGCGCGATCAGCAAAAGGCTCTGGAAAGCCAGATGAAGGCGGCTGAATCGCAGCTCCTGGTCGACGGTCAGGCTCTGGTCCGGCTCCAGGAGCTACAGCGCGACGCCGAGGCCAACAGAAACATCTACGAGCAGTTCCTCTCGCGATCCAAGACGACGAATGAACAGCGCCTGTTGCAGAGTTCTCAGACCAAGGTCGCCTCGCCCGCCATTCCGCCGCTTCGCTCGACCCTTCCGCCGCTGTCTTTGCTGCTCGCCGCGCTGGCGATCGGATCGCTGCTGACATCGACGGCGGTCGTTGCCGCAACGGGACGCAGATCGAACAAGCCCGTTCCGGACGTTCGCGCGCCCGAACCGGCTCCGCGCCAGCCCGGCGCGTGGTCGCGTCCGCCGGTGTGGGCCCGCGTTCCCGAACTCTTGCCCAGCGATGTCCCGAGAAACATCTGGCAAGGTCCGGTGTCCGCGACGCGTGAGCTCGATCTCGGTCCTCATCTGCGTCCGCTCATTGACAGGCTGGAGCAATTGCCTGGAAGCCGGGGCAGGGTTGCGCTCGTGATGTCGGTGGGGAAGCGGGCCGGCGGCAACACCGTCGCGCGCTCGCTCAATCGGTGGGCGCTGAACAGGGGAAAGCTGAGCGTCCTGATCCGGGTCGAGCCGGATCTCGGTGGTGCCGGGGCCACCCTCGCCAAGGCGCCGGTGGATGGCGCAACCACGGCTGACTTTCGCAGCATCGAGGCGCTTCTGAACGTCGGCAACGGACCTGAATCGTCGCCCGCGGACGATATTCGTTCGGAGTTCGATCTGATCGTGATCCATGCCACCTCTCTGGCCTTGCAGCCGGAGGCGGCGGCGCTGGCCGCTCACGCTGATCTCGTCATTCTGGTCGTCCGCGAAGACGCAATCGATTCAGCCGCAATGCGCAGGGCGACGGCCGCGCTCTCACGCTTTGGCGGCGTGCCGACCGGGATCGTCGTCAATCGTGTGCCAGCAGACCCGTCGTCGGCTCAACGCCGGGGTGCAGCGCTCGGCCTGGCTGGTTGATCGTCGTCCGGCGTGTGCGCTGCCTGTCGCGATCGAACCGAAGCCTAATCGGCCGCGTCAGCGCTGCGGACTGCGTACGTGCCGCGCTTCGATGCGCCGAGGCGCAAGAGCACGAGAATTGAAGGGTCGACCCCCGTTCGCCGGCGACAGAGGACGTTGAGCGCGATGGTCGTTAGCGCCAACGACACCGTGGCCGAGATCGCCGCGCCAAGCACGCCAAGCCAGGGAATCAGCACGAGAAATCCGACCACCCGCAACGCCACGTTCGCCGCAACGACGGGGACATAGATGCGCTCATGGCCGGTGAGCTGCAAGATCGCCGCGGATGGACCGCCCGCTGCCTGAAACGCCGTTCCGATCGCGAGCACGATAAGGACCCAGTGCTGCGCGGCGAAGTGAGGCCCGAACAGGTTGAGAAGATGGGGGCCGCCGATCCAGATCAGGAAGAGCCCGCTGACCACACAAAGCGCGGTCACCTCCGCCATCAGCTGCAACGTCCGCTCGAATTCCTGATGGTTCTTGCTGAAGTACAGCGAGGGAAGCCGGCGCGCGCCGAAACTGTATAGCGCCGCCGACAGCATGGCGAAGATATTGGCAAGGCGCGAGGCGGCGAAATAGATGCCGGCTGTCGTCGGATCCAGCATCCAGTACACCAGAATGACGTCGAAATACTGATTGGCGGCTTCCAGGACGGATGCGATCCAGAAATGAAGCGCGCTCGATCTCCAGCGAGACGGCTCGGACCGTGCCGCCGTACCGCGAAGATCCGGCAGAGCTCGCGCAATCGAAACGATCTGCGCGACCAGGCCAACCGACATCGCGATCGTCATCACGGCGAACAATTCGGTGGGGTCGAGCCGCCGATGGTCGAACATGATTGCGAGCAGAAACAAGACGACACCGACCCGCCAGAAGAACTCTCTGTTTCCCTCGCCCATGAGGATGCTGACCAGCGAGCGCGCAACCTGGCTGCCGAGCATCACCCCCGCATTAACGGCGGTGTAGGCGGACACGGCGAGGATCAGCAGCCACCAGTCGCCCTTCAAGCTCGCCGCAATCGACATTGCGGCGATCACAACCAGCATTGCGACGGAGGAAATCTTCAGGCTCGACAGCAGCACTCCCTTGGTGAGATCGGGTCGATTTCCGACCTGATACTCGTTCAGAAAGCGCACCAGGAGCGATTCTTGGCCGACCAGGCCCACGACCGATGCGACCTGGGCAACCGAAAGCCAGGTTGCAAAGATACCGAAGCCGTCGGGCGACATCGTTCGTGCCGCGAGCGAGAACACCGCAAACGCAAGCGCGCCGCTTCCAACCTTGAGGAGGATGGTCCCGACGACACCGCGCGTCACGTCGCGCCGCATGAGTTGGATGATGGATTCGATCATGGACGTTAAGGGGCAACTCTCCCCTGAAGAGATACGTGCCGATACCGGCGCCAGCCTAGCATGCCGAAAAACCGCGAGTGTTAATGAGCGGCTTCCAGGAGCTCGCCATACACGACGTCGCGGCCAAGTCCGTTGCTTCACTGTGGTACATCGCCGTCTCCATTGTCTCCAGATCGTGCAAAGCCCGGCTCGACCGGGTGGCGGCAAAGGGCCAGATCGACCGCCCAAGACAGCACGATCAGCCGTTCGAATGCGGAATGGCTCGCCGGAATGGCCGCGGATCTATCAATGCGGGAACTCCGCAGAGCCTCCTGAGCAAGGTCCGTGCCGGGACATCGCAGGTCCAGATCTTCCTCCCGTCATTAACCTCGATCGCCGGAAATGATCGCGTTTGGCCCTGCGATGCGACATCAGGCGAGAAAGTTGCAGATGGAGCCATGTTAACCGTGAGAGCCCGGACCATGACGACCGATAGAACCGTGACTGAGCCGATCGCCGCTGCGGCAAGCGCGTCGATCGCGACGGACATCGCGATCGTCGGCGGCGGCCTTGCGGGGTCGCTGGCGGCAGCCGTTCTTGCGCGGGCAGGGCATCGCGTTGCCCTGGTCGACAAGCGTGCGGTCTATCCGAACGAATTCCGGGTCGAAAAGATCGGCGGGGGACAGCTGGAGGCGTTCCGCAGGCTGGGCTTCATCCGTGGTCTTGAAAGCGCCGCCTGTCCATACGACCGCGTGCTCAATATCCGGGAAGGTAAGGTGGTCGATGTCAGCGTCGGCCAGGCTTACGGGCTTGCCTATGCCGATCTCGTTGCGATGGCGCGCAGCCAGTTACCTGATCCATCCAGCCTGATCGTCGACGAGGTCATTGCGATCAGCTGTAGCGACGACCTCCAGCATCTCGAGCTCGCTTCGGGACAGCGCGTCACTGCGCGCCTCATCGTTCTGGCCACGGGCATGGCAGGAGTTCTCGGCCACAAGCTCGGCATCAGGCGGCGCGTGCTGGCTGCGGGCCACTCGGTCTCGTTCGGCTTCACGATCGCCCGACGCGATGGCGCGCCGTTCGATTTCAAGGCGCTGACCTGTTACGGCGAGCGCACAGGGGACGGCGTCGACTACCTCAGCCTGTTTCCCGTACGCGCAGGTATGAGGGCGAATCTTTTCATGTTCCGCGACCCGGCCGATCCGATCATGCGCGATCTACGTCGCGAAACGGAAGCGACCGTTCTGCGCCTGCTGCCGGGATTGCAGATCTATCTCGGCGACTTCCGCGTGATTGACCGGATACAGAACTGGGTGATGGACCTCTCGGTCGTCGAGGGCCACCTGCAGCCCGGTGTCGTGCTCATTGGTGATGCGTTCCAGACCAACTGTCCCGCCGCCGGAACTGGCGTCGCGCGCCTGCTGGTGGACGTCGAGCGTCTTTGTACCGAACATGCGCCGCGGTGGCTGATGACTCCCGGCATGAGCAGGGAGAAGGTCTCGGAATTCTACTCCGATCGCGACAAGGTCGCGGCAGACCAGCAGTCACTGAAGATGGCACGATTCCGCCAAGCCTTGACCTCGCGCGACGATATCGGCTGGGATGTGCGGCGGCGGCTGCACTTCCTGCGCCGCAGTATCACCCATCGGGTCGATCAAATGCGGCCAGGCTGGCTCGCGCATGTCCGCAGCGCGCTCCGCGCCTGAGCGCCCCGGCCGTTGGCGTCCCGCGCTCGTCAGCGTGTCGGGGTCGAGGTGCGGGTCGGCAGAAGCCTGAACTCCGAGATCCGCTTGGCGGCCAGTTTGAGCCAGGGAGCCTGCTTCAGCGCAAACAACGCGACCGCGCCTGCGGTGCTGCCGGCCTGTGTGACCGCCCACATTGGCGATGGCTGCCCGCCGAACAGTTTCTTGTACGGCTCGTCACCTATGGTGAAGTCGAGCATCTGGTCCCCGCGCTCGATGCAATCCCTGGCCACCTGCTCGAACATCAGCGCGCCCAGCGACTGGCTCTTGTAGCCCGCAATGTCGAAGGCGCTCATGATGACGTGGAAGGTGTCGCGGTGGCACAATCCGAGCACGGCGGCGATCACCTCGCCGTCCATCTTCATGGCATAGAGACGCACAAAGGAGCCGAGGCCGCGGAGGGCCACCTCGGAATAGAAGTCGAAATATTCGGGGCGCTGGAGCAGATCTCCGTCGCCTTGCGACTGGAACCGCGGTCCGCGAAATTTCTTCATGACCTCCAGCGCGTCGAGCGTGGAGGCGCTGTCGTTGCAGCACGAGAAGCTCAAGGCGCCCTTCTTCTGGAGCTGACGATATTTCTTCGCGAGCTCCTTCTGATAGGAGCGATCCATCGCGCTGGCCCGCCATTGCTCGAACGGCGCGATGAGAACGGTCGCGTAGGCATTGGTGTCCATCGAGACGCGGCGGGGTGCAGCCAGGAGGTTCTCGATCGGAAGCCGTCCGTCGGGAAGCTTGGTCATGCGGAGCAGGTCGAAAGGGCGGAGGAGGCTCCGAAGCTCCGCGCATGCGCTCTCGTCCGCGAGCAGTTGAGAAAATGCTCCCGGGCTGCAAACCGGCGCCAGATAGTCGGAGACGCGGAGGTCGGCGAATTCGACGGTCCGTATCGGACCACGCCGGATCCGCAGCAGAGGCAGCACCATCGCAAGGGCGCGCGTCGTGCGATGGCGGACCACGACGATGAAAGGGGTTGCCCCCGCATGAGACGCCAGCCTGGCATAGAGGCTGTGTAGCCACAGCGGATGCTGGAACGCGGTGGCGGCGGAGTTGTCAAACAGCTCTGCGTATTCCGGACACAGAAAGTCGAACGCCTGCTCGATGGCGATATCGAACGTGCTGCTGGATCTGTTCATGCGCAACCAAGAAAACCAGACAATTCGTGAAAATTCGATCGAGCTCGATCCGCGCTTTATAGCAGGGTCGTTACGGGCGAGACACCAGCGGGGTACGATTTGCATTAATGCGCCGCGCCGGGTCTCCTAGCGTTACCAAATCCCTAAATTTCGGCGTCCTGTGCGCTGGGAGTGGCGGAGCTCGACCGTGGTAGCAAATTATTAACCGTGCCTAGGGAAGGTCGGTTCATGGCCAGCCTGCAGACCGAGGTGGATTCCGGGACACTCGAGAGCGCGTTCTGGGAGACGCGCAGCGTTGGCGTTGAGAAGATTGCCCGAGCCGCAATCAGCTGTTCGATTACCATCAACGTGGTGGCATCGATGGGCATCTTCAACGCTGCGCTCCTGCCGCCGGAGCTGACCTTTGTGCAGCAGACCGTGGCGCTTCTGATGTGGGGCGTCCTCATCTACGCAAGTGCATTCGTGCGCCCGCGCCTGCGCCTGCAGCTCAATCCCGATCTGATCGCGCTGCTCGCGTTCTACACGTTCGCGGTCGTCTCAGTGTTCTGGTCGAGCCTGAGCGCGGCGGCGTTCATGAAAAGCGTGGCGCTTGCCATGACGACCTTCGGCGCGTTCTGTCTCGTCACACGCATCGAGATCGACGAGATTGTGAGGGCCACGGCGCTTGGGTTGTTCATATTGGTCGCCGCATCGGCTTTCTGTGCGCTTGCTGTCCCCGATATCGGGATAGACCAAACCTGGATGCATAGCGGTCAATGGCAGGGCGTCTATGAATCGAAGCAGACGCTCGGATTCGTCGGCGCGTATCTGATGTTTTTTGCCTGTTATCGTAAGATGAAGGGGCAGGGATGGCCGACGTTCCTCGTCGTGTTCCTGCTGGCCTCGACCTGCGTCGTCGCGTCGGAATCGCGTGGTGCCGGCGCGGTTGCCCTGGCGGCCTGTGCGTTGCTCGTGACCTCGATGTGGTCGGTCGGATGCATGAGGGTCTATGCGGTGCTGCCGTTCGTCATGTGTCTCCTGGCCGGAATTCTGTTTCTTTATTTTTACCTGACAGGCTATGACGCCATCCATCTCGGCGATGCCTCGATCGATTTCACTGAACGAACCTTCATCTGGCACTACGCCATCAGCCATTTCGACGATGCGCCGCTGCTCGGTTTCGGGATCAACGGTTTTTGGACGGTGCCGTCGATCTACGATTATTTCGAACAAAACCACGGCTGGGTACTCGACAATTATCACAGCGGCTACATCGCGATCCTGATGGAAACTGGATTTCTGGGATACGTGCTTTTCGCAGCGAGTGTCCTTCTGTTCTCGAGCAAGATTCTCCATCTGATCTCGACCAGATCGATCGATCGTTCGCACTGTGCTCTCATCATCGGATTTGTCGTCCTGAGCTTCCAGACAAATTTCACGGAGACGACATTCCTTCGTTCGACGATGTTCACGTCGGTGTTGCTGGTGGCGTTCTTGTTCGCGACCTGCAGGCCTGTGGACGCAAGATGACCGTCATGCGCGCGAGGTGGCCGGGGAGCGTCATGCTGGCAGCGACGGTGATATTCGTCGCATCGCTCTTCTCCGACGTTCGCGGAGCCGAGCGGGCCAATTCCCGCGACGTGCCGAAACTCGGCCGGGGCATCAATATTCTCGGCTACGATGGAATCTGGGAGGGCGGTCAGAACGCGCCCTTCCGTTTGGAGAATTTGACGGCAATCAAGAAGGCCGGATTTTCGCACGTCAGGATCAACTTCTTCGGCTTCAAGTTCATGGGTCCGGAGAATGTCCTGGATGAGATTGTTCTGAGACGGCTCGACACCGTCATCGAGGAAGTCCTTGCAAGGGGCCTCATTCCTGTCCTCGACGAACACGATACCCAGGTTTGTCAAAGCGACATTGCCGGATGCACTGAGAAGCTGAAGTCGTTCTGGAGGCAGATATCCGAGCGCTATGCGGGGCGGTATCCCTCGCTCGTGTTCGAGGTCCTGAATGAACCTGGCGGGCTCATGACGTCCGCCAGATGGAATTCACTGCTCAACGAGTGTCTCGCGATTATCCGCCGCACCAACCCTGAGCGGCCGGTCATTGCCGCCGTTCTCAACAGGGATGATATTCCTGTCGACGAGCTGGCTCTGCCGCCTGAGGACAGGAAGCTCATTGTCACGTTTCACTACTACGCGCCCATACGGTTCACGCACCAAGGTGCACCATGGTCTGAAACTTTCTCGAAGATTGGTCCCCTGGCTTGGGGTACTCGGGATGACGAAGCAAAAGCCGCAGCCGATTTCAGGAAAATGAGTCTGTGGGCGGAGCGTGAGAGGCGCCCCCTTTATCTCGGGGAGTTCGGGGTGTACGAGCGTGCGCCGTCCGGCAGTCGCTTGCGATACCTCTCCTTCGTGGCGAGAAGCGCCGACAGGCTTGGCTGGTCATGGGCCTATTGGCAGTTCGACCATGATTTCGCGGCCTTCGACAGCGCGCGTCAGGCCTGGAAGCCGGGCATCCTGCGCGCCTTGATCTCGCCGCCGCATTGAAGCGGCGACGTGTTCGCAAGGGCATCAGAAATTCGCAGCCAGGGCTCCGAGGCGCTTGAACGCCCGTTCACGGGCGGCCTCAATCGGTTGCGGTGGCCCCGTGGTCGGCCCGATCGGCACGAAACGGACATCGTTGATGCCAATGAAGCGCAGGATTTCCCGCACGTAGGGCGTCGCCATGTCGATGCGGCCGCGGTTCATGCCGGTGGAGAAATCGCTGCCGCTGGCGAGGATCACGAGCGTTGGCCGGTCCCTCAGCAGCGGAACGTATCCCTGGGACGGATCGAATCGAAAGGTAAGCCCGGGCTGGACGATGATGTCGATGAACTGCTTCAGCTTGTAGGGGATGCCGAAGTTCCACATCGGCGTCGAGATCAGCACGCGATCGGCGAGTGAAAAGCGCAGCGCGATGCGCTCGGCCTCGGTAAAGCTGTCGCGTTGAGGATCGCTGAAGCGCTGGCCGTTCATGCGGGCGTATTTGGCTTCGAGGATGGGACCAGCGAACTCAGGCATCCGCTCGCGCCAGAGATCCATGACGTCGATGTCCCAATCGGGATGGGCCTGACGAAAGCCGTCAATGAAGACCAGCGCGGCGGCACTCGATTCCGAGTCGGGGCGCGGCGAGCAGGACAGGTGCAGCAGCTTCGGCACTGCGCGTTACCCCAGCGCCCTGATGACCGCGTCCGCCTTAGTCACCACCGCGACGTTTTGCATAGCGAAGTTGATCGAGGCGTTGTGCCAATCGGCATTCATGGTCGAGCAGCAATCCTCGGGCACGATCATGAAATAGCCCTTGTCGGCACCGGTGCGCGCGGTGTGTTCGACCGACATGTTGGTCCAGGCGCCGGTGTTGATGATCATGTCGCGGCCGGTGGCTTTCAGGATCGTCTCCAGCCGCGTGCCTTCCCACGCGCTCATGCGCATTTTCTCGACGACGAAGTCGCCGGGTCGCGGCTCGAGGCCGGACACGGGCGCCGCACCCCAGCTTCCGCGCACCATCGCCTTGCTGTCGACGAGGCCTTCGAACAGCGGCGCATTGAGCGTGACGCCGGGCGCGCCGGGTTCGACGATGAACCAGACGTGGATGATGGCGACGCCGCGGGCGCGCGCGGTCTCGGCAAGGCGGCGGACGTTGTCCACCACGTGCTGCTGCCGCGCATGACCGGGGGCGCCCGACTCGGCGAAGGCGCCGCCGTCCATGATGACATCGTTCTGAAGGTCCTGGATGATCATCGCGCATCGCTGCGGATCGAGCCGCATCTCGCCCTCGGCGAGGACGGGCGAGGTTGGCGCGGAGCTTGGCGCTGTGCCGCCGCCGGCTCGCCGGCCGCTCATATAGGGTTCATGCCGCGGGCCGACCTTGGTCGGGATCGCGTACACCGAATGCGTCGCGGTCAGATACAGCATGCGGAAGTCCGGACCGCCCCAGGCGAGGTTGGCGACGAGCTCTGGCACCCGAACCTTGCCGAGCAGCTCACCGCGCGGCGAATAGACCCAGACGCCGCCGGGCGCGGTGACCCAGACATTGCCCTGCTGATCACACTTCATGCCGTCGGGCAGACCTGGCTCGAGTTCGGAGCGAATGCCGCTCGCGAACACGCGCGCGTTCGACAGTGAACCGTCAGTATCGACGTCAAAGACGCGGATCAGCGCCTGCACGGTGTCGTTGATATAGAGCAGCTTTTCGTCGGGCGAGAAGCAGAGCCCGTTCGGCTGGTCGAACAGGTTGCGGTCGACGACGAGCTTCGGTTCGCCGCCGGGTACGAGGCGATAGACGCCCTGAAAGCCGAGCTGGCGTGGCCGCTCGACGCCATAGACCGGCATCCGACCATACCAGGGATCAGAGAAATAAATCGCGCCGGAAGAGTGTACGCAGACATCGTTCGGGCTGTTGAGCTCCTGGCCCTGGAAGTGTGAAGCCAGCACCTCTCGCCGCCCGTCCGGGCGCTCGCGGACCAGCGATGACGTCGCGTGCTCGCAGACGATGAGGTTGAGCTCGGCATCATAGGTCATGCCGTTGCATTTGTTCGAGGGACGCTTGACCTCCACGACGCCGCGCCGCGCATCCCAGCGCCGCCGCACGTCGCCCGGCATATCCGAGAACAACAGGTAGTGATCGACCGGATGCCAGATCGGTCCTTCCGTGAACTCGAAGCCGGTGCCGACTTGCGCGATCGGCGCGTACGGGTCGATCAGGGTCTCGAATTCGGAACGCAAGGTAACGTGGGTCATCGGTCGATCCTCAGGACCATGGTCCGGAAAGTGCTGCGCGGACCCCGGCAAGATCATGCGCAGAAAGGGTCTCAGGCCGGGAACCAGTTGCGCTCGGGCAAGGACTGCACGATCGGGCCTGGGACCTGGTCGTGCAGCCGCCCGACGACATTGCCGCCTTCGATCTTGGCGGGGCGATCGTGCACGGGAAGGAGATAGCGCGAATTGCTGAGCAGCTTTTTGATCGCCGCCTTTTCCGCGCGCTTGCTGGTGCCGTGGTTGCCGGTGGTGCGCGGCTCCCAATCGTGGATCTCGTTGAAGGGCGTGACGATCTGGTCGTTGAAGTCGTAGATCACGTCGCCGCAGATGGTGGCAATGCCGTCGGCGGTGTGAACGATGATGTTCATCGATCCCTCGGTATGGGCGTTGGCGGCATCGCAATAGACGCCGGGCATCAACTCGATCGGGCCGGTGACCTCGAGATCCAGAAAGCGCAGCGCGCTCTTGGTGTGCAAGCGGTCGATCAGGTGCTTGATGTCGGGCGCTGGATATTGGGGATGCATCAGGCCGGAAACGGAATATTCGAGCTCCCTGCGGTTGAGGACGACTGTCGTGTTCATCGGAAACAGATCGTCCTTGCCGGCATGGTCGATGTGCAGATGGGTGTGGCAGACGAAGCGGACGTCGCCCATGCGCACACCATGGCGCGCAAGCTGGTTCTCGATCATGTTCTCGTGGTATTGCAGCCCGCGCATGCCCAGCGTCTCCATGATCTGGTTGGAGCGATAGCCGGTATCGACCACGACCGGATATTTGCCGCCGAGGATCAGGAAGCCCAGGGTGAGGACGCGGCGCGTGCGGCCGCAGTCGCGGCCGAGCACCAGGAAGCTCGATTCCAGCTCGATATCGCCGTAGTCCAGGATCTTGATCTCCAGCGCCATTCGCGTCCCTCCCTGTCCTGCTTCTTGTCTGTCAAAGCCGATAGACGCGCGTAGCGGTTGCCCGAAAGATCGCGTCCTGTTGTTCGGTGCTCAGCGGTGCGGCTGCCGCGCAAAACGCGTCGACGAGCTCGCGATAGCTGGTCCACAATTTCTCGATCGGGAAATTGGAGCCGAACAGGCAGCGCTCGGCACCGAAAATCGCAACGGTGTCGGCGAGAACGGCAGCGATGTGCGCGGGATCGTTGCGATGGATGAAGGTGCCGAGCCCGGAGAGCTTTGAGACTACGTTCGGGCAGGCCGCAAGCCGCGCCATGCCGGCGCGCCAGGCGGCGCGGCCTGCCGCCGAGAGGTCCTCCAGCATGCCGGCATGCTGGAGGACGAAAGTCACCTTTGGACAAGCGTCGGCCAGCTCCGCTGCCTCCGGCATCTGCGGCGTGAACACCTGCAGGTCGAAGCTCCAGCCATAGTCGGCGAGATGCGCGACGTTGCGGCGGATTATGGGATCGGCGCAGAGATCGGGGCGGGCTGCAAAGCGGTAGAGCGGGTTCTCGTGCCAATGCAGTTGCATGCGCACGCCGCGCACGAGCGGATAGCGCTTGAGACGGTCGAGCTGGGGACGAACATCCTCGACGGCGAAATTGGCGTAGGCGACGATCGCGTGCGGCCAGCCGTGTTCGTCGGCGGTCTGTTGCACCCAGGCGGCCTCGTCCTCGAAGCGGTCGTTGGCCCAGTTGGTCTGCACATAGACCGAGCGGGTGACGCCGGTGCCCTCGAGGTCGTCGAGATATTCCTGGATCGGATAATCGCGTCGTATCGGCTCGTAGGGGCCGAAGATGCGCGGCTGCATCGGACCGATCAGCCAGGGCAGGTCGGCTTGCCGCCAGATGTGATGATGGCCGTCGACAATATCGGTCACGCCGCTCTCCTTCGTCCCAACGCCAGAATGTGCGCGACGATCGACGCGCTCGATCCGCCGTCCACGAGATCGTCGACGAAGCGCTCGATGGCAATGAGCGCTTCGGTCTGCGGGCGGAAGGCCGGGCTTGTGGCGAGCGGCGTCAGCCAGCTCAAGCGCCAGGACCGCCGCGATAACTTGGCGACAGCGTCGCGAAGTGCGTCGCCTTCACCGCGCTCGAGTCCATCGGAGACGATCACAACAGCGGCCCCACGCGCGTAGCCGCCGAACCGTGGCACGGCGAGGAAGGCTTGCAGCGCATCGCCAATGCGGGTGCCACCATCCCAGTCGCTGACGAGATGAGCGGCTGCGTTCAATGCCTGCTCGCGACGCTTCAGTCGTAAGGGGCGGGTGACCCGCGTCAGCCGCGTACCGAAGGTGAAGACCTCGACATTGGGCGCCGCCTGAACCAGCGCATGGGCGAGCTTCATGTTCTCATCGGTGCGAGTCTTCATGGAGCCGGACACGTCGATCAGCAGCAATATCTTCCGTGGCCGCTGCCGCCGCTTGAGGTGACCGAGCCGCAAGATCTCGCCGTCGCTGCGGACCGTGTCGCGCAAGGTGCGGCGGAGGTCGGCAAACGGTCCGCGGCGGGCGCGCATGCGCCGGTGGCCACGCCGTCGCGGCAGACGTCGCGGCGCCTCGCGCGCCAGGCGGCGTAGCGCGTCCGCGGTCGAACTCACCCCAAAGCGGCGCTCCACCAGCGCCTCGCTTCGGGTCGCGGCGAGGCCGGACTCGCTCGCCTCGTCGGAGAGCAGGGGCTCCTCGTCGCCGCGGCCCTCTTCCTGGAGGCGGACCGTCTCGTCGTCCTTGCCCTCGTCATCGCGCGCAATCGTTTCGCTGCCGCGGAAGTGGAGATCGAACAGCCGGTCGAAGGTGGCCCGGCGATCGGGCGGCGGAGCTAGCGTCGCCAGTGCAGCTTGTCTGATATCCTCGACGCTATCAGGGCCGAGCAACTCGATGGCCGCCAGGAACGTCGTGGTCTGCTCCGGCGCCACGGCAAAGCCATTCGCGCGCAGCAGCGCGACGAAGGCGACCAACACGCGCGCGGCGCGCGGGAGCTGCGGCTCGGTGCTCATGCGGTCGCCTCCGCGAGCATGGCGTCGAGCCGCGGCGAAATGAAATGCAGGTCTTCTTCGTCCTTCAGCGCCACGCCGATCGAGCGCTTGAACGCATCGGGCCAGCGCGCGCCGCCCTTGTGAAGGAGCGTCGCGGCCTCGGCCCAGTCGACGGCCTCAGCAATGCCCGGCGCCTTGCTGAGCGGCTCGCGCCGCAGCCGTTCGACGGCTGCGACGACCGCGCGTGCCGTGGCCTCAGCGACGCTCGAGGCGCGCATCATGATGATGCGGGCTTCGCGCTCGGCGGTGGGATAGTCAATCCAGTGATAGACGCAGCGGCGGCGCAGCGCTTCGTGCAGGTCGCGTGTCCGGTTCGACGTCAGCACGACCACGGGTCGCTCCGCCGCGCGTACCGTGCCGCGCTCGGGGATCGAGATCTGGAAGTCGGAGAGGAATTCGAGCAGGAAGGCCTCGAACTCCTGATCGGCGCGATCGATTTCGTCAATCAGCAGAACGGTGGAATCGGGTGCGCGCAGCGCGGCCAGCATCGGCCGCTCGATCAGGAACGTCTCGCCATAGATGTCGATGCTCTCGTCGCCGGCCTGGCGGATCGCGAGCATCTGGCGCGGGTAGTTCCACTCATAGAGTGCGGCCGACGCGTCGATGCCCTCATAGCATTGCAGGCGGATGAGCCGGCGGCCGAGCACGGCAGCGATCGCCTTTGCAGCCTCCGTCTTGCCGACGCCGGGCGCTCCTTCCAGCAGCAGCGGCTTGCCGAGCGCGAGCCCGAGATAGGCGGCGGTGGCCAGTCCCTCGTCGGCGAGGTAATAGGCTGCGCGCAGCGCCTTCTCCAACGCCTGTGGGCTGTCGATTCCGACGATGTTGCTACGAACCGCCACCGCCAATCCTCTAGCGTCGCGCCTGCGGCCGTGCGCCGCCCTGGGCCTTGATCGCGCGCAGCACTTTCTCGGGCGTGATCGGGAGATCGTCGATGCGCACGCCGACCGCATTGAATATCGCATTCGCCACGGCGGGCAGCACCGGGTTGGCGCACATCTCGCCGGGACCCTTGGCGCCGAAGGGCCCATCGGGAGCAGGGCGTTCCAGCACCGCGATATCGTGCGGGCAGATATCGCCGGGGCCTGGCATCAGATATTCGACGAAGTCGCGCGGGCCGTGAGCGGGGTCGGGATAGTAAGGCTCAGGCGTCTCGTAGAGCGCGTGGCTGACGCCCATCCAGGCGCCGCCTACGAGCTGCTGCTCGACCAGCCGCGGGTTGAGCGCGCGGCCGAGCTCATAGGCGGAGTCCATCCGGACCATCGCGACCTCACCGGTCTCGTCGTCGACCTCGACCTCGGCGACGAGGCAGGCATGGGCATAGCAGGTTGCCGGCGACATCTCTCCGGTTTCGGGGTCGACATCGGACAGCGGTACCAGGAATATTCCCCGGCCGGAGATGGTCTTGCCCTGCTTGAATTGCGCGGCGACCGCGACATCCTTGGTCGAGATCGAGCGATGCGGCGCGCCTTTGACATGGATGTTGCCGCGCCCGTCCGTCTCGAGGTCGGCGGCGTTGACCTCCAGCTCCTCGGCCGCAGCCTCCATCATCACGCCGCGGGCTTCGCGGGCTGCGGCCATCACGGCGTTACCGACGCGGTGTGTGCCGCGCGAGGCGAACGAACCCATGCAATGCGGGCCGGTGTCGGAATCCGCGGTGTCGACGTAGACGTCCTCGACCGGCACGCCCAGCGTCTCAGCGCAGATCTGCCGCGTCACCGATTTCATCCCCTGGCCGAGATCGATCGACGACAGCGCCACTGTGAACTTGCCGCTGGGATTGGAGTGAACCAGCGCCTGGCTGGGATCGCCGCCGAGGTTCATGCCGATGGGATAGTTGATCGACGCCATGCCGCGTCCGCGATGCCTGGTCATCTAGCGCCTCCTGGTCCCGAACACGGAAGAGAAGCGGGTGGCGCCGTGCGATGGTGCCGCCGGGCGGGGCGGAGGAGGCGGCGGGGTCGGCGGTGGCGGTTCGCGCGGCGGCTCTCTTGTCGCGGTCCCGGGTGCGCGGTCATAGGTCGTGCGCTGCTGGGCGGGCGCGGCCGGCCGCGCGCGTACATCCGTCGGCGTCGGCGGAATCGCGGCGCGGCTGCCGCCACCATCCTTGCGCGAGGAGGCGCGCCTGAACTCGTCGCGGATCGGCCATTTGGCCTTTTCGGCGGCGACCCGAACGCATTCGATCAGCGCCGTGTTCTTGGCCTCGCGCCGATGCGCCTTCATGTCGCCGTCGCGATAGGCGTTCAGAATCCGGAACTCCATTGGGTCCATGCCGACGAGGTTTGCGAGCTTGTCCATCTGGCACTCGATGGCAAAGTCCATCGCGGTGACGCCGAAGCCGCGCATGGCAGTCGCCGGCGTGCGATTGGTGAAGACGCAGTAGACGTCGCCATAAACGTTAGGGATGGTATAGGGGCCCGGCAGATGCGCGGCGCATTTCACCGCGGCGTAGCTGGAGAGCCGCGTATAGGCGCCGCTGTCGAAATAGGCACGGATCTTTCGGGCGACGATGCGGCCGTCGCGCATCACGCCGTCCTTGATGTAGATGCGCTCGGCGCCGCGCGGCGGGCCGTACTGCATCTCCTCCTCGCGACCGAAGACGTAGCGCACGGGCCGCCCGGTCAGCATGGCGGCGAGGATCGCGAGCGGCTCGGTCAGGGTATCCACCTTGCCGCCAAAGCCGCCGCCGACCGTGCCACCGATGAAGTGGAAGGTGTTGGAAGGCACATCCAAAATCTTGGCGCAGGTATCGACCGAGAAGAACAGCGCCTGCGTCGAGGTGTAGACGACGTAGCGGCCGTTGGTGTCGGGCGCGGCAATCGCGCCATTGGTCTCGGTCGGCGCGTGCTCGATCGGCGACATCTGGTAGCGCTGTTCAAGCACATGGTCGGCGTTCGCGAGTGCCGCATCGGCATCGCCGAACCGTAGGCGCTGGTGATCGTAGACGTCGTGATAGATAAAGGCGTTCTTCGGATAGGTCTCGTTGACCACGGGCGCGCCCGGCTTGAGCGCATCCTCGACGTCGAACACGGTCGGCAGCGGCTCATAGTCGATCCGCACCTTTGCGATGGCCTCGAACGCCTCACGCTCGCTGTCGGCGACGATGGCGAGGATCGGCTCGCCCTTGTAGCGGACCTTGTCGACGGCCAGTGATGGCTCGTCGTCCTTGCCGAAATTGATCAGGCTCAGCAGCGTGTTGAGATTGACCGGCACGTCAGTGCCGCGAATGATCCGGCGCACGCCGGCTGAGCGTTCTGCGTCCGTGGTATCGATGCGGCGCAGCCTCGCATGGGCCTCAGTCGAGCGAACGACCTTGAGGTGCAGCATGCCCTGGAGCTTATGATCGTTGAAATAGCTCGACGTGCCCGTGATGTGGCCGAGCATGTCCTGGCGCTGCGTGCCCTTGCCGATCTCCTTGAGATTGTCGTCGCGCTCGTCGGCGAAGATGTCCTTGCGTAGTTCCAGCATGGTCTGACCTCAGGCGCTGGCCCGGCCACCGGCGGCGGCGAGGATGGCATTGATGATCGGCTCGTAGCCGGTGCAGCGGCAGATATTGCCGGAGATCGCCTCGATCACGTCGGCCCGGCTTGGGGACGGATTGCGATCGAGCAGCGCCTTCGCGGCCATCAGCATGCCCGGCGTGCAATAGCCGCATTGGGCGGCAAAATTGTCGGCAAAGGCGCGCTGGAGCGGGTGCAAGTTCGGACCCTGCTTGAGGCCGTCGAGCGTTTCGACGGAGCGGCCGGCGACGGTCTCGGCGAGCGTCAGACAGGAGAGGTGGAGTTCTCCGTCGATCAGCACGCTGCAGGTGCCGCAGCCGCCCTGGCCGCAGCCGAACTTAGGCGTCATGTCACCGATCAGCTCGCGCAAGGCGACCAGCAGGTTGGTGCCGCCATCGACGAAGATGGCGACGTCGCGGCCGTTGTGACGAAATTGCAGAGGCGTCTTGGACATGTTGGTCCTTGTCTATTCCTGACCGGACAGCAAACGGCGGAGATGGACGCCGACGATCTCGCGGCGATACCAGGCGCTGCCGAGCGCGTTGTCCGCGGGCGATGTGCCCTCGATTGCGGCAGAGGCGGCTGCATTGATGTTCGCGGTATCGAGCGTGCGTCCTTCGAGGGCACGTTCCGCGGCCTTGGCGCGGATCTGGGTCGGTGCCATCGAGCCGAGCGCAATGCGAGCACCGGCGATGCGCCCGCCGCTGACCGGCAGATGGGCGGCCAGCGTGATGACCGAGCCGCCCTTCGGCTTGATGCGGGCAATCTTGCGATAGCGAAAGGCCTCGGCGCTGGCCGGCCGCGTGCAGGAGACCGACAGGACTAACGCGCCGGATTGCCGCTCGCGCGATTGCAGGAATTCCTCGATCGCGATGTCGCGGGCGCCGAAGCTGCCTTGCAGCGCGACCGTGGCGTCGAGCGCCAGCAGCGCCACGGTGAAATCGCCGTAAGGATTGGGCGCGAACAGATTGCCGCCCACGGTGCCCATGTTGCGCACGGCAGGACCACCAATCGAACGGGCGGGCGCGTGCAGGAAAGCGAGGTCGCGCTCGCCGAGAATTCTCGCGAAAGTGACGCCGGCACCGAGCGTGATGCGTGGGCCGGACGCATCGATCCGGGTCAGCGCCTGGTCACTGGCGCGAACGATCGTCGATATCGAGACGTCGCCCTCGTTCAATGCCCGCATCACCAGCGTGCCGCCGCCGAGATAGCGCGCGCTGCGGTCCGAGGATATTGCCCCGGCCGCTTCGCTGGCGCTGGCAAAGGTCTTTACGGTCACAGCCATGGTTAGGCGGCCTCCTTCAGATGGCGGCGGATCGCCTCGAATCCCGCCTGGTAGATGTCTTCCGCGACCATGTGGGTGATGCGGTCCCTATCCTCGGGCTTGGTGGTGAAGCGCGATTCCCAATGCCAGAAGGTGCGGTCGCCATCGGTCACCGGCAGCAGGCGGACATGGGCGACGTAATTGAACATCGGGATCGGGGTATCGAGCAGGCAATAGCTGAAGGTCTGCTCGAGGTCGGACAGCGCCAGCAACTGCTCGCGCAGCTCGGAGCCATCCTTGAGCTTGAAGCGCCTGATACAGCCGATCTTGTCGGAGGCCTGAGCGCGTTCGATCGAGGAGGTCGCAACCGCCGGATGCCAGCGGTCGTGGCCGTTGAAATCCCGCAGCACGTCCCACACCGCATCCGTCGGTGCGCTCAGGATCGTGCTCTTGACGATATGCGGCACGGCTAACCTCCGAACACGCGCTTCAGGGCGTCGAAGCCGCCCTGGAACACGCCGCCGCCGATGGTGCTGACGAGCTCGGTCTCGCGCTCCGGCGCGCAGTCGAATTCGGCGGTCCATTCCACAAAGGTCTGGTCGCCGTCGGTGACGGGCGTCAGCCGCAAGGTCGCGACGTAGTTCTCGACGCCCATCGGAGATTCCAGGATCGAGTAGGTGCAGAACATGTCGTAGTCGGACAGGCCCAGGAGTTTCTCGCGGATGCGGTCGCCGTTGCGCAGGCGGAAATCCCTGACGCAGCCGATCTTGTCGGCGGGTTCGCCGCCCTCGATCCGGCTTTCGGCGATGGCCGGATGCCAGTTCGGCAGGCCGTTGAAATCGCGCACCCGCGCCCAGACGCGGTCGTTGCGGGCGTTGACGATGGTGGAGACATAGACGCGAGCCATGGATTAGACCTCAGCTCTTCTTTCTCGGCCCGCGCTCGGCCGGCGGCTCGCCGCCTTCGGCCGCAGGCGGGGAGGCCGCCGGCTTGTCGCCGCCACCACTCTTGCGCGCGGAATCCCTGATGCCCTGCATGTCGCGCGCCTCGCGGATCAGGCCCGGCATTTTTGCGAGACTGCCGCCCTCGACGCCGATGTCCGACAGGAGCGAGTCAATCAGCGGCGCCTGCACGCGGTAGCGCAAGGCAGAGTCGATCACCTCGTCGGTGGCGCTGCGGCCGCCATTGCCATTTCCGTGGCCATTGCCGTTGAGGCCATCGACCTGGAGGATGCGGATGCCCTCGATCTTCTCCATCGGCTTGACGCTCTCACGTACGATGCCCTCGATGCGGTCGAGCAGCTTTCTGCGGAAGAGGGAGTAGCGCGCCTGGTCGGTGAGAACGTTCTCGGCCTCGTTGAGCAATCGCTGCGCTTCTGCTTCCACGGCCGCGCGTACGCGCTCGGCCTCGGCGGCGATCCGTGTCTCCTCGGCCTGCTTCTCGGCGATGAGAATTTCTACGCCCTTGCGACGTTTGGCAATCTCGTTCTCGCGTGCGGTGATGACGCGCTCGGTGGCTTCCGTGGCGCGCATCCGCGCTTCCTCGGCTGATGCCTTGGCCGCGGATTCCTCCAGCGACTTCGTGTGAATTGCGATCGCCTTTTCCATCAGCACGGTCTCGACCTCCTTCTCGCGATTGATTTCGAGCTTGCGCAGCTCGCGTTCGCGGCCGATCCGGGCTTCATCGAGGCCGCGGTCGGAGGAGATGCGGGCGCGCTCGACTTCTTCGCGCGCGGCAATCTCGGCTTCCTGCAAGGATTGCACCCGAGCGACCTCGAGCTGCTCGATGGCGCGACGCCGCTCGATCCGGGCGGCTTCCAGCGCCTGCTCGCGCGAGACGTCGGTGGTCTCGACCTCCTTGCGTGCGGCGATCTCTGCCTGCCGGACCTGGCGATCGGCGTCGATCCGCTCGGACTTCTTTGTGGACAGCGCGATGACGCGGTCCTCGTCGGCGATCTCGATCGCCTTCTTCTGCTCGATGTTGAGCACCTCGCGCTTCTTGGAGGAATTGATCCGTTCGGCCTCGAGCGCCAGATCCACCGTGATACGCTGGCGCTCGATCGCGTCACGCCGCTTCAGCTCGGCCGCCTCCAAGACGCCGGTCCGTTCGATCTCCAGTGCGCGGGTTTCGCGCTCGGCCTGGATGCGCTCGGCCGCAACCGCCTTCTCCTGGGCGATGCGGGCCGCCTCGATCGCCTCGCGCGAGGCGATATCGGCTTCCTCGACGGCGCGGTTGCGGGCGATCTCAAGCGAGCGCACGCGCTCCTCCTGCGCGATGCGCGTGGCCTCCGTCGTTTCGCGCGCTGCAATGCCGGCGACGTCGAGCGCCTGGTTGCGCTCGATCTCGAGTTGCCGTGTGTTCTGTTCGGCGGCGATGCGCTCTGCCGCGAGCGTCCGCTCGCGGGCGATGCGGGCCGCCTCGACGGCGCGTTGAGCCTCGATCTCGGCCTCCTGGATGGTTCGCACCTGCTGGATCTCCAGCGCGCGGGTGCGCTCGTCCGAGGAGATGCGCTCGACATTGACCGTCATGGTCTGGGCGATGCGGGCCTTTTCGGTGGCTTGGCGCGCGGCAATCTCTGCCTCTTCCACGGCACGCGTGCGCTCGATCTCGCGGCGCCTCGTTTCCTCGTCGTTGGCGATGCGGGCGTCGGTCACGACGCGATCCTGCTGGATCCGCGCCTTCTCGACCGCCTCGCGCGCGGCGATTTCGGCTTCCTCGACCGTGCGCATCCGCTCGATCTCGCGCTGGCGCACCTCGCGCTCCGAGGCGATGCGGGTGGTGTCGATCGAGCGCTGGTTGGCGATCCGGGTCTTCTCGATCTCCTCGCGCGCCAGCAGTTCCTTCTCCTCGATGGTACGCGTCCGCTCGATCTCCTTCTGCCGGGTCTCGCGCTCGGAGGCGATGCGGGCCTCCGCGATCGCCTGATCATTGGCGATGCGCGCGCGCTCGATGGCCTCCCGCGCAGAAATCTGCGCCTGTTCGGCCTCGGTCTCGCGGAGCGCGCGTTCGCGGGCAACCTCAGTGCGCTGAAGGGCGCGGCGCATCTCGATGTCGCGCTCCTGCTCGAGGCGCGCGGTCTCGCTCTCGCGCTCGATCTCGAGCGCCTGCCGCTCGGCTTCCAGATTGCGCGAGCGGATCTTGATCATCGAGTCCTGCTCGATATCGTTGCGCAGCTTTCGCTTGGCCTCGATATCCTCCATCAGGCGGGTCAGGCCTTCGGCGTCGAACCGGTTCGACGGGTTGAAGAACTCCAGGTCGGTCTGATCGAGATCGGTGATCGCGACCGATTCCAGCTCGAGGCCATTCTGGGCGAGGGCTTCGGATGCATTGGTCTTGAGGCGTGCGACATAGTCGCCGCGCCGCTCGTGCATCTCCTCCATGGTCATTTCGGAGGCGACCGAGCGGATCGCGGATATGAATTTGCCGGCCAGCAGCGCATGCAGCTGCTCGGGCTCCATGGTGCGGCGGCCGAGCGTCGCGGCCGCGATCGAGACCGCTTCGCGGGTCGGCTGGACCCGGACATAGAAGTCGGCCTCGATGTCGACGCGCATGCGGTCGCGGGTGATCACGGCGTCCTGCTTGGAGCGGACGATGCCCATCGGCAGCACGTTCATGTTGACCGGCGTGTAGTCGTGGATGAACGGCAGCACGAAGGCGCCGCCGTCGATGACCACGCGTTCGCCGAGAAAGCCGGTCCGGACGAACGAGGTCTCCTTCGAGGAGCGGTGGTAGAGCCAGTTGACGATGTAGACGCCGACCACGATCACGACGATCGCGACGATCAGCCAGAGGATCAATTCACCGACGAGAATCCCCGACATCTTTCCCTCCCTCGTACCTTCGGCGTTACCGCGCGCCGATCGCCTTGAATTGACGCACCTGCTCCGTCAGCGCCCGCTCCACAGGCAGTCGCTCCATCGAGGACGCCCCGTAGAAGCCGTGGCAATGGCGGGTGTTCTTCATGATGAAATCGGCATCGGCGGGATCAGCGATCGGGCCGCCATGAGCCAGCACCAGAATGTCCGGATTGACGCTGAGCGCAGCGGACGCCCAGATGTCGATCTGCGCGGGACAATCCTCGAGCTTCAGTGCGGTCTGCGCGCCGATGGTGCCGCCGGTCGTCAGGCCCATGTGACAGACGATGATGTCGGCACCCGCGATCGCCATTGCGGCGGCCTCCTTCTCGCTGAACACGTAGGGCGTGGTCAGCATGTCCTTGTCGTGCGCCTTGGCGATCATGTCGATCTCCAGCGCATAGGACATGCCGGTCTCTTCGAGATTGGCGCGGAAGACGCCGTCGATCAGGCCGACGGTCGGAAAGTTCTGCACGCCGGCAAACCCGAGCGCCTTCAATTGGTCGAGAAACACGTCCATGTCGCGGAATGGATCGGTGCCGTTGACGCCCGCCAGCACCGGCGTCCTGGTGACGACGGGCAGCACTTCGTTCGCCATTTCGACGACGATGGCGTTGGCATCGCCGTAAGCCATCAGACCCGCGAGCGAGCCGCGGCCGGCCATCCGATAGCGGCCCGAATTGTAGATGACGATGAGATCAACGCCGCCGGCTTCCTCGCACTTGGCTGATAGACCGGTGCCGGCGCCGCCGCCGACGATCGGCTCACCGCGCCTTGCCATGTCGCGAAAGGTCTTCAGGAGCGCTGCGCGTTCAAACCTCGCCATCGGTCACCTCGCTACTCTTCGGCGCACCTTGGTGCGGCCGAACAGGGTTCGGAACGCACTGACAATGGCGGCGGCGAACTCGGGATCGTTGATGTTCTTGGGCACGCGAATGAGCTGGCGGTTGCCGGTCTGCCGCACCGTGCGCTCCAGCGTGCGAAACAGCGCGCTGTCGGTGTCCGGATCCCAGAACGGCTGGCCCCGCGCATCGAGGGCGGACACGCCGCCCTCGGGCAGGAAAAAGCGGACAGGGCCATCCATCTGATTGAGCCGCTCAGCGATCCAGCGGCCCATGCGCTCGTTCTCTTCGGCCGTTGTCCGCATCAGCGTCACTTGCGGATTGTGGACGTGAAACTTGCGGCCGCGGTAGCGTTCGGGAATGGTCCCGGGCGCGCCAAAATTGACCATGTCGAGCGCGCCGACCGAGCCGACATAGGGCACGCGGCTGCGGATGATTGCGCCGAAGCGATCTTCGGTCGCAGGAAACACGCCGCCCATGAGCAGATCGCAGATCTCGGTCGTGGTGAGGTCGATGACTCCGGCGAGTTGGCCGGACTCGACGAGCTTCTCCATCGAGCGTCCGCCGACGCCGGTGGCATGGAACACCAGGCATTCGACATCGTCACGCAACTCGGCCGCGATCTTCTGAACGGCCGGCGTGGTAACGCCGAACATGGTAATACCGACCGCTGGCAGGCCGCCGGCCTCGCGCGCCATTGCGGCGCGGGCATCGAGCCGCGCCTTGACCATGCCGGCGAGCGCATTGGCGCCATTGGCCAGCACCGCCCGCGAGATCGAGTTCAGCCCCTGCACGTCGGTGACCGAGTACATCATCGTGATGTCGGCGGGACCGACATAGGGCCCGACATCGCCCGAGGCGACGGAGGAGATGATCAGCTTGGGTACGCCGACGGGAAGCGCGCGCATGCCCGGGGCGACCAGCGACGCTGCGCCCGAACCGCCGGCCGAGATCACTCCGGCGACATTGCCCTGGCGCCGCAGCCAGTTGGCGAAAGCATCAGCCATCGCGGTCACGGCGGCGCCACGATCGGGACCGAACACCGCTGCGCCGCCACGGCTGTGGTTCAGGGCGATCTCCTGCGCGGAGACATCGCACGACGAATGCTTGCCACTCGTCGAAACATCGACCAGCCGTGTGCGCAGGCCGCTTTCCGCGATGATGTCGCGGATGAAGCGCAGCTCAAGGCCTTTGGTGTCGAGCGTGCCGACGACCAACGTCACAGGCGGGCCGGCGGCCTGCGTCGTCACCGGCTCGCGCTTGCGCCGCGCCGTCTCATCGAGCCGGGTGACTTGCGTCGAGACCGTGCGCGCAGCAGCTTCGATGCGGGCGATCGGTACCGGTTGCGACCATCGGGTCGGGAGCGTCGGGTTCGAGATGTAGATGCGGATCGGTCCGTCGCGGCGCGGCGCCGGCGCCGGCCTGGCTTCGACGCCGGATGCGGCGACATCGATATCCGGCTCGAGCTCGGCGTGAAGTCCGACGCCGAGCAGGCGCTGCTGGAGCTCGCGGTCGGCGGCGAGGCGGGCGGAGTCGATGATGCGGTTGATGCGGCCGTTGACCATGATCGCGACGTTGCGCGAGATCGCGGTGGCGACGCCGATATTCTGCTCGATCACGAGCACGGACATGTCGCCGTCCTCACCGAGCCGCAGCAGCATCTCCTCGACCTGCGCCACGATGACGGGCGCGAGGCCTTCAGTCGGCTCGTCCATGATCAGGAGATGCGGATTGGTGAGTAGCGCGCGAGAGATGGCCAGCATCTGCTGCTCGCCGCCGGAGAGCTGGCCGCCGCCGTGATCCTTGCGTTCGGCGAGCCGCGGGAAGGTCTCGTAGATGCGATCGACAGTCCAGGCGCCGGGCCGGAGGCCGCCGGCCAGCCGCAAATGCTCGTCGACGCTGAGCGAGCGCCAGAGCCGGCGTCCTTGCGGCACATAGCCGACGCCAAGCCTGGCGATCTGGGCCGGAGGCCGCCGCGTGATGTCTTCGCCACGAACGCGGATCGAGCCGCCGCTCACGCCCACTAGACCCATGATCGCCTTGCACAGCGTGGTCTTGCCCATGCCGTTGCGGCCGACGACGGAGAACACGCCGCTCTCCAGTGTGAGATCGACGCCTTGCAGGGCGTGCGAGTGGCCATAGTAGACATCGAGGCCGCGGACCTCGAGCGCGGCCTTGCTGCGGCGGACCTCATTCATGACCGCCTCCGAGGTAAAGCTCCTGCACCTCGGGATCGGACTGGATCTCCTGCGGCAGGCCTTCCTTGAAGATGCGGCCGTTGTGCATCATCGTGACGCTCTCGACGACGCGTAAAGCGACGTCCATGTCGTGCTCGATGATGATGTAGCCGATATGCGCCGGCAGCGAGGTCAGGATCTCGATCAGCTCGGCCCGTTCGGTTGGCGACAGGCCGGCGGCCGGTTCGTCGAACAGGACAAAGCGCGGGGCGCCCGCGAGCGCGAGCGCGATCTCGAGCTGGCGCTGCTGGCCATGCGCGAGCTCGGCCACGCGCTGGTCCTTCACGGCGGAAAGATGCACGGCCTGGACGAGATTGTCCGCCACATGCATCAGAGCATCGGTCTGTCCCGGACGCAGGAACGAGAAGCGTCCGCGCGAGACGCCGCGGCAGGCGAGATAGACGTTATCCTGCACGGTGAGGCCGGGGAACAGCGCCGAGATCTGATAGGTCCGCCGCAATCCGCGCCGGATGCGTTCATAAGGCGGGAAGTGCGTGACGTCCTCGCCGAAGAAGCGGATGGTGCCGGAGGAGGGCGGGAAGTCGCCGGTGATGCAATTGAACAGCGTGGTCTTGCCGGCGCCGTTCGAACCGAGCACTGCGCGCCGCTCACCTGGACGCACCGTGATGGTGACGTCGGTCAGCGCCGCCAGCGCGCCGAACAGGCGCGTCACGCCTCGGAGCTCCAGCGCAGCGCCGGCGCCCACGGCGGAGAGGCGTTGAGCGACGCTATCCATGGCGGCGCCCTCCGCCGGAACGGTCCGGCCTGCGGCGCTGACGTTGGCGCCATCGCTGCCATAGGCCGATGACGCCGTCCGAGGACCAGAACACGATGGCGAGGAAGCCGAGCCCGATCAGCAGGCGGAAGCGGTTGCCATCCAGGCCAAGCCTGACCAGGAAGTCGAGCGCGAATGTGCGCAGCAGCACGAAGATCAGCGCACCGATGAAGGGACCGATCGGGCGCGTGATGCCGCCGACAACGGCGATGATCAGCACGTCGATGCAGGCGCCGACGCTGACCGATCCCGGCGAGATCTGACGGTAGTTCCAGACCTGGAGCACCCCGGCCAGCGCGGCCACGAACGAGGCGAACGCATAGGCCGCGACGCGGTGCGCATTGACGTTGAAGCCGAGCGCAGCCATGCGCCTGGGATTGTCGCGCACGCCCTGGAGGGCAAGACCGAAGGGCGCGCGTGAGAGATATTCGACTGCGAAATAGCAGAGCGCGGCGACCGCGAGCACGACGTAGTAGAAGGGAATGTCGGCGCGCCAGTTCACGCCCCAGAAGTGCGGCGTGGCGACGGTGTTGATACCGGTATGGCCGTTGAAGATCGCCCAGTTCTGGTTGGTGAAATAGTAGAAGGCCGCGCCGATCGCCAGCGTGATCATGATGGTGTAGATGCCTTCGGTGCGGACCGCGAGCGCGCCGCCGAGCGTGCCGAAAGCGGTCGCCAGCGTCAGCGCCATCGGCACCGCGAGCCACCACGGCCAGCCCAGGCTGATATTGGCATTGCCGCTGACGCCGAACACGGCGACCATGTACGCCGCGAACCCCGCGATGGTAAGCTGCATCAGGCTGACCATGCCGCCATAGCCGGCGAGGAACATCAGGCTCAGCGCCATGGTGCCGAGGATCAAGGTGGAGGCGAAGATCTCGATCAGGAAGAAGCCGTTGGCGATAAGCGGCATGATCAGGAGAATAACCGCGACGATCCAGGCGGCGGGATTGTTGACCTCCGGCCACGTCCGTGCCGGGCGCTGCGCCATTGTGGCGGGGCGTACGGCAAGCCGTGCATCGTGGGCGAGCGACATCTCAGCGCCTCGCCAATAGGCCTTGCGGCCGGATGGCCAGCACCAGCACCATGATCAGGAAGGTCACGACGATGGCATAGGTCGGGATGTAGACCGAGCCGAGCTGTTCGGCGAGGCCGATGATCAGTGCGCCGAGTGCGGCGCCGGGGATCGAACCCATGCCGCCGACGATCACGACGACGAGGGACGCCAGCAGGAAGCGGATGTCCTCGCCGGGCGACAATGACTGGAACGTGCCGCCGACCACGCCGGCGATGCCGGCAAGTCCTGCGCCAAAGGCGAACACCAGCACGAACACGAGCTGGATGCGCACGCCGGTCGCAGCAAGGATATCGCGATCATCGACGCCGGCACGGATGATCATGCCGATCCGGGTGCGGTTGAGGGCGAGCCACATCGCCACGCCGATGATCACGGAAGCGGCGAAGATCACGAGCCGCACCAGCGGATATCTGAGATAGACCGGCTCGCCCGAGGATTTGATCGCCGTGATTAGCGGCAGCTCCACCGGGCCGATCAGCCAATTCGGCGTCTGGATCTGGTAGAAGTCGCCGCCGCAGGCCCACAGCATGAGGTCGGCGAATACGATCGAAAGCCCGATCGTCACCATGGTCTGCCTGAGATCCTGTCCCTCCATCCGGCGGAACACGATCACCTGGAGCAGGACGCCGACCAGGGCGGTCAGGATGAAAGCGACGATGAAGCTGAGGATCCAGGAGCCGGTCGAGGCGCTGATGGCGTAGCCGACATAACCGCCGAACAGATAGAGCGAGCCATGCGCGAGGTTGACGTTGCGCATCAGGCCGAAGATCAGCGTGAAGCCGCTGGCGACGAGGAAGTAGAGCCCTCCGAGCGTGATGCCGTTGAAGACGGCATTGAGGAAGACGCGCTTGCGGCCGATCGCCTCTTCGAGGCCCGGCGGCCAGACCGCGAAGACCAGCCAAAGCACGACGGCAATGGCAATGATCAGGATCAGCGCCCAGACGGGATGGCGTTCGACAAAGCGGCTCATGGTCTCGCCCCGCTTGCGGCAGGGCAATCGCATGTGGGAAGCGATTCCCTGCGGCGCATCCTTCCAGACGCCCGCTTTGGCGGGCCCCTCAGGATGAGGGCGGAGTGTACGGCAGCAGGTTCAACGGGCCGGATGCCAATTAGCCTCATCCTGAGGAGACCGCGGCGCGGGCGTCTCGAAGGATGCGGCGCTTGCTCAGGCCACTCCAAGAGATCATATCCGATAACCCTGCCGCTTCCGGGGAGAGGTCGCGTCCAACGGGTCGCGCCAAAGGCGCGCTCGATGACGGGCTTCGGCGCGGGTGCAGCCCAACCCTCTCCCCGCAAGTGGGACGAGGCGGCGTGCAAGCCGTGATCGGCTGCGAGCCCTGCCATGGGCGAACGTCCTCCCTGGACTCGCAATTCTCTAGCGAGATCGCGTTGCCCACATTCTAGCCGGGCTGCGAGCAGGACGTTTGATCGTGAGTATCTTTTCGCGCAGTGGCTAGGTGCGCAAAACTTTGGCCGCGCGACGATAATCGGTCGGGGCCATCCCGACATTGGCGGCGAAGAAGCGGGTGAAGCCGCTTTGCGAGGAGAAGCCGAGATCGAAGCCGATATCGGCGATCGGCGCCTCGCTCGCCACCAGCGCTTCGAGCGCCTGTTCCATGATCAGCGTGTTGAGATAGAGATTCGGCGTGACGCCGGTCTGGACGCGGAACAGCCGGTAGAAATGCGGTCGAGACAAACCGGATTCCCGCGCGATCGTATCGAGCTCCATCTCGGCCCCGGGGCTCTCCGACATCAGCCTGATGCATTTGCGCACACGGAAGTCGGTCACGGCACCATTGGCGCGCGGATCGCGCGCGATCTCGGCCTGTTGCCAGCTTTCATCGTAGCAGATGTCGATCAGCCGCCGCAGCTCGGAATCCAGGCTGGAAAGCGATGGTGCGCCGCACACGAGCGCGGCGGTTCGCCTGATGTGCTTGTCAAGCGCAGGCGTGCGCTTGAATTGGGTGCGGCCGAAGCGCAACCGGTCGGAGCCGGAGGCATCAGGCGCAAACCATTCGGCATTGACATAAAGCACGAAGAAGATCGCGCCGCCGTCGACATCGGCCGGCAGGAAGTTGTGCGGCTCCCACGGATTGACGGCAACGACAGAGGATTCGGTGAGATCATAATGCCCGTTGCAGACATCTATGCATGCCGGCATGCCGCCGACATGGAAGATCAGATGACCTTCACGATGGGCGTGGATATTGAAAGGGCGGTTCAACTGATAAACCGTCGCCCGGCCGAACCGGCCGTGGAAGACGGCGAGCGCACGGCTCATGCCTTCCCCTCCGAATGTTCTTGTCTTTTCGGCCAGCGTTCAACAACCCCGGCGAGATTGCAAGAGCGGAGAGCGACCGCGTCAGCAAGTCGCTCTCCGCCGGTGCGGTGCAGGCGTGATGCGTCAGTACTTCTTACATTCCGGTACTGTGCGGCTCGGCAGCCCGATCTTCGAGAACACGGCCGGATCATAGCCGAGCGTCTGGTTCACGTTCGGGATCACCTTCACGACCTTGCTGAACAGCGCGCCCTTGCCGTCGTCGACGACCTCAGTGACGAAGTTGGTGCCGATCGCCTGGCGATTGGAGTCGAGCTTGATCTTGCCGTTCGGCGCGTCGAGCTCGATCTTCGCCAGGGCTTCCTTGAACTTCGCCTGGTTATTGGAGAGGTCGCCATTGACCTGGCGCAGCGCGAGGATCAGCGCCATGGTTGAATCATAGTAGTTGGTCGCGAGCAGCGAGGGGCTCGGGAAGCGCTTGTTGGGCGGAAAGGCGTCCTGATAGGCCTTCACGAACTTCTGCCAGCCCGGATCTTCCCAGGTATCGGCCTGGCCGCTCGCCGCAATGGTGCCGATCAGCGCGTTCTTGGCGTTGCCCTTCGACGACAGGATGGTCTGGTCGATCATGATGGAACCGCCCATCAGGTGCGCCTTGCCGCCGGCCTGCTGATACTGGTTGAGGAAGTTGACGGCATCCGCGCCGCCGAGCCCGAGATAGATGGCATCGACATCGTCGGGCAGGGCGGCGATGACGGAGGCGAAATCTTTCGTTCCGAGCGGGACCCATTGCCGATTGGTGACCTGTCCGCCGGCACCGCAAAACTCGAGCACGAGGCCGAACACCTGGGTGTAAATGAAGGAGTAATCCTCGCCGACGGTGGCGATCTTGCGATACTTCTTTTCGTCATAGGCGTATTTGCCGAGGCCGACCTGCCACTGTGCGCCGTCCATGTTGTACCGGAAGAAATTCGGGGCCGGATCGACATAAGTCGTCTCCTGGGCGCCGGAAGCCGCATTGATGAAGGTCAGCTCGGGATGCGTTTTTGCAAAATTCTTTACCGCGATGCCCTCGTCGCCAGAGAGCGGTGAGAGCAGGATCTGCACCTTGTCCTGTTCGATCAGCTTGCGCACCGCGCGCACGGCGGAGTCGGGCGTTGCGTCGGTCGAGGCGACGATGAATTCGAGTTCCTTGTCGCCGACCTTCTTGCCAAGCACGTTGAGGGCCGTCTGGTGGCCGCGCATGCCGTCCTCGCCGAGCACCGTGTAGGTGCCTTCGAGCGTCGCAGTCACGCCCACCTTGATCTTCTCCTGAGCGATCGCGGCGCCCGAAAGAAACAGGCTGCTCAGCGCCAGCAGTCCCACACTGCATTTCGACATGGTGCTCCTCCCTGTGTCGTCGATTTGTCGCCGTGCCAATCGGCGCGGCGCCCGCAGCTCGAAAGGCTGGCGGATTTGACGGGAAGGCTAGCCGAAGTCGCATGCGGTGCATGCGCGGGCGCCTCGTTCGGCTTGACGGGCAGTCTCATTTTGGATGTTGCGGCGCAAATGGTTTCGCGGTGCAGCACGTGACCGGTGACTTCGCGCGCGCCTGTTGAGATAGTGGCGGCCGCCACTCGTCGATCTCGACCCGCAGGATCTGCAACATGACGACTGACAGCTTCACCATCCGCGCGATCGAGGCGTTCTGCTATCGCTATCCGCTGGCAACGCCGGTGGTGACGTCGTTCGGCAAGATGCTCAACCGGCCCGCCGTCTTCGTTCGCGCTGTCGACGAGGACGGCGTCGAAGGATGGGGCGAAGCCTGGTCCAACTTTCCGGCTCCAGGCGCGGAGCATCGCGCCCGGCTCGTCAACGAGGTGCTCGCCCCCGGCCTCGTCGGACGCAAATTCGATAGTCCTGCCCAGGCCTTCGAGGCGCTGACCAAAAGCACCGAAGTTCTGGCGCTTCAATGCGGTGAACCTGGTCCGTTCGCGCAGGCGATTTCGGGCATCGATCTCGCCTTGTGGGATCTCTCCGCGCGCCGCCAGCGCCTGCCGCTGTGGCGGCTTCTCGGCGGTCAGTCGCGCAAGATCAAGGTCTATGCCAGCGGCATCAATCCCGGCGGTGCGGCGCAGACGGCGGAGGCCGCGCTCGAGCGCGGCCATCGCGCGCTGAAGCTGAAGGTCGGGTTCGGCGCCGAGACCGACCTCGCCAATTTGGCGGCGCTGCGCCGGATCGTCGGCCCCGGCATGCTTGCTACCGATGCCAATCAGGGCTGGTCAGTCGCGCAGGCGATGGAGATGCTGCCGCGGCTTGCCGAGTTCGATCTGCGCTGGCTGGAAGAGCCGATCCGTGCTGACCGGCCGCGCGAGGAATGGCGCAGGCTGCACGCCGCAGCGAAGATGCCGATTGCCGCCGGCGAAAACATTTCGAGCGCCGAGGGTTTCAGGGAAGTGCTGGCCGAAGAGGTGCTCGGCGTGGTTCAGCCCGATATTGCGAAATGGGGCGGGCTGAGTGTCTGCGCTCCACTGGCTCGCGACATTCTGAAGGCGGGCAAGACGTTTTGCCCGCACTATCTCGGTGGAGGTCTTGGCTTGCTTGCATCCGCGCACCTGCTCGCCGGTATCGGAGGTAATGGCTGGCTGGAAGTCGATGCGAACGACAATCCCTTGCGCGATCTGTTTTGCGGTCCGCTCCTCAACGTGAGGGAAGGCACGGTTGAATTGGAGGAAGAGCCGGGCCTCGGAGTAGCGCCTGATCTGTCATCTATCGAGCGTCATCGCACCATTTAGATTAGAGATTCGTCGGCTTCCGACCAACCCGCCCGCCGGGTGGCGATGTCATCGCGAGCCGGCGGCCGCGGAAATGGCGCGCGCCATCAGCGCTGTCGCCGTCGGACCTTTCAGGTGATCATCGAGAATGCCGAGGGGTGCACCCGCGACCGAGGACGCCTGCCTGTTCTGCTTCAAAGACCTGGCTGTGACCGAAGGCCTCGGGCTCTATCGGGAGAGGCCTATGGCGACAATGCCGGTCATCGGCCGGCGGCCTGACATCACGTTGCTCGTTTCGGATGTCGCGGACTCCGCCAAGAACCTGGACAACCACAAGGATCCCTCGAAACAGCCGGTCGTCTTCTCAAAAGGCGCCGCCTCGGTAATCGGCCCGGGCGCGGCGGTGGAATACATTCCTGCATGTGTGTGCCGCTTCACATTTTGTACGTGAAACGATGCTACCATTGATTTGAAAGTCCCTTTTATTTTTTGGCCGACGTCTGCGTTTTTTTTAAGCAGCCTTCCAGGGGCGCGTAATGAGTAGTCGTGATCGGGTCTGCGACCGTATGGTCATTCTGCACCACCGTGTCTGTTCGCTCAATTCTCAACTTGCAGAGCTTCGAAACCTTAGCACTCGGGTGCAAAAGGCGATGGAAAGAAGCAACGGCAAACGCTCAAGAGTCCCATGTGTTGGGGCCGTGCGGCGTCGAACTCGGAGATAAATGCGCGTTGAGAACCATGAGCCATAGCTCGGCCATGTGACCGCAACCCGCCGAAGGGAGGCTCTCTGCCAGAGGTCTGCTCTGGGGCCAAAAGCGCCATTCTAGTTGCCTGCTGGTCAGTTCAGGTCTGCGCCGATAGGCGCAGATTTGGAAGCCGGCCATGGGCATTCGCGTGGGGTTGATCCTTGGGGTGGTCCAATCGCGTACCGCTCTATTTCCATGTGTGCTATCTGTTGGGTAGCAAAACGGTAGCAGGAAGAGCGGATCATGACTGACGATCAGGTCAATCTTGTCGTTCAGCACCTTTGCGAGCATTTGCACTTGGCACTCCGATTGAAGGGCAGCGAGGCGCATCCACCAAACGCCAAGGATATTGGATTCGATCCTGCCTCCGTAAGAACCGTGTTCCTGACCGGGTTGCGTTCGGCGGGGGTCACGATCCATGCCGAGGCGGCCGGGCCGAGCGAAGAACCGCCGTGGTCCTAAAGGCAAAACGGGGGACACCCTAGACAGCCGACGCTTGGACGAGCATCGAGTTGGGCAGCGTCGGGCCAGACGCTGCCGTCGTGAACTTACGAAACACTCTTCGGCAGCTCCCGTTGCGCCTGGCCGATAATTGGCCGACTACGGGCCGGGTCGATGGCGGCGCTGATTGAAGCGTGCCGCTTTTCATCCGCTTGCAATGCTGCGTCTGGACGATTGCCGCATTCCCATCAACCGTCGCCTGGGAGCGCGGAGCGTAGAGGGCGGCATACCCAACCTTCTCCGCGATGTCGTCGAGGCTGAGCCGAGTTGCGGCAGCATTCGATTTGAGTGATGGGGCGATCACCTCGGACTGGCCGAGCCCACCGTTGCGGCTCTATCCGGTGCAGGTCAGGGCCGCGGAAATTTGGATCGAGGCGCAGAGGCGACATCCGCGTCGATGATGACATCATGCCCCTGTTTTGCCCGACGTGTCAAAAGCATCTGTGACATGGACTTGTTTTCTCAGGAAATTGTCCTTTGGAAACAAGGGCCTTCTACTGTGCATGGGGTTGTTTTCGCATTTATTGGTTCAGTGCTCGGCGGCAGCGTCGACCAGCAACGCCTTGAGAATAGTGGCTGCTTGGCCACATGCCATAATTGCCGATCTCGGGGATCATGCCGCCAAGAATGTTGAACATGGTCCTGAGACGGTGTCTCAGAGACGTACCCCGGTTGTGGCAAACGCTTGCGCGACTGGCTCCTGGACTCGATCCAAGATCACCATCCCTGCAATCGCGATCACCGTTGCCGCGACGCAGCCAAGAAGAAAAGCCCTCATCCGCAGCCTCCCTCGATCGAAACGTCAAGCTGTTATACGATACCGCTTGGCGCGAGCAAACTCGTCGATCGTATCAAGCCAGAAGCCGCCTACGGGCTCTTGAACATCGCATCGACGGAAAGTGCATCACCCATCAAGCCGAGGGACTGAAGTGCGGCGCGATTCCTGTCGATTTCCACTATCGCAAGAAGAAGCGCAAGCACGGCGGCAACGAGGATCAGGAAGGGCGAGGCGTCTCGGGAATCGGGATCTTGCGATCCATCAAGCGCGCGCAAAGCGCGCAGTCGCGCCAGCATCTGCAGAAATGGCCGGGTTCGCCTCTGCATGCCGTCATCCTTGACGTGGCCGCCAGAGATTAGTCTTGGGATCACCGGCATTCAAGCAGGAGGCGCAACGCCAGCCCGCTGCGACGCACACGGTCGGAACGGAATGCAGTGTCAGCCCGTTTAGTACGCACATTCGGAGGATCCAACGTGAAATTGCTGACAACGATTTTGTGCTTTGCAGCACTCTGCCTCTTCGAGCGCGCCTCCGCTGAACCTCCACAAACCAATTCATCTGCGGCGCCAACCCGGCCCGAGGAGAAGGGCCAACCACAACCGCAAGGCTGGACGGGTCCAATCAATACGGGTTCGGGTGGTGCGCCCGCCGAAAGTCCCCAAGGTCAGAGTCCGCCTGGAATGCAGCCCGCGCCTGAAGGGTCGTCCAAGAGCACGACGGCACCAGCCAAGTAAATGGGTTCGGATTTTCATCTCCGTGGGCTTCTGGCAATCTTCAGGCCGTGAACGTGACCAGAGCCGGTGACGGATGATGAGGTTACCTTTCTGCACGGGCGGCGCCGCAGCCCTGTGGGCCATCTTCGCCCTATCATTCGCGCACGCCGACATGGTGGGACATGGCGGCCCCGTACGGGCGCTCGCCATTTCCCCCGATGGCGAGGGCCTCCTGTCCGGCAGCTTCGACACAGCGGCCATCCGCTGGTCCCTGAAGACCGATACGGCAGAGCAAGTGCTGCGGTATCACGCTGACGCCGTCAATGCGGTCGCCTTTCTGAAGGACGGCCGCATGGTCACAGCGGGCGCCGATGCACGAATTGCAGTGTGGATGCCGGGCCGGCAGCAGCCGGACCGGGTGTTTGAAGGACACCGAGGTCCAATCGTGGCGCTTGCGGTTTCTCCTGATGGAGCGCTTCTCGCATCGGCTTCATGGGATCGGACCGTGCGGCTCTGGTCCCTATCGGACGGCGCGTCGCGCGTGCTCGAAGGTCATTCGCAGAACGTCAACGGTGTCGCTTTCACGCCGGACGGCAAGTCGCTTCTCAGCGTCGGCTATGATCTCACCTTGCGCATCTGGCATTTGCCGGACGGCCAACCTGAAGTCGTGACGTTGCCGGCGCCGCTCAACGTCATTGCTGCGGCGCCGGACGGTGAAATCGTCACGGGCGCGGTCGACGGCACGCTGCGGATACTGACCACAGACGGCAAGCCGAGCGGCGAGGTCGCGGCCGGTCCCACGCCGGTGGTGGCCTTGACGATATCGGGAGACGGGATGTTGATCGCCGCGGCCGGCATCGGCGGCACGGTTGCGATCATCGACCGCAAGTCGCGCAGTCTGCTGCGAACGCTGGTCGTGTCCGGCTTGCCGGTATGGTCGGTCGCCTTCCTTCCGGATCGAGAAAAAACACTCATGACGGGTGGCGCGGACGGCAGGATCAGGCGCTGGAATGCGCGCACCGGCGATCCCATTGGTTCGAACCTCTCGGGAACGCCGGCGGATCCGCTCGCCGCCTATGCCGGCGATCGTGGCGCCGATGTATTTCGGGCCTGTGTGGCCTGTCACACCCTGTCGGACAAGGATGTTCAGCGTGCGGGGCCGACGCTTGCCGGACTATACGGTCGCAAGATCGCTTCGCTGCCGGGCTATCGCTTCTCCGACGCGCTGAAGAGTATGGACATCGTCTGGACGCCGGAGACGGTCGCACGATTGTTCGAGGTTGGACCGAATGCCTATACCCCCGGCACCAAAATGCCGGAGCAGCGCATCGGCTCGGCCGAGGACCGCCGTGCGTTGACGGACTTCTTGGGCCGCGCAACGTCGCAATAATTGCCCCTTCCGACCCTGCGAAGTTGGCCGCTTCGCCTAATCCTTGCCATCGCGTTGGCGTAGATAGTCATCCGTCGTTCGCGGCGGCGTTCGTTCCGGAACGCCCTTGAACGGGTCGAATTGCTGTTCGCTCATGACGATGACGCGGCAGTCTGCGCACATCCTAAGTGCTGCGACCCGCTTGTCGCCGGCCGGATACATCCAGTGCCTGCCCTCGAGCTTGGCTGCGATGCGGTCGATCGTGCTCTTGACGCCGAAGGCCGTGCCGCAGCGGACGCAGAGTGCGGGCTCCTCTTCCTTGATAGTCACGGCGGAGGCGCGTGCCGCGCGGAAATCGATCTGCGGCTTGAGGCTGATGACTTTCTCCGGACAGGTGCTCTGGCACAGGCCGCATTGCACGCAGGCGTCCTCGACGAACTTGAGCACTGGCCGCTCGGGATCGTCGCGAAGCGCGCCGGTCGGGCAGGCCGAGACGCAAGACAGGCATAGGGTACAGCCGCTGGTATCGACGCTGATTGCGCCGATCGGCGCACCCTTGGGCAGGGCGATCACGTCGACCGGCGTCGGCGCCAGCCGATGCAACTCGCTCAGGGCGAACCGCAAAAGGTCGCGCCGCTTGCCGACGGTCTTGAAGGTCGCGGGCGTCGCGACGGCCGCGAGTGTGCCGATAGCAGCCAAATGCTCGCCGAGCGCGTCGGGATCATCCGTTTGGATGGTCGCGAGGCGGCGGCCCTCAAAGCCGAGGCCGCCAAGGATCGCTTCAGCCATGCCGATCGTCTGTGACAGTCCGGTGACATCGTGGCGTGGTCTTGCGCGGAGCAGGAATCGTATGGCCGATACGCCATAGGCAAAGGCCCCGACGATCGCCTCCAGCCCGACTTGCGTGAGTTCGTTGACGGCAAAGGGGAGCACGTTTGCCGGCAGGCCATCGCCATGCCGCGCCAAGGCATCGATCAATGGCGTGCCGTGCGGGCTATCATGAAAGAGCAGCACCGCATTCGTGCCACCGGCCTTGTGGTAAGCCAGCAGCATGGCACGAATTCTCTGAAGCTGCGTATCGGCGGGCGGGAGCGTATAAGATGCCGCGCCGGTCGGGCAGGCGGCGGCGCATTGGCCGCAGCCCGCGCAGATGTTCGGATCAATTGCGACATGATCGCCGACAGGCGTGATCGCTCCAGTCGGGCAGAGATCGAGGCAGCGCCGGCACCCCGTGCGCTTCGAACGCGAATGGGCGCAAAGAGCGGGCGTGACGTCGACATATTTCGGCTTGTCGAAGCTGCCGACGAGGTCTCGCGCGGTCAGCACGGCGCGAAGCACGGCGGTGGGATCGCTCGGATCGGCGCGCAGATAGCCGTCGCGTAACGCGTGGGCAGGAAACAATGGCATCCCACCGGAAATGTCGAGCACGATATCGCAGCGCGAGGTGACCCCGCTTCGCGGTGCGTCCAGTACGAAGCGATCGCGCGAAGACGGGCGGGGGCGCGCGTAATCGTCGATCGCAAGCTCGAAGGCGCCGAAATGTCCCTTTGCTGAGCGGATCGTGCCCTTCACGATCGGGAAGACCGTTGCAGCGGGCGGCACGATCTCGTCGAGCTGCTTCAGCATCACCGTCACGTCGAGGTGATCGGCAAGCAGGCGGCCGGCCTCGATCGCGGCCTCATCGCGTCCGTAGATCAGAACCACGCCCTCGCTCGACAAAGTGACGAGCGGATAGTCCGGCGCTGGGATGGAGGCGGAAGCGAGCAGGGCAGCCATTTTCGCGCCGGCGCGCGCGCCATCTCGCGACCAGCCGGCCGTTTCGCGGATGTTGACGAAGCTGATCGCATCAGGCCGCTCGCCGGCCTCATCAGTGAACTGCGCGGCCTGCTGCGTGCAGGCGACCGTCAGTGCGCCGCCAGCGGCCGCTGCGCTGCGGAAGTGATCGAGCTCGGCGCCGCAGAGATGATGAAAGCTTTTGATTTCGCAGTTGGGACATCCGCGCTGAATCGTGGCCGCGTCGAGACGCATCGTGTCTTCGCACGAGCAGATCAGGACCGTCTTGGATGGCTGCTCCAGGTTAACCCCTCCGCCAATCCGGCACCGACGACGGACTCGCGCCGGCCCTTCGCCTCGTATAGAACTTATCCATCGGGAAGAAAAGGAAAGCGGAGGACGGCCTGCCGTCGATCCCAGTCAGCCATGTTTCCCTGGCGGAACCGATTCATCTGCCGCCGCCGTTCACATTGGTGCGGCTGCGCGAGAGTGGCGACGCTTTTGCCCACGCATGCCGCATTGCACCGGAGAGCGGCGCCGGAACACTCGTCTATGTCGGCCGCTTTGATCTGGCGGAGTTCGCCGTGGTGCTGGAGCCAGCCGAGCCCTTACGTACGGCGCGGCGCGCGTTCTACGCCGGCATGATCGCGCTCACCGATGCCTTGCGTGCCTACGCACCGCCGAGCAAGCCGATCACGATCGGCTGGCCCGACGCCGTCAGGATCGATGGGGGGCTGGTCGGCGGTGGGCGGATGGGATGGCCTCCTGAGGCTGACGAGGACGCGTCGCCACCATGGATGGTTTTCGGCGCGATGATCCGGACGGTTGCCATGAACGAGGACGAGCGGGGTGTTCACCCGCTCGCTTCGGCGCTCGACCAGGAAGGCTTTGGCGAGGCTGGTGCGGTGCAGATCACGGAGAGCTTTGCCCGGCACCTGATGCTCGCATTCGATGACTGGCAGGCGAGCGGTTTTGAAGGCGTGGCGCGAGAATATCTTTCCCGCATGCCCCGCGAACGGCAGACCGTTCTGCGCATCGACGATCGCGGCGATCTCCTCACGCGCCGGATTGGGGCGGGCGAGATCGAGCGTGGCGATCTCGTGCAGGCGCTCGCGGCTCCATCCTGGCTCGACCCGGCACTCGGAGGGCCGCGGCTGTGAAGCTTCTGCGTACCATCGCGCTCGATCCCTCCGATACCTTCGTGTTCGACGTGGCGGCGGAGCCGGGGGAATGGGCCGTCTCCGGTGCTTTCCGCTTCTGGGATTGCGATGCTGCGAAGCTCGAGGGCAAGGCGCGCGCGGCGTTTCGCGGCGGGTTCCTCGGGGTGCAATCCTGGGGCTGGTCGACGCTGGCGCAGATCGTTCCGGCGACCGAGGACGATCACCGCAGCCTGATCGATCTCCTTGCCAGGCAACTTATCGATCGTCTCGGTGCGCCGGACATGGCCACAGCGATGACGGCCGCGGAAGAAGAGGTGGCGTTCTCGCAGTCGCTGTGCAGTCATCCGATCAGCTCCCTTATTGCAGTGCACCGGGCTTCAAGCGACGGCGAAGTCCGCGAGTCCTTTCGCCGACTAAAGCTCCGCGAAGGGCAGGGGCACAGCAAGGCGTTCTCGTTCATGGAAGTGGAGGACGACGTCCAGCCTGACGGCGATGTCAGGCTTGCGGATCTGGGCCGGGAGCCGACCGTCAGATGAATGATTTCTGGATCGCCTGCGGCCATCATCTGCTCGATCGCGACGAGGGCGGTGGGCTGTGCGTCACCGACGAATTCCTCAAGGCCTATTTTGCCCGTCCCGAGCTGATGCCGCCCGACGATGCGTGTCCGGTCGAACGCCGGTTGCATCGCGAGCTGCTCGCCGATCCGCGTCAGGGGGTCGGCGGCGACGAAATTGCCGGAATTTCCGATACCGACGCCCGGGAGAACTGGCGGTTCGTGCTGGCCTTTCGCGATCTCCTGTTGCGGCATCCGACGCTCGAAGCGGCCTATCTTGCATCGCTGCGATCAGGCGCGAACGACCTGCCGCCGCTGTTCGTCAACCAGCTGGTACATGTCATCCTGCGCAACGCGCTCGATGGCTGCGACGACCCGTTTGTGCTCCGCGCCGCCGAGCTATTCTTCCGGGTTCAGCGGATCCTGCCGCATGAGCACGCCCTGCTGCTCGGCGACGAGGAGATCGTCGGCGGCCGGAGCCCGACCCCGGTGCTCTCCCTGATGTCGATGCTGGGCGCCACCAACGAGGCGATGTGCGATGTGTTGAGCGAAGAGAATGTCGAGACCTATTGGCAGCGCAGCGACCAGTTCGACATGGCCCTCGACCTCACGGCCGGTGGGCGCGGACCAACTGCGCTGGCACAAGCGATGACGCGCTGGGTGTCTCATCTGCTCGGCATCGAGGTCACGATCGAGCCGCTGCGCACGTTGCAGGACGCAAAGCTCACCTGGTATGTCGGGCTCGATGCCGAGGCCACCAGGCTTGGCGACCGTCTGTGGCACGGCGAAGAAGTCGACGAGCGCGACGCCGACCGGGTGCTTGCACTGTTCCGGCTGATTTTTGCGGATTCGAGCCGCGCGCACGACGACCTCCGGGACGAGCCCGTCTACCTGATCCTGTCGATGACGGCGGATCAGAAGCTCCGGATGAAGCCACAAAATCTGCTGACCGGCCTGCCGGTGAAGCGCCTGGAGATGTTCACATGAGCCCCGCGGCATCGCCACTCGCATCCATCTCTGTCGGCGTCGTCGTCGAGCGGCGCAAGGCTGCCTCGCCTTGGGTTGACTTCGTCTGGCGCGGAATTGCTGTCCTGCCGGATGAGCCGGCGACACAACCCTGGACCGTGCTTCGCGAGCAGGATGGCACGACCCTGTTCTATGCCGGAAGCGCGACCGTGGATCTCTATCCGTCCGAGACGGCGCGCTATCGCGATAATCTCGCCTCCGGCAATCCGAGCATCTGGACTGTGCTGTCGCCCTCGGAAGGCGCCTGGCCCTATGCCGTCACTGCGGTTACCGCAGACCCCGCGGAGGGCGAGGGCTTTACCGAAGCCGCCGATAATCTGGTCGAGGCCGTGCCGATGCCGGAGATGCTGCGGGAAGTAATTGAAAGGTTCGTGGTCGAGCACCATGTCGAGCGGGAGTTCGTCAAGCGCAAGCGGCGCCGCGCTGATCCGGAGGCGCTGGCGCGGCGCGAACATGAAGGCGGACAGGAATGACTGAGGAGGAATTCCTTGCACGTTGGTCCCGCCGCAAGCGCGAGGCGCAAGCGGAGCCGGCGGAGCCTGCCCGGGCGCAGCCCACGCCGCAGTCTGCGGCCAAGCACGATGAGAGCGAGTTCGATCTCTCGAGCCTGCCGTCGATCGACGAGATCAACGCTGCGACCGACATCACCGCCTTTCTGCGCAAGGGTATTCCCCAGGAGTTGAGCCGTGCGGCTCTTCGCCGCGCGTGGACGACCGACCCCGCCATTCGCGACTTCGTCGGGCTTGCGGAGAACGCATGGGACTTCAACGACCCGACCGCGATGCCGGGTTTTGGCCCGCTGGATTGCTCGTCGGAACAACTGGCGGCGCTCGTCGATCGCATCATCGGCGGCGTGCGTGAGGCGGTGCAGTCTCTCCCCGAGCCGTCGATTGAAGCAGCGGATTCCTCGGCGGCGGAATTGGATCAAGCCGATGCGGCGGGCGCGTCGGATATTGTCGGGACAGCAGGCGCCACGGAACGTCCGGCAACCTCTGTTGCGGTGCAACCATCAGTGGCGGAGAGATCTGCGGATTTCGCTGAGCCCATCAGGCACCGTATTCACGGTGGTGCACTGCCGCGCGAGCAGCACGACTAAAGGCTATAGGTTCGGGCTATGGACGGATGATTGACCATCCGTGGAACCGGGACTACGATTTCGTTAGAACACTGTTACAAAAGCAGTAATCAAGCAGACGGGACTCGGATGGGAGGTCCACGTGCGGGATGACGGGCTTGATCGCGCAATCGATGCCGCAGGCGGCATTGCTCAGCTTGCGCGCAAAATCGGCATCAGCCAGCCTTCGGTCTCAAACTGGACCAGGGTACCCGCACAACGGGTGGTTGCAGTCGAAACGGCCACCGGTATTCCACGCAACGATTTGCGGCCCGATCTCTACAGCGAAGAAGCCGTCCCAGCGGGGCTCATCGACCCCGTCGATGCTGCGCGCGCGCAGGAATACGCGTTGCTAGCAACCTTGCTGTCCGCGCCGCCGTCGAAACGACTGCTCGAGCAGCTCTCGGCATTGAGTGGTGACGCGACGCCGCTCGGCCGCGCGCATGCGGCGCTCGCCGACGTCGCCTCAAGCGCAGTCGCAGCTAAGGTCGAGCGCGAATATTTCGATTTGTTCGTGGGGCTCGGTCGCGGCGAATTGCTGCCTTACGCCTCGTACTATCTCACCGGCTTCCTCAACGAACGGCCGCTGTCGCGCCTGCGCGGCGACCTGACGATGCTCGGCGTCGAGCGCGTTGCCAACAATTCCGAACCTGAGGACCACGCCGCTATCATTTGCGAGATCATGTCGGGCCTTGCCGGCGGGCACTTCGGTGCCTCGCCAGAGGCACAGCGCGCCTTCTTCGAGAAACATGTGTCGCCGTGGATGAGGCGACTATTCGCAGACATCGAGAGCGCCGGGAACGCCGATTTCTACCGGGCGGTCGGCGCGCTCGGTCGCACCTTTATCGAGATCGAGACGGAAGCATTCACATTCGCCAACTGACCGGCGTGCGCAGGTCCAGGAGAGATGCGATGAGTGAAGACAAGAAGACCACAGTGGGACGCCGCGACTTCCTGCGCAAGGTCAGCATCGGCACGGTCGGTGTCGGTGCGACACTCGCGACACCGTTGGTCGGGTCGGCGCAGGCCGACGGTGAGACCAACGATGAGAAGCGCAAGGCGCGCTACCAGGAGTCCGACCACGTCAAGGCGTTTTACCGCGTCAATCGTTATCCGGCCAAGGGAGGCTGACCGTGCTGATCAAGCGAACACACCAGCATTCCCCTGGCCACGGCTCCGTTGTCGCGTCCCTTGCGGGCCAGGCCGGCGGTCTCGACCGCCGCAGCTTCTTGCGCAAATCCGGTCTGGCCGGCGGTGCGCTTGCCGCGCTCGGCGCCCTGCCGGTCGGCAGCGTGCGCAAAACAGAGGCAGCAATGGCTGGTCCGCTCACCGCAGGCGCAACCATCCGCAAGAACATCTGCACACATTGCTCCGTTGGATGCACGGTGACGGCCGAGGTCTTGAACGGCGTATGGATCGGCCAGGAGCCGAGCTGGGATTCGCCGATCAATCGCGGCTCGCATTGTGCCAAGGGCGCCTCGGTGCGCGAACTCGTACACAGCGAGCGGCGGCTGCGCTATCCGATGAAGCTGGTAAATGGGCAGTGGACCCGCGTCTCCTGGGATACCGCGATCAATGAGATCGGAGACAAGCTTCAAGCTGTACGCGAGAAGTCGGGCCCCGATTCCGTCTATTGGCTCGGCTCGGCCAAGATGACCAACGAAGGCGCCTATCTGTTCCGCAAGCTCGGTGCGTTCTGGGGGACCAACAATACCGATCATCAGGCTCGCATCTGCCATTCGACTACCGTGACCGGCGTCGCCAATACCTGGGGCTACGGCGCGATGACCAACAGCTACAATGATATTCGCAACGCAAAGACACAGGTCATCTTGGGCGGCAATCCAGCCGAAGCGCATCCCGTGTCGCTGCAACATCTGCTCGAGGGCAAGGAGCTGCAAAAGGCCAACTTTATCGTCATCGATCCGCGCCTGACGCGTACGGCGGCCCACGCGACGGAATATGTGCGGATGCGCCCGGGCACCGACATTCCGGTGCTCTACGGCATGATGTGGCACATTCTCCAGAATGGCTGGGAGGACAAGGAATTCATCCAGCAGCGCGTTTACGGTTTCGACGACATCAAGAAAGAAGTTGAGAAGTGGCCTCCGGAAGAAGTCGAGCGCGTCACCGGCATTCCCGGCGAGCAGCTCAAGCGCGTCGCCAAGATGTTCGCCACGGAGAAGCCGGCAACCCTCATCTGGGCCATGGGCCAGACCCAGAAGACCGTCGGCACCGCCAACGTCCGCGCGAGTTGCATTGCCCTCCTGATGACCGGCAATGTCGGGAAAGCCGGCGCGGGCGCCAACATCTTCCGTGGCCATGACAACGTGCAGGGCGCGACCGATGTCGGGCTCGATATCGTCACGCTGCCGTTCTATTACGGCCTCGCCGAAGGCGCCTGGAAGCATTGGTCGCGGGTTTGGGAGGTCGACTATGATTTCCTGAAGTCCCGCTTCGACTCCAAGCAGATCATGGAAACCCCCGGCATTCCGCTGACCCGCTGGTTCGAGGCAGTGACATTGCCCAAGGATCAGGTCGCTCAGAAAGACAATGTGAAGGCGGTGTTCGTACAGGGACACGCCTCCAACAGCATCACCCGCATTCCTGAGTCCCTGAATGGTCTGAAGGCTCTCGAGCTGCTCGTCATTGGCGACCCGCATCCGACGACCTGGGCCTCGCTCTCCGTCGAGGCGGGCCGCAAGGATGGCGTCTACATTCTGCCGGTCGCTACGCAATTCGAATGCAAGGGATCGCGCGTCGCCTCCAACCGCTCGCTGCAATGGGGCGAGCAGATCGTGAAGCCGATCTTTGAATCGAAGGATGATCTCGAGGTCATCTATCTGATGGCGAAGAAGCTTGGCTTCGCTGACCAGATGTTCAAGAAGATCAAGGTCGAAAACAATCTTCCTGAAGCCGAGGATGTGCTGCGCGAGATGAACCGCGGCAGCTGGTCGACTGGCTATTGCGGGCAATCGCCCGAGCGCCTCAAGGCGCACATGAAGAACCAGGCCAAGTTCGACATGCTGAGCATGCGGGCACCGAAGGACGATCCCGAGGTCGGCGGCGACTATTATGGTCTGCCCTGGCCGTGCTGGGGATCGCCTGAGGTCAAGCATCCCGGCACGCCACTGCTCTACAACACCAATTTGAATGTGATGGACGGCGGTGGCACGTTCCGGCCGCGGTTCGGCGTCGAGCGCGAGGAGAAGCTGCCGGACGGCACGACGCGGAAGGTGAGCTTGCTCGCGGACGGCTCGTACTCGTTGGGGTCGGGAATTCAGGACGGCTATCCGGAGTTCACGCTGGCGAGCTTGAAGAAGCTCGGTTGGGACACCGAGCTCACCGAAGCGGAAATGGCCGTGATCAACAAGATCAATCCGGCCAATCCGGACACGGTGTCGTGGGCGCTCGACCTGTCGGGAGGCATCCAGCGCGTGGCGCTGGCGCATGGCTGCGTTCCCTACGGCAACGGCAAGGCGCGCATGAATGCCTTCGGCTTGCCCGATCCTATCCCTGTTCACCGCGAGCCGATCTACACGCCGCGCGTCGACCTCGTCGCTAAATATCCGACGCTGCCCGACGCCAAGCAGTTCCGGATGCCGAATATCGGTTTTTCCGTGCAGAAGGCAGCGGTGGAGAAGGGAATTGCAAAGCAGTTCCCACTCATCCTGTCGTCCGGTCGTCTGGTCGAATATGAGGGCGGCGGCGAGGAGACGCGCACCAACCCGTGGCTTGCCGAATTGCAGCAAGACATGTTCATTGAGATCAACCCTGCCGATGCCGCCGAGCGCGGCGTCAAGGACGGTGGCTGGGTGTGGGTCACGGGTGCAGAGAACAATTCCAGGGCGAAGATGAAAGCGCTCGTTACCGAGCGCGTCGGCAAGGGCGTCGCCTGGATGCCATTCCACTTCGGCGGTTGGTTCGCGGGCAAGGATCTTCGCGGCAATTACCCGAAGGGCACCGACCCGATCGTGCTCGGCGAAAGCGCCAACACGATCACTACGTACGGATACGACCCCGCCACGGGCATGCAGGAGCCCAAGGTCACTCTCTGCCAGATCGCGGCGGTTTAGGGAGTAACGACGATGGCACGTATGAAATTTCTCTGCGACGCTGATCGCTGCATCGAGTGTAACGCCTGCGTCACCGCCTGCAAGAACGAGCACGAGGTGCCCTGGGGCATCAACCGGCGCCGCGTCGTCACTATCAACGACGGCAAGCCGGGCGAGCGGTCGATCTCGATGGCCTGCATGCACTGCACGGATGCCCCCTGTGCGGCCGTGTGCCCGGTGAACTGCTTTTACACCACGGCCGATGCTGTGGTGCTGCATTCCAAGGACCTCTGCATCGGTTGCGGCTATTGCTTCTACGCCTGCCCGTTCGGTGCTCCGCAATATCCGAAGGTCGGGAATTTTGGCTCTCGCGGCAAGATGGACAAGTGCACCTATTGCGCGGGCGGCCCGGAGGCCGACGGCAGCAAAGAGGAATACGAGAAATACGGCGCGAACCGGTTGGCCGAGGGCAAGCTGCCGCTGTGTGCCGAAATGTGTTCGACCAAGTCGTTGCTTGCGGGTGACGGCGAGATCATTGCCCAGATTTACAAGGAGCGCGTGATGAAGCGCGGTTACGGCTCGGGTGCCTGGGGGTGGAAGACGGCCTATCGCGAGACGATCGAATCCTGACGAAGGTCGCGCGAGCATTGAGGAGGAGCTCATGGTGTCGTTTGCAAAATTCGTTCGGGCGGCTGTTTGGGCTTGTGCTTTACTCCTCCTCATCGTGGCAGCTCCGGCACCGGTAGGCGCTCAGCAGGTCAATCCGACCGCCAGCGCCGTCAAGGAGCAACAGCTCTTGCAGGAGCTGAACCGGATCCAGGGTCGCGTCAGCATTCCTGATCAAAGGTCCGGCGTTCTCGAGCAGCCACAGGGGCGGGAATGGCGCGAGTTCCACAATGTCACGCTGCGCTGGATCGGCGGAGTCGCGATCATCGGCATGCTGGCGGTGCTCGTAATCTTTTATCTCACGCGCGGCATGGTGCGCCTCGAAAGCGGACGATCCGGCCGCACCATCGTGCGCTTCAACACGTATGAGCGTTTCGTGCATTGGATGACCGCCACCTGCTTCATCATTTTGGCGATCTCCGGACTGAACATCACCTTTGGGCGACCGCTGCTGTTGCCGCTGATCGGCTTCGAGGCCTTCTCCGAATGGTCGCTTTGGGCAAAGTACGCCCACAACTATCTGAGCTTCCCGTTCACCATTGGGGTCGTTCTGATCCTTCTGATGTGGATCGGCGGCAATATTCCGAGCAAGGTGGACGTCGAGTGGATGAAGCGAGGCGGCGGCATCGTCGGGCATGATCATCCTCCGGCCTACCGCTTCAACGCCGGCCAGAAGGCGATCTACTGGATCGTCGTGATCGGCGGCGGTCTTGTCGCCGCGAGCGGCTATGTCCTCATGTTCCCGTTCTACACGACGGGGATTGAGGGCATGCAGCTGGCCCAGATCGTCCACTCCATCGTTGCGGTCCTGTTTGTCGCCGCGATGATCGCGCACATCTATATCGGCACCATTGGCATGGAAGGTGCGTTCGAGGCCATGGGCTCGGGTGAAGTCGACGTCAATTGGGCCCGCGAGCACCATAGCCTCTGGCTCGACGAGCAGATGGCGCGAACGGGTCCGAACGACGGACAGCCTCAACCTGCGACCGCGGCGGCCGAGTGAGACGAACAGCCTGAAAGTGGCCGGGCGTTTTACTGAACCGGCTCTCTCGCAAACAGGACAGAGCGGTCCTGCATCTGCAGCTCCGGCAGCTTGCTCGCCTGACCGGTCTGCAGTTCCTTGATGGATGGCATGCTGCTCTGGCCTGCATGGAACAGCACGTGCGATTTGAGCACGCTGCTGGCGGCTCCGGCGAGAAGCAAGGCTGCGATGAGCGAGGGCATGAGGCGTTTCATGCGCATCTCCGTCTGCCATTCCACCCGGCACGACTGATAGACGTAAATTGCCTGGCGCGATGTGAGCCACTTCACAGCCGGCATTCAAATTACATCGGCCCCAGCGAGGCGGGAGTATGAAGAGAGGCAACTAAGCCGTTTCGCGCGAGCACACCCTGTAAGCTCCACGGAATCCCTGGTGTGCGCTATCGAGGGGCGCGACCTTGCGGCTATCGAAATGATTTGGGCGCCACTTGCAAGGTTCGGTTGCTCTCGAGGGACCGGCAGCCCGGGAGCTATTTCGGAAAGCAAGCCGCGAATGCTTTCATCAGCCGAGGCGATCCCTTGATTCGGATCGAGCGTGTCGCAAGGGCGCGTAGGATCGAGAGACGGCCGTCAAGAAATCTCAACCATGCGTTCGAATCGGCTTGCACCCGGAGATCGGCTCGCCCTTGCAGCCCCTTGACCATCGAGAGCGTCTGATTCCGGATCAGAACGGTCGCCTCGGCTGGTTCGGTGCCTGTGAAAACGAAGTGGTAAGTTGCGTTCAGTCCTTTCGCCTTGCCCCGTTGGAAGCCTAGTCTCATGCCGAAGAGGAACTGCGAAATGCTGCCCGCACGTGCCGCGTTGCGCACGTGACGAAGGGTCTTGTGCGGAAAGCGCTTTGCCGCATGCTCCGCCGCGTCCGAATTGGAGACGACGTAGAGCGTCTCTTTTTTGTCCTGCAGCGGTTTGACGATCGCGTCGACGTGCGCCTTCCGATCGGCGAGAAACCCGCCAAGGACATCCTCGCCGGCGGGGCAGACCGCCAGGCAGTAGGCAGCGTTGTAGTTCGGCCCGTAAGATAGACTTTGCCAACGCTGGAGCGTTTCACTTGGGGGATGGCGGTCGCTGTATTCCTTTGCCGATTTGGAATCTGCGATGTCTTCGATCCAGTGCGTAAAACCGCCCATGAACTGCTGGTAGTTGTGATTTAGGCACGAGGAGAAGTCGAAATAGCCGTCGGGCTTGATCGCGCCGACGGGGCAAGCGACGACACAAAGCTTGCACTCGAAACACGGATTGTAGTCGAGCGGTGTTCCGGGAGCTTCCATGTGGACGTCCACCAGCACGGTGCCAAGCAAGATGAAGCTTCCGAACTTCGGATGGATGATGCTCCGATGAATGCCGCGCTTGCCTACGCCGGACGCTTCAGCGACGAGCTTATGGGAAACGATCCACCCGCGCTGCGAGAATCCGTCCATCTCCATGGGGAAGGCCATGGGCGGATTGAGAGCTGGAATGCCCAAATCTTCGAGACGGCGCACCAGCGCCCGGCAAACGTCTTCGACGTCGTGGCTGACGTTGTGAAATTCGTTGTTGGCGGCGGATCGTAGCGGAGAGCGGATCGGCGCCCTGTGCATTCTACGGACAATCGAAATGGCGATGCGTGCCGACGGAAAGGCCCGGTGGATATGCGGCCGCTCTTCTGCAAGGGAGGGATCATCGAGGCTCACTATGCCGCAGTCATCCGCACCGCATTCCAGGGCCAGCGCCTTGAGCTCGTCCTGCGTTAGCTTTGGCGGCATGGTCGGCGTCCTGGCCCGCACACGCTTGGCAATCGGATGATCATCAAGTCCCGCCATGTCCGCACCTCGTTTCGTTATCCCTGCGCCGCCGGATTTCGCGGGGCTGTTTTGCCTAGGCAGCCATTCGCAGCAGACCGACGATGTCAGCTTCGCTTTTGAAGGGTCGCGGATTGGCCTGGACGAAGCGATGGTTGATCGCGATTTTGCTGATCCGCTCGAACTTGTCTTCGCCAACGCCGACGTCGGCAAGGCGGCCAGGTAATCCGAGACTTTTGGTGAATTCCGAGAAAGCGTCTGCGGCTTCGATATCCGGCGCACCAAGAGCCGTCGCCAAACGCTTCTGCGCGCCCTCGGTGAATGGCTTGTTATAGCGAAGCAGGCTCGGCATGATAACAGGTGTACAATAGTAGTGCGGAACGTCGAAAGTCCCTCCCAGCACGTGGCCAATGCCGTGACTTGCTCCCATCGGGACGCGTGCCTGTAGCCCAAAAGAGGCGAGCCAAGAGCCATATTGAGATAGCCGGCGCGCCTCGATATCATCAGCTTGCTGCAAGGTCTGGAGCATTCCTTCACGCAGACTACGGATTCCCGCCAGGACGACTTCATCAGCCAAGGGTGTACCGGCTGGCGAGCACAATGCTTCGATGCCGTGATCCATCGCGCGGGTGCCCGATCCCATCCAGAGCTTTGAAGGCGTGTGAAGCGTCATAGCAGGGTCCAGAATGATCGCCACTGGCATCATTTTGGGGTGAAAGAAAATCTGCTTCAGCTTGTGGCGCTCATCCGTGACGAGCGCTGCGGCATTGTATTCGCCGCCGTTCAGTGTGGATGGCACGGCAATCTGCCGGACGGTCGGCGAGCGGAAGGGAGAATGGCTCAGCCCTGGACCCATGGGAAACGGATCGAAGCCCGCTTCATCGCGGATGTCGTGTTCCATCGCCATGATGACGATCTTGGCGAGATCGACGGCAGAGCCTCCGCCGACAGCCACGACCAGATCAGCGCGGGCGTCTTTTGCGTGGCAGGCAACCTCGGCCGCCTGCTTGCGCGTCGTATGCTCTGCAATTCCATCGAAGGTTGCTGCGTGCTTGTTGCCGAGCGCTCGGCGAATCTTCTCGATCTCGTCGGTCTTGGTGTTCAAGGTTCGGCTGACGATAAGGAAGACGCGTTTCGCGCTCAGTCGTTCGGCCTCTTCGCTGACGGCTTCAGACGCCGCTTTGCCGTAGATGACACGATCAATTGCTGGAAAATTATGTACACCAGTCCTGCGCATTTTTGTCCTCCCATTGATGTGGTCAAAAGCGCTTGAACATCGTTGCGCGCTCCTGCGTTTGGTCGTTGCCGCAATTATGTTCCCATTATCGTGCGAGCCAGCTCCGACGGGTTCTCAATAGCTGAGAAGTGGCCGGTGTTTTTGAGCGTTACCATCTGCGAAGCAGGAATCAGCGACCGTGTGCGTTCACGCTCGTTTGGCCGAGACCAATCGCTATCGCCATAAATGAGCGTCACGGGCGTCGTGATCTGGCGATAATAATCGCGTGCCCTGCTCCAGGATCGCCAGCCTGCCAACACCTTGCGTGCGATGCGCTTGTATCCGGGGCGCTGGGCGACTTCATTGAACTCGGCAAGCAGATCGGCCGGCAGTCTGCGGGGATCGTGAAATCCGCCGCCCATGATCTTGCCGAGGATCAGCTTGTTTTCGACCGATGCATTCACCGCGCCGAGCACCGGAATCTGCAAGCTGCCGATGATGAAATTCGCGAGCCAGTTGCCGCGTCGAATGCCGTCCCCGTAGCGGGTCTCGTAGTCGTAGGGATTGATCGCATAGACCCGTTTCACGCGCTGGGGAAGCGACGCCGCCACCGTGAGGGCCAATGCCCCGCCGATCGACTCGCCGACAATCGTCACGTCCGAGAGGTCTAGCTCATCGATGAAGCGAATGACGGCCTGCCTGAAGTACGGTTCGTCGAAGTTTGCGTTTGGATCTATTGGTGAGTGTCCGTGGCCCGGGAGGTCAATGGCGTACACGGTGTGCGATGTCGCGAGGAGGGGCGCAAGACTGCGGAAATATTCGAGCTGCGTCCGGATCGTATGGATGAGGAGCAGCGGAGGCCCGTTACCGGTCTTTTGAAAACGCACACTTAGCGTGTCCGATAGCTTCAGCAAACGTGGTTTGAGTTCACTCGTGCTAAGCATTCGGTCTCTCTGTGGTTCGAGGGGCAATCCTTCGGGCGCCTGCGGCGTCGCGAACCTGTTCGCCCGCCGCATCGAGAAGGGCCTGCGCCAGATCAGGGTCGTTGACGACCCGCGAGAGCGTCACCGCGCCGATCATCGTCGCGAGAATGGCCATGGCCTTGCTACGGGACTCCTCGCCGCCGGTCTCGGCGAGGAAGCGGCCGAGGACTTCGAGATGGGCCTTGATCCCCGCTTCGAATGCCGCTTTCACGCCGGGCCCCTGTCTGGCGGCATCTGAGCCGAGCGCCACGATCGGGCAGCCGTCCATCCTTTCTCCGCGATGGTCGGCACTGAGGTAGAACCCGATCACCGCGCCGAGCGGATCACCGGGGTTCTGCGCGGCCGCGTCCGACCATCGGAGGGAGGCGCTTTCCAATGCCCGGTTGGACGCCTCTACCGCCAAATCCTCTTTTGACGCGAACTGCTTGTAGAAGGCGCCTTGGGTTAGGCCGGCGGCCTCCATCAGATCCTTCAGGCCGATGCCGTCAAAGCCTCGCTCCCGGAAAAGGCGACTTGCCACATTGATCACGTTTTGGCGGTTTTCCGCGGCCTGAACGCGACTCACGCGCATCGGGGATCTCCTATTTAGATTTCGTTTGACCTCTATATGCGAGATAGAGGCTGAACGCAATCTATCAAGAGGTAGGCCCTGTGGCGAAAGCTCCTTACGCCGAGCTGGCGAACCCCCACCATGATCACGGTTCCGTGACTTCATGCTTTTAGATTGCGATCGAAATCTATTTGGATTATAGAGTTTGAAGGCAATCTAAATGAAGGCGGGAGTGGACATGAGAAAGAAGAGAATTGCGGTCTTGGCCGGTGTCGTGCTCGCGGCGTCCGGGGCGGCTGCCTTCGTGACTTTTGTCATTCCCACCCAAAGGGCCTCTGCCCTGAGCGATCCGAGACAAGAACGACCGGTCGTCAACCTGGTGACGGCAGCGCGAGTGGCCGGATCCGAACGCGGCTTCACCGGCGTTGTAGGGGCGAGGGTGGAAAGCAATCTCGGTTTTCGCGTCGCCGGCAAGATCGTGGAACGGCTGGTGAATGTCGGTCAGCAGGTCAAAGCCGGCGAGCCGCTGATGCGGATCGACGAAACCGATCTCCGCCTTGCGCTTGCGGCGAAGCGCAACGCCGTTGTCGCAGCGCGCGCTACCGTCGTTCAGACCGACGCGGATGAGAAGCGATACGCCAACCTCGTCAACGACGGATGGACGTCCCGACAGCGCTACGAGCAGGCGAAAGCCGCGTCCGACACCGCCAACGCGCAACTCGCCGCGGCCGAAGCCGATGCGCGCGTCGCCGAGAACCAAGCGACCTATTCCGTACTGGTGGCCGACGCGGACGGAACGGTCATGCAAACGCTTGGTGAGCCCGGCCAGGTGGTTTCCGCCGGACAGACAGTCGTTCGGCTCGCACAGTCCGGTCCGCGCGAAGCTGTGGTGGCGCTTCCCGAAACGATGCGGCCGGCGATCGGCTCGCTCGCCGAGGCGAGCCTGTATGGGAGCGATGGGCGCCGCTTTACTGCGCGTCTCCGGCAGTTGTCGGATTCCGCCGATGTCCAGACCCGTACCTACGAGGCCCGCTATGTGCTCGATGGCGAAGCCGCGGCGGCGCCACTTGGCGCGACGGTCACCATTCGGCTTGCAAGCCAGGAGAGCCAACCGGAAGTCCAGGTGCCGCTGGGAGCGGTGCTCGATGACGGCAGAAAGACCGGCGTTTGGGTCTTCGAGAGCGGCACCTCGGCCGTACACTTTCAGCCCATCAAGCTTGTGCGTGTGACCAGCGAAACCGCGGTGATCTCCGGGCTGAGCTCAGGTGATCGGGTCGTTTCGCTGGGCGCTCATCTCTTGCAGGAGGGCGCTCACGTCAGGACCGCCTCTCAAGACAGGAGCAACTGATGAGCTTCAATCTGTCCGCGATCGCCGTCCGCGAACGAGCCGTGACCCTGTTCTTCATCCTCCTGCTGGCGGCCGCAGGCGCGTACGCCTTCTTCATGCTCGGGCGGGCGGAAGACCCTTCCTTCACCATCAAGACCCTCACTGTCACGACGGTATGGCCGGGCGCGACGGCACGTGAGATGCAAGACCAGGTCGCCGAACCCCTGGAGAAACGGATTCAGGAGCTGACCTGGTACGACCGGGTGGAGACGACCACGCGGCCAGGTTATGCCTACATGACCGTTACGCTGAAGGACAGCACGCCGCCATCCGTCGTGCAGGAGGAGTTCTACCAAGCCCGCAAGAAGCTCGGGGATGAAGCGCGCAAGCTGCCGTCCGGTGTGCTCGGCCCCTTCGTCAACGACGAATATTCGGACGTGAGCTTCGCCCTTTATGCTCTTAAAGCGAAGGGCATGCCGATGCGGGAGCTCGCCAGGCAAGCCGAGACCATTCGCCAGGACCTCCTGCACGTGCCCGGCGTCAAGAAGATCAACATCCTCGGGGAACGTCCCGAGCAGATATTCGTCGAGTTTTCCTATCCCAAGCTGGCGACGCTCGGCGTGTCGGCACAGGACATTGTTGCCGCCTTGCAGCGGCAGAACACCTTAACTCCGGCTGGTTCGATCGACACCAAGGGGCCGCAGGTCTTCATCCGGGTCGACGGCGCTTATGCCAGTGTTGAGGCGATCGCCGACACGCCGATCGTCGCGGCTGGGCGGACGCTGAAACTCTCCGACATCGCCGTAGTCCGTCGCGGCTACGAGGATCCTCCCACCTACCTCATCCGGCACCAGGGCGAGCCCGCCGTCATGCTCGCGGCAGTCATGCAAGAGGGCTGGGATGGCCTCGCGCTCGGCAGGGCGTTGGAGGAGAAGTCCGCAGCGATCGCTCGGACGCTGCCGCTCGGGATGTCTCTGGCCAAGGTCAGTGACCAGGCCGTCAACATCACCTCGGCCGTTGACGAATTCATGATGAAGTTCGCGATGGCGCTCGGCGTGGTGCTGCTGGTGAGCCTGCTCAGCCTCGGCTGGCGCGTCGGCATCGTGGTCGCTGCCGCCGTTCCTTTGACGCTTGCCGTCGTGTTTCTCATCATGCTGGAGACCGGCCGGTTCTTCGACCGCATCACGCTCGGCGCGCTCATTCTGGCGCTCGGCCTTCTCGTGGACGACGCCATCATCGCCATCGAGGTGATGGTGGTGAAAATGGAAGAGGGCATGGACCGTATGTTGGCGGCGGCCTATGCCTGGAGCCACACGGCGGCGCCGATGCTGTCGGGAACACTCGTGACGATCGCCGGCTTCCTGCCGGTGGGCTTCGCGCGCTCGACGGCCGGCGAATACGCCGGCAACATCTTCTGGGTCGTGGGCTTTGCCCTCATCGTCTCGTGGATCGTCGCGGTGGTCTTCACGCCCTATCTGGGCGTCAAGATGCTGCCCGCGATCAAGCCGATCGAAGGTGGCCATCACGCGATCTACGGCACGCCCAACTATCGGCGCCTGCGCGCGCTCATTACCTTCGCCGTGCGCCACAAGTTCGCAACCAGTGGCATCGTCGCCGTCGCTTTCGCCCTTTCGGTCGTCGGCATGGGCGGCGTCAAGCAGCAGTTCTTCCCGACCTCCGACCGCCCCGAAGTGCTGGTGGAGGTTCGGCTGCCGGAAGGCACCAGCATCGAGACGACGACCGCCGCAGCCGAGAAGCTCGAGCGGTGGCTGCATGATCAGCCCGAGGCCAAGATCGTCACGAGCTATGTCGGTCAGGGCGCGCCGCGCTTCTTCTTCGCGATGGCGCCGGAGCTGCCCGATCCGGCCTTCGCCAAGATCGTCGTGCTGACACCGGATGCGGAGGCGCGTGAGGCTTTGAAGCACCGGCTCCGGCAGGCGGTGTCGGGCGGTCTTGCAGCCGAGGCCAATGTGCGCGTCACCCAGCTCGTGTTCGGACCCTATACCCCGTTCCCGGTCGAGTTTCGGGTCATGGGGCCGGATCCGGCGCAATTGTACGCGATCTCCGAAAAAGCGCTCGGTATCATACGTGGCGTTCCCGATGTGCGCCAGGCGAACCGCGACTGGGGTGATCGCACGCCCGTGCTCCGCTTCATCCCGAATCAGGATCGACTGAACCTCATCGGCCTTTCGCCAGCGGAGGTCGGCCGGCAACTGCAGTTCCTCCTCACCGGCATCACCGTGACGCAGGTCCGCGAGGACATTCGCAATGTCCCGATCGTGGCACGCAGCGCTGGCGGAGAGCGGCTGGATCCGACGCGTCTGGCGGATTTCTCCCTGATGAGCAGGGACGGCCGCGCGGTTCCGCTCGACCAGGTCGGCCATTCGGAAATCCAACTTGAAGAACCGATCATGAAGCGCCGCGATCGCACCCCCGTCGTCACCATCCGCTCGGACATCAACGAGGCGACCCAGCCGCCGGAGGTCTCCAAGGAGATCAAGACAGCACTTCAACCGCTGATCGCGTCTCTGCCCGCCGGCTATCGTATCGAATTGGGCGGATCGATCGAGGAGGCAACCAAGGCCAATGACGCTTTGGCGACGATCTTTCCCGCCATGATCGCCGCCATGCTGATCGTCATCATGTTGCAGGTGCGATCGTTCTCGACGATGGCCATGGTGGTGCTGACGGGACCGCTTGGCCTCGCCGGCGTCGTGCCGATGTTGCTGATCTTTCACCAGCCCTTCGGGTTCAACGCCATTCTGGGCCTGATAGGGCTGGCGGGCATCCTGATGCGCAACACGCTGATCCTGACCGAACAGATCAAGGAGAACCTTGCCGCCGGCCTTGATGACTATCACGCCGTCATCGAAGCCACGGTGCAGCGTACTAGGCCCGTGATTCTGACCGCACTTGCTGCGGTGCTGGCCTTCATCCCCCTCACGCATTCCGTTTTCTGGGGATCGATGGCCTACACGCTGATCGGCGGCACGGCCGTCGGCACGGTGCTGATTCTGCTGTTCCTGCCTGCGCTTTATGCCGTGTGGTTCCGGATCAAACCGACTGCCGATACGATTCATGAGCATTCGACGCAGGAACCGGAATTGCAAACATCGATGGCTGCCGAGTAGGGCTCGGTCGCATCCATGAATCGTCCGGTCCGAACGGTCACCGGCTCTGACGAGGTGCGCGCGCTTATCCTGGAGGTGGCGGAGGAGCACTTTCGCCGCGTCGGTTACCACAGGACGTCGGTGGCTGATATCGCCTCGGAGCTCCGCATGAGCCCGGCAAATGTCTATCGCTTCTTTCGCTCGAGGGATGCGATCAACGAGTCCATTTGCGGGCGGGTTTTGGAGGAGGTTACTGAGATCGCCTTTGCGATCGCAAGTTCGAACGCACCGGCCACAGAGAAACTCGACAAGCTCCTGACCGCCGTTCACCAGCACAACAAGATGACGCTGGTCAAGGAAAGGCGCATGCACGAGCTGATTGTCGCCGCCATGCACGAGAACTGGGCGGTCATCAAGGCGCACATGGAGCGATTGCTGACAATCTTCGAGGCGATCATACGCGAGGGCGCTCAAACGGGCGAATTCGAGGTCGAAGATGCCGCGGAAGCCGCGCGAGCGGTCAACGCCGCCTTCATGCCGTTCTTCCATCCGACGCTGATCGAGCATTGCCTGCAATGCGGCGAAGATCCGGAAGCAGGGTTGCGCGTCCAGATTCGCTTCATCCTGAAAGCTCTCGGCAGGTCCGACCAAGCAGTCTGCCTTAGCCGGACCTGATGCACTCGGTCGCCGCACACCGCCGTTTAGCGTTTGTGACTTCATCACGCGGCACGCCGATGCGTATACGGCGGCGAACTAGGAATACCTGAATGAAGTTTTCTGTGTGGTCGCTGGGGCTGATGCTGCTTACGACGTCTGCGACGGCGCGTGATGACGGGCGCTACGCCAATTCGCCCCTGAAAGGATGGTTCGAGAGCCTACAAAGCGAATTCGGGCAATGTTGCTCGGACTCAGACGGATACTTCATTGCCGATGTCGACTGGGAGTCCGATCACGGGCATTATCGTGTGCGCATTGACGGTGAGTGGGTGCTGGTTCCTGACGGGGCCGTGGTCACGCAGCCGAACAAGACCGGCAGGACCATGGTGTGGAAGTACTATATCGATGGTCATCCGCGGGTCCGCTGTTTCATGCCCGGCACCATGATGTGACTTATGGTCCTGACGCGACGCGGAGCGGTCTGGCATTCGATCTGGGCTTGCTTGCGCAGTGCGATACGTACGACAGCAGAAGCGTTTCCTAAAGACGCTCCGACCACGAGTCAGTGACCCATTGCTCGAGCTGTTCGGGCCGCAAGTCAACGCCCGTGCCGGGACCTTCCGGTACCGCGAGCATGCCGCGCTGATCAACCGATGGTGTGCCGGCGAGGCGCAGGAGCGGGTTATCCATCATGTCGTACTCCATGAATGGATACGCTGCGCAGGCCCCTCCGCGACGTGGTTCAAGCACAGCCGACATTTGAAGCGAGGCGTGGAAATTTACGGCCGTGCCAAACACGTGGGGCATGATGGGTAGATCATAGGCTTGCGCGAGCGCCCAGATTTGCCGAAAGCCGCTGTAACCTCCACATATCGAAAGATCGGGTTGAAGAATATCGAAGGTACCTGCGGCCAGAAAATCGCGGAAGGCACGCAGGCTACCGAGTGCCTCTCCGCCAGCGGTGGCAACCTTGGCGGCGCGCGTAAAGGATTGATAGCCCGGGAGGTCCTCCGGCTGAACTGGTTCTTCAATCCAGAGCAGGTCGGCATCCTCCATGAACTTTGCGGCCCGGATGGCGGCTGCTGCGGTATAGCTCTGGTTGATATCAACCATGATACCGATATCAGGGCCCACCTGCTTGCGAAGCGCGTTTGCCATGGTGCCGTCGGCTCTCGGCTCAACGCCGCCTCGGGGCTTGATGGCTTTGAAGTTCAGCGAAAGATACTGATCGACCTCGCGCTGATACTCCCGGTAGGGATCGGGCTGCATTCGCACGAAGGGGCCGCTTGCGTAAGCGAACACCTCGTTGCGCACCGCTCCGCCCATTAGCGCTGCTACGCTGATTCCGTGCATTTGCGCAGCAAGATCGTGCAAGGCGATGTCGATGGCCGATATCGCCATCATTGGCGCCCCGCGCCGATCATACCCGAGACAACCGCACATCGATTGAAAGTGGCGGCCATTGTCGGCGGGCGACTTGCCCAGGATGAGTCCGGCGAGCCGGGCACGAATAAAGGCGCCGGCGGCGTGTGGGGAATTGCCCGCCTCTCCCCACCCGGAAAGGCCGCTATCTGTTCGTATCTGGATAAGCAACGCGTCCCGCTTCCGGAACACATTGAGAGCGTTTCCCATGGGCTCGGCCAGCGGGAAGCTAAGATGGAAACCATGAACTTCGGTTATTTTCATAGCAGCTCACTGAGTGCACGTAAGGCCGGGGGTCAGCCCGGCTGAATGTTTCCCTTCTCCACGATACGCGTCCATTTGGCGATCTCCTCATCGATACGTGTGGCAAATTCGGATGGCGAGCTGCCAACGGAAACAAAACCGAGTTCCGTTGTCCTCAATCGGAGTGTCTCATCTTTGAAGGTCCTTCCGGCAACCTCTGCGAGCTTGTCGATGATGCGAGGCGGCAGCGCAGCCGGTCCGACCATGCCGAAAATCGGCGTGGCGTCGGCGGCCGGCAAGCCGGCCTCGGCCATGGTGGGGACGTCGGGCAGCTGTGCGATACGGGCGCTTCCAGTAATGGCCAGGCCACGAACCAGACCCTGACGGACCTGCTGTCCGATAGCTGCGACGGTGGCAAACGTCATCTGGACCTGTCCGCCGATCAGATCGGTAATAGCCGGTCCTCCGCCTCGATAAGGCACATGAAAAATATCGATCTCGGCGGCTTGTCGCAGTTGCTCTCCCGCCAAATGAATGGCCGTTCCAAGCCCAGCCGATGCAAAGTTGATCTTGCCCGGCTGAGCTTTGGCAAGGGCAACGAACTCCCTCAGGCTATTGGCAGGCACTGAGGGATGCACGACCAGAACGAGAGGGGAAGTCGCCAAAAGCGAGATCGGCGCAAAGTCTTTTTTGGTATTGTAGGGAAGTTTCGTGCGAAACAGCCCGGGGTTAATGACAAACGCGCTATCGATAACTCCTATGGTATGGCCGTCGGGGGAGGCGGTCGCGACTGCCTGCGTGCCGACCATGCTCGCGCCGCCGCCGCGATTATCGACGATGACGGGCTGGCCCAGCGCACGCTCCATTTCCGGTGAAATCAGCCGCGCAATGATGTCGGAGGCACCTCCCGCGGCATACGGTACGATGATTTTCACGGGTCGTTGCGGGTAACTCTGCGCCTCGACTGTTCGCAGGAAAGGCGAAACATAAATCGCCGTTGCCAGCCCTGAGCCGACCATCGTTCTTCGTGTAAATGAGCGCATGGCTCTTCTCCATCACCCAAGGGCTCTGTCTCGGGCAGAGCGGCGGCTTTGAGCCGGAGCCGTGGCCAATGCGGCAAGACCGAACCAGCCTAAGGCATGGTTTCCCCGCGTCTCATCAATCGTTGAATTTGAAACCGGGTAAGGCCTCGCCCGGCGGTCCCGGATCGGCAATCGAAGCGCAATTGGACTGCATCGGAGTCCCGGCCAGCGCCGCCTGAACGAATGCAAGTTCGTCGGAATAGGCTGCGTGCACCGTTCCGTTATGGCTCACGCCAGCATAGGTCTTCCAAACCACATGGCTCCCTGCAGCGCAGAGTGCTGCAACCGCAGCATATTGGCGCTGCGGGTAGATCGACTTGTCGGCCAGGCCTGTGGCGAGAAAGACCGGTACCGGCATTCGAACCGGACTCATGTCTATGTCAAGCGACGTCCGGATTTGACCCCGCAGCGACATGAGGAAGTGACCCCCTTGTTGTTTGCAGGACTGTAGCAAGCCGCTCGCGAAGCGCGCCCGTC